>RFZL01000140.1 GCA_009920665.1 Alphaproteobacteria bacterium | reverse complement strand
CGAATGTCCGGGTCCATGGCGACAGCGGTTGCCGGTGATTTCATCCGCGCCGCATGTTCCACGATATCGATGGAAAAGGCGCGGATCAGCCATACGGCCAGCATCTCGGGCTGGAAGGATCCGGTGAATTCGGGCCGCGTGCTCCATTGTGCCCGGTCGGCGGCGCCGAACTTGCCGGCGCCATAGACGGCGGTGGTGCGGAACAGATAGCCGACAGATTCGATCATCTCCGGATTGGGCTGATCCCCGGCGGCAAGCGAATCGACGACATGGCTGAACAGCCGCACCGATTTGTTGGCACGCGACAGTACAAGCTCGTTCTCGGAAATGCGGCCTGCCTCCTGCTTCGGGACATTGCCGGCCAGCCGGTCGATCTGCGCCCTGTCAACCTCGCCGTCACACAGGGTGAAGGTGGCGTCCCACGCCTCGGCGATCACCCGGTCCGAACGCTGATCATCATCAAGCTGATGCGCAAAGGCGACCAGCGTGTAGGTGGCCTGCGGCCCACGCGCCCGGTAGGTGGCAACACCGACACCGCTTTCATTGATATCGAAGACCGGCCTGTCGACGACCCATCCCTCGGCCTTCAGCCGGCGCAGCAGGACCCGCATGAAACTGAGCCGGCTCTGGTGGAAGGCCCCCATGCGCGCCAGTCGCATCACGGTCTGCGGTGGTCGCAGCGGTGCCTGCCGGAACGCGCCGGTACCGGGTCTGTTGCGGCTTGCAGGTGTCTCGCGGCCGTCAGGCATGATCAGGTCCAAAGCTGGTGTCGAAGAATTTCAGCCAGTTCTCGCCCATGATGCCCGCGATCTCGTCCTCTGCAAAGCCCTGCCGGCGCAGACCATCGGCAAGTGCGACGAAGTGTCTGTTATCCCGGAACCAGTCCGGCATCGGCGGAAATCCGGCATTGCCGGCGCTTCCCTCGCCATAATCAATGTCCTTTGTCCATCTGCCGACGCGCATCCATTCGACGACGCTGTCAGGCTGGTCCTGGCACAGATCTGTGCCGATGCCGATCCGCTCCGGCCCCATCAGTTCGGCCGTTTGCGCCACCATCGCGCAGAAATCATCCAATGTGCAGTCGGATCCGTTCCTCAGGTGATGCGGGTAGAGCGAAAAGCCCAGCATGCCGCCACTCTCGCCAAGGCTGCGCAGAACATCGTCCGATTTGTTGCGCCGCGCCGGGTGCCAGAAGGACGGATTGGCGTGGGTGATGGCGATTGGACGGCTGGAATGCTCGATGGCGTCGAGGGTTGATCGTTCGGCGGAATGGCTCATATCGACGACCAGCCCGACCCGGTTCATCTCGGCCACAACGGCGCGGCCCATGCGGGTCAGGCCGGTATCCTCGGCCTCATAGCATCCGGTCGCCAGCAATGACTGGTTGTTATAGGTCAGCTGCATGAAACGCGCGCCAAGCGTGTGGCAGATTTCCACCAGCCCGATGTCATCCTCGATCGGTGACGGATTCTGAAAGCCGAAGAAGATCGCGGTGCGGCCCTCTTTACGGGCGCGGCGCACATCATCGCCTGTCCGGCCCTGGAAGATCAGTTCGGGACACTGTTCGAACCAGCGGTTCCACTG
>RFZL01000139.1 GCA_009920665.1 Alphaproteobacteria bacterium | reverse complement strand
CACACCGCCATAGAAGGTGATGATCGAGATGCTGCGTCTTGATTTGGCTTCATGCAGCTGCACGGCGGCGCTGAAGGCGACCTCGTAGGTCGACATCGCCAGTCCGGTTCCGACCAGCAGGAAACATCCGGTAAGCCAGATCATTGTGGGAACGGGGACCGCCCCGGCAAATCCCAGCCCGGCAATCCCGGCAGCGCCCGTCAGAAAGCCGATGCGCATGACCGACAGCGCACCGTGGCGGTCACACCAGCTGCCGACAATCGGCATCAGGATGGCCTGAAGGATCAGCGCCATGCTGAGAATGGTCAGAACTGTGGATTCGCCGAGAGACGTTGCGGCGGCAACAGGTGTCTTCAGGGCGGCGAAGGCATAGAACATCAGCCCGTAGGACAGAATCTGGCTGATGCCCAGAGAATGGACGGGCACGCGGGTCGAGAGGGGTGAACTGGCCTCGGTCAAGGGCAGGGATCCTGTGGTTCGGCGGCAGCGCGGAAAAGGCGTCCGCCTGCAATGCTGGATGCCGAGCCTGCAAGGCTGGCGTCCATCATGTTTATCCGACCTGAAATCAATGCGCCATAGGCCCCTCCACTGGCCTGATTGAGGCAGGTGAAATCATGCCATTGTCGGTGATCCGGTTTTCTGTCACCGTCGCAACGTTTGGCTGGCAGGAATAACGAGGTTTTCAGGATGTCGCAGCAGATCGAAGCGCATGAGGCGGCGCAGGCGAAAACGCCGAGGGGGGAATGGCATTACGCGCCGGAACTGCCGATCGGCAACAACCCGCTGTTCGAGTTTCCGTGGCGAATTGACCGGATTGCCGCCTATTACCGCGACTACTGGCTGAGTCTTTCGGAGACGGTGATCTTCCTGCTGCTTGCCATTGGCGGCTGGGCGCTGCTCGAGGCGCCGCTTGGCGACATATCGGTGCTGTCATGGGGTTGGGCAGGTATCATCTATGCGCTGAATTTCGGCATGGTGATGATTTTTGCCGGCGGGTTTCACCTGTTTTTCTACACGCTTCGCAAGCAGGGCGACGAGACCAAATATGTCCCGCAATTCGGCCATCGCGGTGGCGGGCGCTTTACCTTTGGCAATCAGGTTCACGACAACATGTTCTGGTCGCTGGCCAGCGGCGTCACGGTCTGGAGCGGATATTCCGTGCTGCTGCTGTGGGCGCATGCCAACGGGGTAATGCCGGCGATCTCCTTTGCCGGGAACCCGGTGCTGTTCTCCGCCATCGTGTTTTGCACTGGCATGTGGGTGGCGTTCCATTTCTACTGGGGGCACCGGCTGCTGCATGTCGGGCCGCTCTACCGGTATGTTCACGCCCTGCATCATCGCAATGTGAATGTCGGCCCCTGGTCCGGCATTTCGATGCACCCGGTCGAGCATGTGATCTATTTCAGCTCGATGCTGATCCACCTTGTGGTGCCGTCACACCCGGTTCTGATCATGTTTCATGGCTACATGCTGGCGCTGTCGGCGATCTTTGGCCATACCGGGTTTCACGAGCTGCTTCTTGGCAACAGCCGCCGGGTGCTTGTCGGGCATTTCCACCACCAGCTGCATCGCGACGCCCAAATCACAAG
>RFZL01000138.1 GCA_009920665.1 Alphaproteobacteria bacterium | reverse complement strand
ATCGCTTCGTGGCTTGATCACATGCGCCTGAGTGATGTCTTGCGGATAGACGCGGCTGTCTTCAACCAGTGGGATATCCGCAGGCACGGTGATTCCGGCAAGGGCCAGAACACGTTTTGCCATGATCTTGTCCATCGCCAGCGCCGAAGCCAGAACACCGCTATGTGTGTATGGGATGTTCATTATGTTGAGCAGCCCTTGCACATTACCATCTTCACCGATCTGGCCGTGCAACGCATTGAATACCCGGCCCGGATTGATCTCACGCAGCTTTTCAGGCAGGTCGCGGTCCACCTCGACCTCGATTGCGTCCCAGCCACTGCTGCGTGCGGCTTTGCCGCAAAAGCTGGCAGATACACGGCTGACTGCGGCTTCAGATGTCCATCCGCCCATCAATACGGCAACGCGATCACTGTTCATGACGATGCCTCCTGTGATGGAATTCCAACCCGACGAATTTCCCAGCGCAGGTCCGGTCCGCCACCTGCGGCAACGCGGGCACGGATGGTCTCGCCAAGAGTTTCAATATCGGCGGCGGTGGCGCTGCCGGTGTTGATCAGGAAATTGCAGTGTTTCTCGGAGACCTGTGCGCCGCCAACCGTCAAGCCACGGCAACCAGCCCGGTCAATCTCCTGCCATGCCTTGCCGCCAACCGGATTGGCAAAGGTGCTACCTCCGGTGCGCACACCGCGAGGTTGTGCATCGCCTCTGCTGGCAACGATGTCTTTCATTCTCGACCGGATTGCCTCGCGCTCTGCCGGCTGTGCCTGTAATCTGGCTGCCGTAAAGATCCAGTCGGCGGGGGCATCACTGTGACGATAAGCCATACCCATTTCTGCCGGGGTTGCACTGATTTTGTTGCCTTGCCGGTCAAACCCTTCGGCGCTGATCACAATATCCTTGAATTCGCGACCATAGGCACCCGCATTCATGCGCAGCCCGCCGCCGATGGTGCCGGGAATACCGATCAGGAATTCAAGGCCACCAAGATTGGCGCGTGAGGCATAACGGGCAACGTCAGCATCCAGCGCACCGGTCTCGGCGATGACGACATCGCCTTCATGGCTGATTGCGGTGAGACTGTCGGTTGATTTGATTACCACACCGGCGATACCGCCATCGCGCACCAGAAGATTGGATCCAGCGCCAACAGGCATGACCGGAATGTCCGCCGGACAGCCAGCCAGGAAGGCGCCAAGATCGGCCTGATCTGCCGGGGTAAAGATCACATCAGCTGGCCCGCCAACGCCGAACCATGTGTGGCTGGCCATCGGAGCATTGGCCGCGTAGGTGCCGCGGACAGCAGGCAATCTGTCAAGCAGGGTCATGTGCCTGTCTCCTTTGTCTGTCCGTTGTGGATGGCGTCCAGCTGTGCCGGTAGTGCCGCTGCCCAGCTGGTGATGTCACCGGCGCCAAGACACATGACCAGATCGCCGGGAGACGTGCGGGCGGCAATTTCCTTTGCCAGATCATCTGGCGTTCCCAGCGCCGAGGCGCCCTTATGGCCGTGATCGCGAAGCCCGTTGACCAATGAGTCCCTGTCGGCACCGGCTATTGGTGCTTCGCCAGCAGCATAGACATCGGCGACAAG
>RFZL01000137.1 GCA_009920665.1 Alphaproteobacteria bacterium | reverse complement strand
CGGCAAGACGCACCAGACCTTCGGCCATCAATATATCACCAGGGTCGAGAATGGCAGGCTGGTCCTCGCGCACACGACCTCGATCGAGGATACCTACTATCCCGATGAGACGGACTACACCAAGCAGTCCTTCTAATTTTCGGGCTAATCTTCGGGCGCGGCGGGCGGTGATGCCGGTCGCGCCCCATTCAATTATTCCGGTCTGTTGAGGGGGAGTGGCGTTCGCCACAACTCATGGAACTTGGTCCCTATCTGATTCTCGGTCTGCTTGAAGGGCTTGTCACGGCGGCGGTGCTGTCGCTGATGGCGCTCGGCCTGTCGCTGGTCTTCGGCGTCATGCGCGTGGTGAATGTCGCGCATGGTGAATTCTTCATGGTCGGCGCGGTGCTTGCCTGGATCATCGCGAACGCGGTCGATTCGCACCCGGCGGTGAATTTCCTGGCCGCCCTGTTGCTGGCCCCGCCGGCGACAGCGTTGCTGGCGGCGATCGCCGACAGGCTGGTTCTCAAACGGGTCGCCTATGACCCGGAGCGCACCATCGTCGCCACCATCGGCCTTCTCTATATCATCCAGCAGGTCACGCTGATGACCTATGGCCCCGATGCCCGCCCGGTCGAGGCGCCTTTCAACCACCGCCTGTCGATCCCGTTTGTCGAATGGAGCGAAAGCGGGATGGCGCTCTACTGGCCCTGGGGGCTTGGTACCACCAGCTACAAGCTTGCCGTGATTGGTGCGGCGGTGCTGCTTCTCGGGGCGATCTGGCTGTTGATGACGCGCACGCGGATCGGTCTGGTGATGCGGGCGACACAGCTCGACAGCGAGATGGCCAGCGCCTTCGCCATTCCGGTGGACCGCGTCTATGCCGCGGTGTTCGGCCTTGGTGCCGGCCTTGCGGCGCTGGCGGGCGTTCTGATCGTGCCGATCCAGCAGGCGCATTACCTGATGGGGCATGATCCGCTGCTGCTGTCCTTCATCGTTGTCATCATCGGCGGGCTTGGCAGCCTTCCCGGCACTGTGGTGGCGGCGCTTCTGATCGGCATCAGCGACGGCATGATCTCGGTCTTCTTCACACCGACCCTTGCCAAGATCATCGCCACCCTCGGTGTTGCCTTCGTCCTGATCTTCCGCCCGCAGGGGCTGTTCGGGAGGAAGGGGCTGTGAGCATGTTCCTCGGCAGCAATCTTCGCAAGTCATGGACGCTTCATATCGGCGTGATCATCCTGCTGTTCGCGTTGCAATTCATCCTGCCGGCCTATCATCATGGCAATCTGGCGCGGATCATGGTGCTGGCCTGCTACGCCATGGGCTACAATATCCTGTTCGGCTATACCGGCCTGCTCAGCCTCGGCCACGCGCTGTTTTTCGCCGCCGGCATGTATGGCATGTCGCTGACCGTGCAGCATCTTGGATGGAGCGCCGGTCCGGCGCTGCTGGCCGGGCTGGCGGCAGGCTTTGCGGTGGCGCTTGCCATCGGGCTGCTGGCGCTGCGCACCGCCGGTGTCGCCTTCATGATCGTGACGCTGATGTTCGCCCAGGCAGGCTATCTCGCGGCGCTCTATTTCGGCGAATATACCCGTGGTGACGAGGGGTT
>RFZL01000136.1 GCA_009920665.1 Alphaproteobacteria bacterium | reverse complement strand
ACCTGCCTCGGCATATTCTCTGGCTGGGACCTCGTGCTGTTCATGGCGGTGCTTCAGGCGGCCGGCCGCTTTCAGCCGGTGGTGCAGCTGGCGGCATTCCGGGTCAGTCCGCATGCAAGCCTTGCGCAGCTGACCGGACGCCCCGGTGCGGCCCGGCTTGCCGTTGCCGCTGTTATCTGTCTTCTGCCGATGATCTGGCTGCTTGGCCCGGTTGTCAGTGCGTCGATGATCATCCCGGCACTGGCGCTTGCCATCTGGACCGGCCAGCTTGCCACACGCCATGTCGAAGGGCTGACCGGCGATGTGATGGGGGCGACGGTCGTTCTGGCCGAAATCATCATGCTGTTGTGCTGGGCTTCGGTCGGCGGGATGATGCCGGCATGAGCAGGCATCCGGAAACCAGCGAGATTTTTTTCGTCAGGCACGCGCCGGTGGTCAAGAAATCCGGCCATGTGCCGCCGGCAGACCCGCCGATCCAGGATCTGGACTATCGCCTGGAGCGGGTAGCCGCAATGCTGCCGCAAGGCGCGGACTGGCATGTCTCGCCGCTCTTGCGGGCGCACCAGACAGCAGCGCTTCTGACGCCGTTGCTCGCTCCGAAATCAATGACGGAAAGCGCCAATCTCGCGGAAATGGACCTTGGCACCTGGGCAGAACGGCCGGTGGCAGAGGTCTGGGAAGAAATCGAGCGCGGACCGCTGCACAACTGGTCATTCGTCACCGCCGAGCTGGAACCTCCGGGCGGCGACAGCTTCGCCACCCTGATGAAGCGTGTCGGCAGCTGGATGGAAGAGGCAGCCGCCGGCTTTACAGCCGAACCGCAGGTCGTTGTTGCCCATTCCGGTGTGATCCGCGCCGCGCTTGCGCATGCGCTGCAGGCGTCACCCGACCACGCTGTCGGCGTTCCGGTGCCGCATTTCGGCATTCTTCACCTGCGGCTGATGGACCCGGCAAGGGCCGGTGCCGCCGGTGGCCACTGGCTGTTCGCCGGTCTCAAAGACCCTGAAGCCCTGCCGGAAGCAGTGGCGCCCTAGCTGTTCAACTGCCTGACGCCGCGCGGATCAATCCAGCCGATGGACCCGTCTTCGCGACGATGCACGACATTAAGGCCCAGATGCGCCGCATTGCGGAACATCAGCATTGGCGCCTCGCTCAGCTCCAGCCTCATCACGGCCTGCTCGACCGTCAGCATCTCGATGTCATAGGCAAGCTCCGCGACAACCGGCGGCATCTCGTCGGCCTCGCCATCCATCACCGCGGCCTCAAGCTGCTCTGCGGCGGCATAGACAAGCATCGGCGCCGGCAGCACATCATCCTCTTCCAGCGGGGTGACGATATTGCGGTGGTTCTTCAGCCTGCGCTTGTGGCGGCGCAACCGCTTTTCCGCATGTTCGATCGCAGCATCCAGGGCAGCATGCGCGTTATGCGCATACCCTGTGGCCTCAAGCTCGATTCGTCGCGACAGGGCGACCCTCGTTTTGACTCGAAATCCTGCATCAGCTTTTTCAAGGGTAACTTGACCGCTAACCGCGCGGTCGAAATATTTATTCACAACACCGTTGAGCGCATCCTCTGCATGCGTCTGGAACGCTGCACCGGTATCCATGTTTTTCCCTGAAACGCTGATTTGCATATCTATCTCCCTTACCTTTCGGTCGCTTGGCAACGCCGGACCTGTATG
>RFZL01000135.1 GCA_009920665.1 Alphaproteobacteria bacterium | reverse complement strand
GTCAGCGCCTCAGTGCCCTCACTGTTTCAATGGATTCCAGAAGCGCGAGGTCGCGTCCATCAGGGCTTGCGGCAATGATCGATTGCGCCGTGCGGCTGGCAGCCTCGAACGCGTCGGGAAGCAGGTGGCCGAGGTTCAGCAGCCCGGCCAGAAGCGCCGTCAGCAAGTCACCGCCGCCGGCGACATTCTTGCCGGCATCACCGGCGGCCTGCCAGCGGGTACCATTGTCTGCAGTGACCAGAAGGTCGCCCGTGCGGCCATCCCCGGTCACGCCTGTGGTGACGACAGCCTTCAGGCCATAGCGGTCGATAAGGTCACCGGCGGCACGGGCGCTGTCGTCCTGCCCGCCGACATCGCGGCCCGCCAACCAGGACAGTTCGTAGTGATTCGGCGTGATGATATCGGCCCGCGGCAGCAGTTCGGCCATCATTGCGTCGGCGATCTCCTGCGCGACATAAAGCCGCCCGCCGTCACCCAGAACCGGATCGAGGATATAGGTCCCGCCGGTGGCATCGCGCCAGCCATCGACAAACGCCGCGATGCCGGCCACCTGGGCGGCGCTGCCCAGATAGCCGCTGGTGACA
Source organism: Alphaproteobacteria bacterium (assembly GCA_009920665.1). Classification (GTDB taxonomy): domain Bacteria; phylum Pseudomonadota; class Alphaproteobacteria; order Puniceispirillales; family Puniceispirillaceae; genus UBA8309. Next base: position 1,186 of record RFZL01000135.1, on the reverse strand, counting down.
ATGTTGATGCCGGATGTGTCGGTGAGGCTCAGGATGCCGTCAAGGACAGCGGCCAGGATATCGTCCGGAACCGCGCCACCGGCGCGTTTCCCGTATCCGGGATGGGCCGCGAGCATCACCGTATCGACCAGCATCGGATGCTGCCCGAGCGCGGTCAGCACCGGTCCTGCGACGGTGTTGCCGACAAAACCGGCGGCGACCGATGACTGGATGGAAAGAACCTGTTTCATCATTGCCGAGTTGTCACCGGAATCAGGGAACGAGGCAAATGAAATCTGCTGTAACCGGCGCAGACCATGCGAAGTTCCCTGGTTTCACATTGACTAATATCCGTCTTTCACCATAAATTCCGGTCAGGTGCCAACCTGCAAAAAAGGAAGCCCTCATGGCGAGGACACGTCCGCTGTCGCCCCACCTTCAGGTGTATCGGCCGCAGCTTACTTCAATGATGTCGATCGCACATCGCGCGTCCGGTATCGTGCTGACGACAGGAACGGTCCTTCTGGCCGCCTGGCTCGTCGCGCTGGCGCACAGCGCCGAAAGCTATGAAATGGTATCCGGACTGCTGGCGCATCCTTTGGGGCAATTTGTCCTATTCGGGTATTCGGCCGCGCTGATCTATCATGCGTTGAATGGAATCAGGCATTTGGCATGGGATCTGGGCTATGGGCTGACGATCCCCGAAGTCTACAGGAATGGCCATATCGTGCTGTTCCTGACGATGGTTCTGACGGCAGGCCTGTGGGCCGCCGTATGGATGTAGAGGGCGGCGCGATGGCGGAATATCCTGCGGGTATCGGGCACAGGCGGCGGCATTCCGGTGTCTCGCACTGGCGCTGGCAGCGTTACAGCGCGGTTCTCGTGCTCGCCTTGATGACCTATTTCACCGTGCTGCTGGCCAGTCTTGGCGGGCTTGATCACGACGGGGCGACGGCGCTTGTCGGCCATCCCGCCAACGCTCTGGCGCTGGCGGTGCTCGTGACGGTCGGGCTCTGGCACGGAACTCTCGGCCTGCAGGTAGTGATCGAGGATTATATCACCATCAAGGGCGGCCGCCAGATGGCACTCATGGCCATGCGGGCGGCAATGGCAATCATCGGACTGGCCACATTGTGGGCCGTCTCGCGGATCGCGCTCTAGGCGTGCCGCTGGTCCGGACAGGGATATAGAAGGGCGGGCGCATGTC
>RFZL01000134.1 GCA_009920665.1 Alphaproteobacteria bacterium | reverse complement strand
TTGGCATCGTCACCGCCGGTGGCGGGCCTGCCAATTCAGCTGTCGGGACACCAGCCGCCGGCATCGGGCCTACAAAGGCGGCCGAGGCTGCGGCAAGTGTCGGCGTTGTCACCACCGGCATCGGCCCGACAAAATCCGGTGATGAGTTCATCACCACTTGACCCTGCATTGATGGTATCCGCGTCATTTCGGCCATGTCCGCAACGACATCCTCCACAGCGCCGACTGTCTCCAGCGAGCGTAGAATTTCAATGGCGCCAGTCAGCATTTCAGTCGCTGTCTTACCGGTGCCTGAAGGAACCGCGTCCTGATCCGAGCCAACCTGCACCGACGCAACCTTGTCCGGCGCGGCGCCTTCTGCCACGATCCGGTCCGGCATCGCAATATCACGCGCGGTCAGCAGCAGCCTGACAAGATTAGCAGCGTCTCCATCTACAGCGGTTTCCGAGGTCATGTCGCGCGCGCCGGCAATATCACTATGGGGAAGTTCCGGCGCAGCGCCACTGCCAAGACCCCGCGCCGCCATCAGCATGGCCGCTGCCGGAAGGGGCGTCCGGCCCGCCGGGTCTGCAATAGCCGGGGGCATCTCTTCCAAACCATCCTGCACGGAAGCAGCATCGTCACTCTTGGGCGTCTGGATCATGGCGAACAGGCTTGCAAACAGGGCGAGCGTCTCGGAATCGGCACCAAGATTCATGCCGGCAAGATCCCCCGTCGGTGACAGGGCGGAAGATGTTTGCACCGTGCCTGCCGTGGCATCCAATGTGTTCATGATCTGACCCCGTTCGCTGCCACCGACCAATGTGATGTCGGCATTGAAAGACAATTCCACTGGGCTGATTGCAAGAAGGATGCCAGCGCTGGAGAGATGCCCGCCATTATCCGCATCCCTCAGTGCGGGTGATTACTTCCGGTAACGCGGCGGCATCGAGGCCTCGAACCGTTCCTCGCGCTCGATCTGGCGAGCGCGATCATCAGCCTCGCTTCGCTCGACGGCGCGCGAATGCCGGTGACGGGTCTGGGCGGCATCGCGGCGATGGCTTGCCACCTCCTCTGACAGGAATTCAGTCCGGTTGGAAATGGTATTCAGCTGATCATGAACCTGATTGCCATACCAGCTGGCGGAACGGAGATGACGGATCGTCGTCTCACCTACCGGCACCGACATACCCTCGGCCATCTTGGCCAGCTGGTCACGGACATTGACGGCCCTGTCAAGCTCGTCCTGCAGGGTTTTCACGGCCTTGGTCTTGCGCACAAGGGCAAGCTTCTGTTTCAGAGCGAACCGATGGAAAAGGCTCTTGCCAGCAGTCATCTTCAGCCGCCCATCAGTGAGACAAGTGCATTGCGGCTGGCGCCGAATTCGGCCTTGTCAGCACCGTTCTGCTGGATCAGCTCCATCAGTTGCGGCCAGATCCCGACCGCAAGGTCGAGATCGGGGTCCTGACCAGGTGTGTAGCCGCCCATCAGAATCAGGTCGCGATTCTCGAGATAGAGTGAAACAAGCCGGCGGAATTTGCGAGCCGCCTCAAGCTGCACGTCATCAGCGATATCATTCATCACGCGGCTTACCGACATCGGAACATCGATGGCCGGATAGACTCCCATCTGCGCCTGCTGGCGTGACAGCAGAATATGACCATCCAGAATTGCCCGTGCCGTATCAACAACCGGGTCATTGGCGTCATCACCATCGGCCAGAACAGTGTAGATCGAAGTGATGGTCCCCTTGCCGGCAGCGCCGCTTCCCGTGCGTTCGATCAGCCGCGGGATCATTGATACGACCGATGGCG
>RFZL01000133.1 GCA_009920665.1 Alphaproteobacteria bacterium | reverse complement strand
TGCTGACAGCTGAAGGACGGCAGGACGGCCAGCCCGATGCCGTTGCGGCAGGCTTCCAGCATCATGCCGGCGCTGTTCGCATAGAACACCGGCCGCAGCGGATGGGAATGCACCTGCCCGGACCGGTCCTGGCAGCTCCAGGACGGCGCACCGTCACTGTTCGAATAGATGATGGCGGGAAGCGACGGGATCTGGCCCGGATCGGTGATGCCGCCATGGCGTTCGACAAATTGTGGGCTGGCGCACAGATAGAGCGGGCAGTCCCCGACACGGGTCGCGATCAGGCCGGAATCCTCGAGCACGCCGATCCGCACAACAAGGTCGAACCCTTCTTCGATCAGATGGACGCGGCGGTCCTCGAAATCGACATCAACCACCACATCGGGATAGGCCAGCGCATATTCGGCAATGGGCTTGCGCAAAAACAGCTCGCCAAAGGACATCGGCACATTCAGCCGCAACCGGCCGGTCGGCCGCTCCTGTTCCGAGGACAGTTCGGCAAGAAGCGTGGCAAGCTGCTCGGCATTTTCCGACAGCAGCGCGTCAAGGCGGCGCGCGGCTTCGGTCGGCTGGACATTGCGCGTGGTCCTGTTGAACAGCCGGAAGCCGAGCCTTTCTTCCAGCAGTTTGATCTGCTTGCTTGCCGCCGCGCCGGAAATGCCGAGGGCGGAGGCCGCAGCAGTGAAACTGCCATGCCGGACCACTTCCCTGAATGTCTCGACCGCCGGATTGAAGATCATTATCAACCTGTAGTTAATATTGAATTGAATTTCATCATATTTATCAAAATTCAATTTATCCATATCTTTTGCCCTGAAAGCAGATTCCGATACCGACGAAGGGAAACCGGCCCGATGCTGAAGCACTACCCGTTTGACACTCTTGGCGGCGCCGATCATGGCTGGCTGAACGCCAAGCATCATTTCAGCTTTGCCAGCTATCACGACCCGAAGAAAATGAGCTTTGGCGAATTGCTCGTCATCAATGACGACCGCATCGCGCCCTATACCGGGTTCGACACCCATCCGCACCGCGACATGGAAATCATCACCTATGTCCGGCGCGGCGCCATCACCCACAAGGACAGCCGCGGCAACAAGGGCCGTACAACCGCGGGCAACGTTCAGGTGATGAGCGCAGGCACCGGTATCATGCATTCCGAGTACAATCACGAGGACGAGGAAACGAACATCTTCCAGATCTGGATCATGCCACGTTCCAAGGGCATCGAGCCGCGCTGGGATGCTGCCGAGTTTCCGCGCGAGCCGGTGACGGACAGACTTCCGCTTCTGGTGTCCGGTGACGGCGAAGCGCCACTTCAGATCCATCAGGATGCGCGGATTTTCGCCGGCACGCTGACAAAGGGCACAAGCCTGAAACATGCCGTGACCGGGCAGGCCTATCTTCTGGTCTCGGAGGGCGAGGTCACCGTCAACGGGACAAGGGCTGTAAAGGGTGACGGTATCGCCGCCTCGGGAGAGAAACATCTTGCGCTCGATGCGGACGGTGATGCCGAAATCCTGATCATCGAGGTTCCGGGACAGAGGCAGGCACGATGACCGAACAGCAAACACCCGCTCTGAACCAGATTGGCGAATCCATGACTGACAACAGCTTCATCGCACGCATCTTCACCGAGGCCAGGACGCATAAGGCATTCCTTGACCGGCCGGTCGAGGAGTCCACGCTGCGGCAGCTTTACGAGACCGCGAAATTCGCGCCGTCAGCATCGAATCTGTGTCCGATGCGGATCAGCTTTGTGACCAGCGCCGAGGCGAAACAGGCCGTCATCACAGCCGT
>RFZL01000132.1 GCA_009920665.1 Alphaproteobacteria bacterium | reverse complement strand
CCTCCCACCCAAGCTGACTGTGAATGGCACCGGCCGACAGCGATGCGGCCGCAACCGTGGTCATGGTCATCAGATCGGCAAAACCCTGCACGCGGCCGCGCTCTTCCGGCTCCGCAACGCGCGCCACCAGCGATGTGCCGCCGACAAACAGGAAATTCCACCCAAGTCCGGCGGCGACAAGAGCCAGCCAGTAAGGCCAGAAGCCGGCAGCCGTGACCGCAAGAAATATGCTGGCCAGATAGAACGCCACACCGGACCACAGGATACGAAAGGCACCGAACCTGCCGATCAGCGAACCGGTAAAGAATGACGGCAGGAACATCGCCACCACATGCCACTGGATAATCGTCGCATTGGCCGAGTTGCCAAGCTTGGCGACATTGACGACCTGCAGCGGGGTTGCCGTCATCAGATAGCTCATCAGGGCGTAGCCAATGGCGCAGCACAGCACCCCTATAATATAGACCGGCATGCGAAGGAACACGCCGATGGGACGGCCGCCGGACGCTGTGCGTTCGGGGCGTTTGATCTTCAGCCCGGCCAGAACAAACAGCGACAACAGCTGCACCGTTGCCGCGGTAAAGAAACATCCGGCATAGATCGCTTCCGGCACAAGCTCTACGGTGCGCCGGGAAATTTCCGGCCCGATCAGCGCGGCGAACAGGCCACCTGCCAGGACATAGGAAATCGCCTTTGGCCTGAGCGGGTTCGGCAATTCATCCGCAGCCGCGTAGCGGTAATAGCTGGCAATCCCGAGCGCCACCCCCAGCATCATCCCGCCAAGGCAGAACAGCAGGAAATTCTTCTGCAGCACCGCCATGCCAAGCGTGAATGTCGCCGAACTGCTGATCAGCACACCACCGATCAACACCGGACGCCGTCCGAACCGGGCCATGAGCAGCGAGGCCGGAAGCGTCGTCATCATGGATGTCACGAATTGCAGCGACAGCGGCAGTGTCGCCAGCCAGGCCATCGGCGCCAGCAGCACCCCGACCAGCGCGGTGTTGATGATGTTGACATTCATCGTCGTCATGGACAGCGCCTGCGCAGAGGCAAGCCTGATGACGGTATTTCTCTGTGACATGGTGAACATGGGCCGGCTCGGAAATGGAAAAAGTGAGGCGGTCGTCCCGGGCGCGGGCAATCACCTGTAGCGGTGTGTCAGCTCTTGTTGTCTGGCAATTTGCGGCCGAACAGCTCAAGCCGGTGATCGACCAGCTCATAGCCCATTTCCTTTGCAATCTGCTCTTTCAACGCCTCAAGCTCGGCGTGATAGAACTCGATCACCTCGCCGGTCTCGACATCGACGAGATGTTCATGATGCTCACCGGCTTCCTCATATCGGGCGCGGCCGTCGCCGAATTCCAGACGCTCGATGACCCCGGCTTCCTCGAGGAGCTTGACCGTGCGGTAGACAGTCGCGATGGAAATGGTGCTGTCTTCGTCGACGGCGCGGCGGTAAAGCTCGTCCACATCGGGGTGATCCTCGGAATCACCGATGACGCCGACGATGACCTGCCGCTGGCTGGTCATTCGAATGCCCTTCTTGTGGCATTTCTCCATGAGTGCTGTCGGCATGGCGGATCCGCGTATCTTCCGGGCCGTGGCCCGTTGGTGAGGTTTTGCAACGATGCTGCATCTTGCCCTGATCAACTGCCGACTGCAACCTTGCCATTGGCATGAAAGCCCCGATTGACCGAGGAGCTTCCATATGGGCAGGATGCAGCCATGGAACGTACTGTGACGCACGATACAAGGCATGCGGTGGGTGCGGCACAGATGTGTGCCGGCATGCTGATCATTCC
>RFZL01000131.1 GCA_009920665.1 Alphaproteobacteria bacterium | reverse complement strand
CGCGCGACCGCAAGAAACAGGCGGTGGTGCCGAACGGCCGCTATGCCGCCACCAACTGGACGGTGATCCGCAGGCTGCCGCCTTTTGCCAGCATCGTGGAATGCCGGCTGGAGACCGGCCGCACGCACCAGATCCGCGTTCACATGGCGCATCTCGGGCACGGGGTGATCGGCGATCCGATGTATGGCAAGCCGATGCGAAGCGGCCAGATGCCCGATGCGGTGGCCCGCGACTGCCTTGCCGAAATCCGCGGCTTCCGGCGTCAGGCGCTGCATGCCGCCAGCCTCGGCTTCGCGCATCCGGTCACCGGCGAGGCGCTGCATTTCGAAACCCCGATGCCGGATGACATGGCCGGGCTGGTCGCCGCCATCGAGGCCGGCATCGCGCGGCGCGCGACAGCGCCAAAAAATCGCTGAAACCAGCGGCAAGCCCGCAAATTTTTTGTCGTTTTTTCAACGCGCAAGCTGTTGAAGCGCCTTCTTTTCCGGGTGGTAAGTGCCTACATATACAAGGATAAAAGACTTTTGCCGAAAACTGCCTTAATCACGCCGTGATGACGTGATTTCATACAGTATCGGCAAAAGCCGAGAGTAAAGGCCGACCCGTGCTATCCGGCCTCCATGAGACGAACTGATGATGGAGACATGAAGATGGCGGCTTCGAAAACCTCGCTTCCGGCGATCAGCCCCGACGGCAACCTGTCGCGCTATCTCGAGCAGATCCGGTCCTTTCCCATGCTGGAGCAGCAGCAGGAATACATGCTTGCCAAATCCTGGAAGGAGCGCGGCGATGTCGACGCGGCGCACCAGCTGGTGACAAGCCACCTGCGGCTGGTGGCGAAGATCGCGATGGGCTATCGCGGCTACGGCCTGCCGGTGGCCGACCTGATTTCCGAGGGCAATCTCGGCATGATGCACGCAGTCAAAAAATTCGAGCCCGAAAAGGGCTTCCGCCTCGCCACCTACGCCATGTGGTGGATCAAGGCGGCGATTCAGGAATATATCCTGCGCTCATGGTCACTTGTGAAGATCGGCACCACCGCCGGCCAGAAGAAGCTGTTCTTCAACCTGCGCCGCATCAAGGGCCAGATCCAGGCCATCGACGACGGCGACCTGAAGCCCGAGCAGGTGACTCAGATCGCCACGCAGCTGGACGTGTCGGAGGCCGAGGTCATCTCGATGAACCAGCGCATGGCCGGCAACGACCGCTCGCTGAACGTGCCGCTGTCGCGCGACGGCGAAGGCAGCGGCGAGTGGCAGGACTGGCTCGAGGATGATTCCGAGGATCAGGAAACCACCTTTGCCGAGCATGAGGAATTCTCCGCCCGCAAGCGGCTGATGCTGGAGGCGATGCAGGGGCTGAACGAACGCGAGCAGCGCATCCTGCAGGCCCGCCGCCTGGCTGAGCCGCCGCTGACCCTCGAGGACCTTGCCTCGGAATTCGGTGTCAGCCGCGAGCGCATCCGCCAGATCGAGGTGCGGGCTTTCGAAAAGCTGCAGAAAGCCGTCCGCGACAAGGCCGAGGAGATGAAGCTCCTCCCGTCCGAGGAAGGCGCGCTGCTGCCGGCCTAGGGGTCGGGCGTCTCCCCCGGCGACAGCCGTTTGGCGTCGGGCACCGGCCGCCCAAAATGCAGGTCCCGCAGATAGAATTTGTCGATGCCGTCCTCCAGATCAATGGGGGGCGGCATTGTCTTTTGCGCCGCCTTCGCGTCCGCCAGCCCGTCGAAAAACGCGTCGATCGCCGCCGCGCCGCGAACCTGCGATCACACTGGTACCGCTGGATGGCGGGCTTGTCATCCGCAAGCGCGCCGCCGCGCAGACGGGCGATGTGCTGACCGGTCAGGAAAGCGCCGGCACGC
>RFZL01000014.1 GCA_009920665.1 Alphaproteobacteria bacterium | reverse complement strand
GGGGCAACGGGGGTCCCCTATGATGTCGCCACCGGTCAACTCTCAACAGGCCGCAATGTAAGCTTTTTTGAGTTTGATCATAAGCCCTCTGTACCCGGCCACCGGAAACGCGTTCTGATGCAGGATCGCAATGGAACACCCACGGCGCGATATCGTTATACCAACTGGGCTGGTGGCACGGATACGAATACGTGTGACAGCCGCTCGGGTGTCAGCACAACGCAGCGTGCGCAACTCTGTGAGCCGCGTCTTACGGCGGGGGGCTCCGCGGTTGCCATCCACAGTCATATGGGCCGCGATGGCACATGGGTGAGCATGCCCGGCACAACAGCCCAATGCGACCCCAATCAAAGTGATTCCATCTGCGGATATTATCGGGAGTTTGACTCAACCGGCCTGCCGGCAGGCGTGATCCTGGGGGAGAAGCTGACCGTGAATATGGATCGGTTCAGGGAGTTTTGCGCCGGAAGCTGATCCATCATGGGATGGAGACAGGATTTCAACGGGCCTGCAAGACATGATGCTGCCAAAGGCGCTTCGGCAAAGCGCCCCGGCAAAGCGCCCCGGCAAAGCGCCCCATTGTGTTTGAATGATTATCACCATATAACCTCGTCATGTTCTGTTTTCAGGTGCTGGATTGAGGAAATGGACAATTGTGAATTCGCGCAGGCGCGCAAGATGATGGTGGATTGTCAGATCAGGCCAACCAAGGTGACTGACCCCCGCGTTCTCGATGCGTTCGGGACTATCCCGCGTGAGGATTTCGTCAGCCGCCACCAGCGTGCCATCGCCTATATCGACGAGGATCTGCCGGTGCCGGGCGGACGCTGCATGATGGAACCGATGGTGCTGGCCAGAATGATTCAGGCACTGGCCGTGGAAGCCGGAGACAATATTCTGGTCGTTGGTTGTGGCACAGGCTACAGCGCCGCCATCCTGGCGCGCATTGCCGGCTCGGTCATTGCGGTTGAAACAAGGGCGCAGCTTGTTGAAAAAGCACAGGAAACACTTGTTGCAACTGGCATTGACAACGCCGTTGCCATCAAGGGGCGCCTGACCGACGGCTTTGCCAAGGAAGGTCCCTATGACGGCATCCTGGTCGAAGGTGCGGTGGAAACAATCCCGGATCAGTTGCTTGACCAGTTGAGCGAGCGCGGGAAGCTTGTCGCCGTATGGCGACCGGCGGGGCATCCGGTCGGCGTGGCCAGCAAATGGACAAGGGCCGGTGCCGGGTTCACACGCAAGCCGCTGTTTGACGCCCAGGTGCCGCCTCTTGACGAATTCCGAGCAAAGCGCGAATTTGTCTTCTAATTGGGTGCCGGTGGGGCAGGGGCCGGCATTCATTTGTTTTGAAATGGAACCAGATGCACAAACTTTCCATACTCACATTGCTGACACCGGTCATTTTTCTTGTGTTTTCAATGGCTTCACCGGCAACGGCAACATCGCTTGATACCACACTTCGCGCCGCCCTCGGCAACAGCCTGACACTGCAATCCGCGCGACAGGACTGGTTGGCCGCACATGAAGAGATCGGCACAGCAGTGTCGACCTCGGAATGGCGGACCAACGGTACCGTCACCGGTACGCAGACCAAGAAGGATGCCGCCAGCGGCAGAAAATCCGGGTTCCTTGATTCGCAAAGCGCCAACGCCACGCTCAGCCTGTCACGCAATCTGTATGATGGTGGCCAGACCAAGGAAAACACCACACTGCGCCAGCTTCAGACCGATCTTGCCGAGGCGAGATATCGCGTCACCGAACAGCAAGTGCTGATTGACACCATCGACACCTATCTTGCCGTGGTGAAGGCGCGCAAGGAAGTCGAGCTCAACAAGGCGAATGTGAGCCGGCTGGAGGAGCATGTCACTGCAGCACGGGTGCGCCTCGAGGCTGGCGCCTCAACCCAGACAGCGCTGGCCCAGGCGGAATCAAGACTGTCACGCGCGCGCACGACGCTGATCGCGGCTCTGACCGCGATGCGCAATGCCGAGGACGGATTCCTGTCGCAGACTGATATCGAGGCCGGTGCTGTCAGCGGTGATATCGACCCCGGCTATTTGTTGCCAACGCTTCTCGAGGCAGACGATTCCGCACGCCAGAACAATCCGTCCGTTGCGGTGGCGCGGCTGTCGGTCGAGATTGCCAGCCAGCAATTCAATGCCCTGTTGGCAAGTGTCAGGCCGAATGTGGCCTTTTCACTCAAGGCCACGGAGTCCATGGCTGAGGGCACGGCGAGTGACAAGACCGAACTCAGCGCCCAGTTGCAGTTGTCAACGCCGCTGATGCCGACGCTATCGATCCGGGCGAAATCGCGCGGTCTGGCAGCCGGCCTTGAGGCGTCACGCCTCCGGCGCGATGATACGCTGCGCCAGGCAAGTCTCGATGTTCGCAATGCCTTCCGCAATCTGGAAACAGCGCGCGCGCAGCTCGAGGCGGTGAATGTTGAATTGAAGGCGCTTCGCCTTGTCGCCGAGGGAATCAACAACGAATTCCAGTTTGGTCAGAAGACAACACTCGACCTTCTCGATGCCGAACAGGACGTCAATGACGCCGAGATGCGACAGGTCGATGCTGACCACGCTGTGCTGATGGCAAGCTTCCGTCTTCGCGCTGCCAGCGGCACGCTGACCGCGAAAAGTTTTGGTCTCGATGATGTCTATGGCCCGCTTGATCAGATGGAACCGGTTGAGCCGCGGTTCAAACGCTGGATCCCGCTGGAGGTTGAATGGCCGGAAGGCACGATTGATGACGCCTCCAGCGGCCAGCCTCTACCGGTTGCCGAACTGCCTGAACCCGAGACCGTTCCCGCCATGCCAGTGACAAAGGCCGAACCGGTCGTTGAAACGGTTGTCGCCACGGTGCCGGAACCGTCGCAGACTGTGGTGGTTGACGGCATTGTATGGGATATCAAGACCGACAGGCCCTGACCGACGGGCCCTGACCGACGGGCCCTGACAGACAGGCCCTGACCGACAGGCCCTGACCTGAAGTGCCGGCGGTGCTGGCGCTGGACGAGCCGGAACATCTGTTGCCAAGGCTGTTGCCGAGGGAAAGTAACCGATCCTATGAGTGACCAGAGGGACTCCGACCGACCAGATGAGGTCATGCCAGATGAGGCGATGGCGGCCATCCGCGCCCTTGTCGAGGCCAACCGCGAAAGCCTCGCTGGTCTGGAGGTCGGTCTTGAAGATAGCATTCTCGATCTTGAGGAGGTGGTGTGGCGCAACCCCGGCCGCGTCGCGATAGACCCCACGGACACCATCACCCGTCTTGCCGAAGAGGCCGACAAGGTTGCGGTCGGTACTGAAATGCCGCCACCGCGTGCGGCGGTTCTGCGCGAAGCCCCCGATCTGGTATCAGACCCGGGGCCAACCCGCGCCGAGGCACGGGCAGATTTCGATCGCCGGCCACCGTCCTTTTCCGTCGATGAGGCGGAGACGGCAATCCGGGCGCTGCTGACCGAGTCATTACGGGAGCAGGGAAAGATCGATGCGTCCGGTCGTATCACCATCCCGGAGACGGAATTGAAAGCGATGGTCCGGGCGCAGATTGACGCCTGGCTGGCAACGCATTCGAAAGAATAGGTTCAAGATGCGTTGCACGAGCGCGCCGATTTGCGTAAAACCTCCGCTCAGCAAGGCTCGCAGGATGCGGGCTGATCAGGCTTGCATGGTTTGATTGGTACCGTTTTGTGGCTCGGGCTTTGAAGTTTCCACCGCGGTCCATCATTTTCAGAACCGATCATGTCAGATAACGAACTCGCCAAGACATATGACCCCAAGGCCATCGAGGAAGGCTGGTACGAACGCTGGGAGGCCAGTGGTGCCTTCGCCTGCGAACCATCCTCCCCGGCGACGCCCTACACCATCATGATGCCGCCCCCGAACGTCACCGGCAGCCTGCATATGGGGCACGCGCTCACCTTCACCCTGCAGGATTTGTTGATCCGCTATCACCGCATGCGGGGTCGCGACACGCTCTGGCAGCCCGGTCAGGACCATGCCGGCATCGCCACGCAGATGGTGGTGGAACGCCAGCTTGCCGAGCAGAATATCGACCGGCGCGATATGGGCCGTGACGCCTTTCTTGAGCGGATGTGGGAATGGAAAGCGGAATCCGGCGGCACCATCCAGCGTCAGATGCGGCGTCTCGGGGCTTCGCCGGACTGGGAGCGGAACCGCTTTACCCTCGATGACGGCCTGTCACGCGCGGTGATCAAGATTTTTGTCCAGATGCATCGCGATGGCCTGATCTATCGTGACAAGCGTCTGGTAAACTGGGATCCCAAGCTGTTGACCGCGATTTCCGACCTTGAGGTCGAACAGCGCGAGCAGGAAAGCTCGATGTGGCATCTGAAATATCGTCTTGAAGGCGCCGAGGACGAATTCATCTCCATTGCCACGACACGTCCCGAAACCATGCTTGGTGATGGTGCGGTGGCCGTTCATCCCGATGATGGGCGCTACAAACATCTGGTCGGCCGCATGGCCATCCTGCCATTGTCCAACCGCGCGATCCCGATCATTGCCGATGAATATCCCGACCCTGAAAAGGGGTCGGGTGCGGTGAAGATCACGCCGGCGCATGACTTCAACGATTTCGAGGTTGGAAGGCGGCATGACCTGCCGCTGATCAACCTGATGACCGCGCATGCGACGATGGAATCCATCCCCGAGATTCCGGAGAAATATCAGGGGCTCGACCGCTATGAGGCGCGCCGTCAAATCCTCGCCGACATGGAAGCCGAAGGGCTGCTGGAGCGCGAGGAGAAGGTGCTGAACAGCGTCCCGCATGGCGACCGCTCCGGCGTTGTCATCGAGCCATGGCTCATGGACCAGTGGTATGTGAATGCCGCCGAACTTGCCAAGCCGGCCATCAAGGCGGTCGAGGAGGGGCGCACGCGTTTTGTTCCCGAGCGCTGGTCGAAGACCTATTTCGAATGGATGCGCAACATCCAGCCATGGTGTATTTCGCGCCAGCTCTGGTGGGGCCATCGCATTCCCGCCTGGTATGGTCCCGACAATCATATCTTTGTCGAGGAAAGCGACGAAGCCGCCGTGGCCGCGGCGCGCGCGCATTACGGTAAGGAAGTCGAACTGAGGCGTGACGAGGATGTTCTGGACACCTGGTTTTCCAGCGGGCTGTGGCCGTTCTCGACACTTGGCTGGCCGGACGACACCAATACTGTCAAACATGATCTGGCGCGCTATTACCCCGGTGATGTGCTGGTTACCGGCTTTGACATCATCTTCTTCTGGGTGGCGCGCATGATGATGATGAGCATGTATGCGATGGATGGTGAGGTGCCGTTCCGCGACGTCTATATCCATGCGCTGGTCCGCGACGAGAAGGGCCAGAAGATGTCGAAATCAAAGGGCAATGTCATGGACCCGCTCGACCTGATCGACCAGTATGGCGCTGACCCGCTGCGTTTCACGCTGGCCGCCATGGCGGCGCAGGGCCGTGATATCAAGATGTCGACGACACGGCTCGAGAGCTATCGCAATTTCGCCACCAAGATCTGGAATGCCTGCCGGTTCCTGCAGATGAATGGTTGTACGGGTGACACCGGCGCGTTCGATCTCGCCACGGTCGAGGAGCCAGTGAACCGGTGGATTGTCGCGGAATATGACGAGGCCATCGCGCGGGTGACGACGGCGATCGAGAATTATCGGTTCAACGAGGCCGCCGATGCCATCTACAGCTTTGTCTGGCATTCCTATTGCGACTGGTATGTCGAGTTGATCAAACCGCAGTTTGACAGGGATGCGCTTGAAACACGCGCCACCGCGGCCGCCATTCTGCGCGGCGCCTTGCGCTTGCTGCACCCGTTCATGCCCTATCTGACGGAAGAGCTGAACGAAAAGATCTTCGACAGCAAGGACATGATGATCACACAGAGCTGGCCTGATGCTGTCGCTCTTGGCAACAGTGATGCCCCTGATGAAGTCAGATATCTGATCAGTGTTATCACTGAAATCAGATATATAAGATCCGAGATGAATGTACCACTTTCAGCAAAGCCGGTGTTGCAGCTTCGCGGTGCATCCGAACTTCAGGCACGCTCGATCAAGACAAATGAGGCCGCGCTGTTGCGCCTGGCGCGTCTTGGCAGTGTCCAGTCGGTCGAGAGTTTCGGCAGGGGAACAGCGCGCGGGACCGTTGATGGCGTTGATATTGGTTTGCCGCTTGCCGAGATTCTTGACCTTGATGCCGAACGGGCGCGCCTGGAAAAGGCGATTGCCGGGGTTGATGGCGAAATCACCAAGATTTCGCGCAAACTCGATAACCCGGGGTTCATCGCGAAGGCACCAGAGGATGTAGTCAATGAGAATCGTCGGCGGCTGGACGAGGAAGTCACGCGCCGTGGCGCGCTCGAGGCGGCGCTGGCCCGCCTGGCGTGACAATGCCATCGGACGACATTGCAGGACCGGCGCAAACTGCCTAAGCTGGTGTCACGGAAACGCTGATCAAATACAACAGGAAAGCTGGAAACAGTCAGGGCTGACATGAAAAACTCGAAGACCGTTCTGATCGACACCAACCCCGGGCGCAATTGCCAGACCTTTGGCGTGGCGCGCGAACTTGGCACTTCGGTGGATTTGATTCATGAGCCGTCGGTCGGCGTTGTTGGCAACAAGGGTGACTCGCAGTGCTATCTGGGGGTTGGCGCCAAGGTCAACAGCATCCATGACGCGCTTCGCGCGCGCATCGGCGAGGAAGAAGGCAAGATGTCAATGCGTCTTGTCCAGCCCGAATTCACCATCGCGACATCGGACGGCATTCGCAACGGCACCAAGGAAATGCGCTATTCGCTGATCGGGCGTGAGGTGACCAATGATTCGCTGTGCGAACATCTCAGTGCCTCCGGCCTTGAAGGTGTTATCGCCGTTGTCGCCTGTGACAAGCCGCCCGTCGGCACGCTTGCCGCGGTTCTGGAGCATAACCGGCCGGCCATCATCATGTCCGACGGCTCGATCCGGCCCGGCACCGACTCCGTCACCGGCGAGCCGATCGATATCATCACCAGCTACCAGCTTGCCGGCAGCCCGGATGAAGAGCTGAAGCGCCGCATCGCTATTGAATCCTGCCCCGGCTTTGGCAGTTGTGGCGGCATGTTCACCTACAATACGATGCAGACATTCATCGGCGTTGTCGGCATGCAGCCGCTGCATATGGTCTCGCCCGCCTCGCAGGATGAGCGGCGCCTCACCGAGTTTCCGAACCAGCTGATCGACTGCCTGGAGAATATGATCGCAAAGGACATCAAGCCGCGCGACATCGTCACCAGCCAGTCAATCCGAAACGCCATCATCGTGGCGATGGCTGTTGGTGGCTCCACGAATGTGATGCTTCACGCCCCGGAAATCGCCCGTGCCGCCGGCTATGAGAATTTCTCCCGCGATGTGATGAGCGCCGAGGAATTCAACCATCTGTCAAAGAATGTCGTGCCAGTCATCGTCGATGCGCGGCCGTTCGGCCGGTTCTCCATGGTCGATATCGACGCCAGGGGCGGCGTCCAGGTCTTTGTGAAGGATCTGCTTGATGCAGGGTTGCTGAATGGCGATGTGCTGACCTGCACCGGCGAGACACTTGCCGAACAGATCGCGCGGCTTGACCCGCCGGCACCCGACGGTGATGTGATCCACCCGGTCGCAAAGCCCTTCAAGCCGACCGGCGGCCTGCGTGTTCTGGGTGGCAATCTGTCGCCCGAATTCAGCGCGGTCCTGAAGCTTGCCGGCGTCGAGGGCGGTCTTGAAAACAATATCTTTGCCGGCACGGCGCGGATTTTTGATGGTGAGCAGAAATTACTGGAGATGCTCGACAACAATCCTGGCCATTTTCAGGATGGCGACATGATTGTGGTCCGGTACGAAGGCCCGGTCGGTGGCCCCGGCATGCCGGAAATGCTGGATTCAACATCGCGGATTACCGCGCTGTGCCGGGAGCGTGGCATCGTTGTGGGGCTGATGACGGATGGCCGGTTCTCCGGCGGGTCGGTCGGGCTTGTCATCGGTCATGTCGGTCAGGAGGCGGCTGTCGGCGGTCCCATCGGCCTGCTCGAGGATGGCGATCAGGTGATTGTCGATCTCAACAGCAACGAGTTGAACTGCCCGCAGCTGGATGACGCTACGGTACTACAAGCGCGCCGCACGGCGTGGCAGGCGGCGGTCGATGCCAATGGGGGGACGCACCCGTCGGTTGGTGATGCCAGCACCAGGCTGCTGAACCGGATGCGCTGCTCGGCGGTGTCGGCGGTGCAGGGGGCCGGGATGCATCCCGGGGGCGAGCTGTTTGTCAGTGACCCGCGGGCGCCGGCCGCCTCCGGCTTCACACCGGCGAACCGCCACCGCTAGGCGCGGCGGTCAGTCACGAAGCTCCACCCTTACAGGTGTATGGTCCGACGGCTTTTCAAGGCCGCGCGGCCTCTTGTCGACATCCGATGAAACCAGCCTGTCGGCGGCTTCCGGTGACAGCAGCAGATGGTCGATCCGCACGCCATTGTCCTTCTGCCAGGCACCGGCCTGATAGTCCCAGTAGCTGTATCTGACCTCCTGCGGATGGCAGGACCTGATGGCATCGATATAGCCGTCATGACAGATGCGGAAGAAAGCGGCGCGGCTTTCATCGCGGGTCAGCGCATCGCCTTCCCATCCGGCCGGGTCGTAACAATCGATATCCTGCGGAATGACATTGAAGTCGCCACCAAGAACGACCGGCATTTCACTTTCCAGCAGAGCGGCAGCGCGATCCCGCAGCCGGTCCATCCAGGCAATCTTGTAGTCGAATTTCGGGCCCGGCGCCGGGTTGCCGTTCGGCAGGTAGATTGTCGCGACGCGCACACCTTCGACGGTGGCCTCCATGTAGCGGGCCTGCTCGTCAGAATCATCCCCCGGCAGACCGCAGACAACATCCATTAGCTTGGCGCGGGCGGCGATGGCGACGCCGTTATAGCTTTTCTGACCGTGAAAGGCGACGTTCCAGCCAATCTCGGTGTAGAGATCGACCGGGAAATTTGGGTCCTGCGTCTTGGTTTCCTGGATCAGCAATACATCGCAGGCATCTGACGACAGGTAATCAATGATATGATTCTGACGTGCCTTGGCCGAATTGACGTTCCAGCTGGCAATCCGCATGGATCAGACGGAGAAGGACGTGCCGCAACCGCAGGATGCCGTCGCGTTCGGGTTGCTGACAGAAAAATACGACCCCATGAGATCCTGCACGTAATCCAGTTCGGCTTTATCGACAAGCTCAAGCGACATCTCGTCGATCACCACCTCGACGTCATGGCTGACGAAAACCCTGTCGTCATCCTGCCGCGCGGTGTCAATGCTGAATTCATACTGGAAACCGGAACAGCCGCCGCCATTTACCGCGACACGGAAGAAACTGCCATCAGGCTCGCCGGACAGCATGGACCGGATTCGCTTGGCGGCGGACTCGCTCAACCCGAAAAAGCCGGGCAGGGTGTCGACTGTGGCCAGTGTCGTATCCATGGGATCTCCATGCGGGATTGCGGGGCACCTGTTACCCTTTCAATATGAAGTGACATGGCGGTCAAATCAAGCGGCGGTGGTGCTTTAGGTCGGCACGCTTTCCGATTGAGTATACCGAGCGCCGCGCCTACATTGTCACTTGATTTCAGCCAGCATCCGGATCAGGCCATCGTGTCGTCAGACTCCACATCCCTGGGATATGAAATGCGCGATCTGGCCGCCTATGCCTGTCATGGGCCGGCAAGCCGCGGACGCCTGCACCGGGAACCCGATGAAGGCACCGCCGCACCGTCCGGTCTTGCGGCGCGAACACCGTTCCAGAGGGACCGTGACCGCATCCTGCATTCTGGCGCTTTTCGCAAGCTGAAACACAAGACCCAGGTTTTTGTCTATCATGAGGGGGATTATTTCCGCACCCGCATGACGCATTCCATCGAGGTGGCGCAGATCGCAAGGTCGATGGCGCGGGCGTTGCGGCTGAATGATGATCTCGCCGAGGCCGTATCACTGGCGCATGATCTTGGACACACGCCCTTTGGCCATGCCGGAGAGGACGCGCTTGGCCGGGCCATGCACCCGCACGGCGGGTTCGACCATAATGAGCAGACAGTGCGGGTGGTGACCAGCCTTGAACATCGCTATGCAGGTTTTGACGGACTCAATTTGACGTGGGAAACGCTGGAAGGTGTGGTGAAACACAACGGCCCGATGAGCGAGAGCGAGGAGGTCCGCCCGGCGATTGCCGATCTTGATTCGCGGTTCGGCCTTGAACTTGGCCATTATCCCTCGGCGGAAGCCCAGCTTGCCAACCTCGCCGATGACATTGCTTATCTGTCGCATGATTTTGATGACGCGCTGCGCGCCGGCCTGTTTGATATCGACGCCATCTGTGATCTGCCCCAGGTCGACAGCATTCTGCGGGACATTGATGCAAGGCATGGTAAACTGCCGCTCTCGCGCCTCGCGCATGAGCTGGTAAGACGGCTTATTTCCGTTTTTGTTCAGGACCTTCTGGATCAGTCTTCGCAGAATATCAAGGCTCTTTCCGCATCCAGTGCCGATGACATAAGGCAGGCGGGTCATGCCGTGATTGCCTTCAGCGGCGACATGGCTGGCGATCTGGAGACCATTCGCGGGTTTCTGTTCACCAACATGTGGCGGCACTACAAGGTCAATCGCATGACCAGCAAGGCGAAACGGGTGGTGACAGAGTTGTTCAATTTGTTTATGTCCGAGACCAACACCCTGCCGGACGAGTGGCAATCCAGCGGTGAAACCGGTATCGAGTTACTGCCGGAACGTGCGCGTGCACGGATCATTGCAGACTACATCGCATCGATGACCGACCGCTATGCCATTCTGGAACATGAGCGTCTCTTCGAACCTGGCCCCATTCTGAGATAAGCCCTATTCTGAGATGAGAATGAATATATTTTCCCTATTCGAGGCTGAATTCGAGACGATCCTCGCTTCGTTGCAGTCGGCCGGATCCCTGGCCCCGGACCTTGATACAGGCCGCGTTGTCTTTGAACTGCCGCGTGACCCCTCACATGGCGATCTTGCCTGCAATGCGGCGATGGTGCTGGCCAAGCAGGCTGGCATGAAGCCCCGCGACCTCGCGGAAATGCTGGTGCCGGCGCTGGCCGGGATTGACGGGGTGACCGCGGTCGAGATTGCCGGTCCGGGGTTTCTCAATCTGCGGGTCGAGGCAGGGTTATGGGCACGGGAAATCGACGCCATCATCGCCGCCGGCACTGATTATGGCCGCAATGACAGCGGGGCGGGCATGCCGGTCAATGTCGAATATGTCTCGGCAAACCCGACCGGGCCGCTGCACGCGGCGCATGCCCGCGGCGCGGTACTTGGCGATGCCATGGCCGGATTGCTGGATTTCTGCGGCTGGAAGGTCACCCGCGAATATTACATCAATGACGCCGGGGCGCAGGTCGATGTCCTGGCGCGCTCGGCCTATCTGCGATATTGCGAGGTGCGGGGTCGCGATATCGGCGAGATTCCACCCGGTCTCTATCCCGGTGCCTATCTGATCGAGGTCGGGACGGCGCTGGCGACCAAATTTGGTGACCGGTTCCTTGACAAGGACGAGGCGGAATGGCTCGCGCCGGTTCGCTCTTTCACCATTGATGCCATGATGGCCGGCATCCGCGAGGACCTTTTGGCTCTTGGCATAGAAATGGACAGATTCTCCTCGGAACGTGCGCTTGTCGACAGCGGCGCCGTGCAGACAGCGATTGACCGGCTCGAGGGCGCCGGCCATGTCTATCGCGGCATTCTCGAGCCGCCAAAGGGCAAGGAGCCGGAGGATTGGGAGCCACGCGAGCAATTGTTGTTTCGCGCCTCTGCCTTTGGTGACGATACAGACCGGCCGCTTCAGAAATCCGACGGAAGCTGGACATATTTTGCCTCTGACGTCGCCTATCACATGGACAAGCTGGACCGGACCGGCGGGCCACTGATCAATATTTTCGGCGTTGACCATGGCGGTTATGTCAAGCGCATGATGGCGGCGGTCGAGGCCCTGTCGGGACAGAAGGGGCAGCTCGATATCCAGCTGTGTCAGCTTGTCAATCTGATGGCTGACGGCAAGCCGGTGAAGATGTCCAAGCGGGCCGGTAATTTCGTTACCGTCCGCGATGTCATTGACGCCGTCGGGGCCGATGTAATTCGGTTCATCATGCTGACCCGCCGCAGTGAACAGACACTTGATTTCGACTATGCGCGGGTGACCGAACAATCGCGTGACAACCCGGTGTTCTATGTGCAATACGCGCATGCCCGCGCCTGTTCGGTGCTTCGCCAGACTGGCGATGAGGGCATCTGCAGCGCGGTGTCACTCGACCTGCTGAGCGACCCGGCCGAGATGGCGGTGATCCGCCAGCTGGCAAGCTGGCCGCGTCAGGTGGTATCTGCCGCGCGCGCACATGAACCGCACCGTATTGCCTTTTACCTGATGGATCTGGCCGCCGCTTTTCACGCATTGTGGACAGCCGGGCGCGAGACACCGGCGCTTCGTTTCATTCGTGAAGATGCTCCTGAACTGACCGCGGCGCGGCTGCGCCTTGTCAAGGCAACTTCATTGGTGATTAGATCGGGGTTTGACGTTCTGGCGATCGACGCACGGGAGGAGATGTAAGGCGTATGGCACGTAGTCGGGCAGACAAAGGCGGCGGTATCTGGCTGAAGACGCTGCTTTTTGGAGTGCTTGCCATTGGCGGCATTGCTGCTGCCGTAATCATCCTGCAACCGATGCTTGTCACGCCGTCCTCGGATGTCGCGCTGATCAAGGCCGAGCCCGGGCCTTTCCGCGAAAAGCCCAAAGATCCGGGCGGTGCCAAAATCTCGCATACTGACAGCACTTTGATGGGCATGCTTGGCGGCGGTGATGACCGGGATAGCGATGTTGAAATCCTGCAACCACCGGCAGATGTGCCGGAAATGCCGCCGCTGCCTGAAACATCGGATAAGGATATTGTCATGGCACCGGCGCCAGCGCCGGTTGAACAGGCCGATGCCACCGACATCGCCACAGATGATGCTGTGAAGGCTGACAACCTGGCTGCCGCGTCCAGACCGGCACCTGACACGGCTGCTGCCAATATTGTCACCGACGACGGCACCACTGGAGGCGAGGCAGGCAGCGAAGCATCCGGGATGGCTGCCAGAAAGAGTGAGAGTGACAACATCACGGCGTCGGTAACGCCTTCACCCGCAGACACTGATGAGGCTTCGCCGGCATCGCCGCAAACCATGCCGCAATCAAAGCCCGACGTTCCGGCGCGCGCAAAGGGACCGAAAGTCGAAGGTGATGTGCCGCTTTATCTCGTGCAGCTTGCCGCCTTTCGGAATGCTGATACGGCCCGCGAACAGGCGGCCATGTTGGGCGGCAAGCACCAGTCACGCCTTGGCGCGATCGAGCTTGGCACAATGAAGGTTGATGCCGGAGAGAACGGTGTTTTCTGGCGCGTGGTCACCGAACCGCTTGAACGGGCGAGTGCCGATACCCTCTGTGCGGCGCTGAAACGGGCAGGTCAGGACTGTATCCTTCGCAAGTTTGACAGCCGGTCATCATGATCAATGCGGACATTCTGCCAGCATGACTGAAAACAACACCACAGCCGAGCCGTTTGACGAGGGGCAGCCGCCGCGCACGGTACCCGAGCAGCTGTCACTATTCGTCAATCTTGACGGATTTGAGGGGCCTATCGACCTGCTGCTGTCGCTCGCCCGCGAGCAAAAGGTCGATCTGTCACGAATTGCCATTCTACCACTGGCTGAACAATATCTCAGCTATATCGACACGGTGCGGCGTCTCGATCTTGAAGTCGCCGCCGATTATCTGGTGATGGCGGCCTGGCTTGCCTATCTGAAATCGCGGCTCCTCCTCCCCGAACCGGAGCCCGAGCAGGCCGAAGAAGTCATCGACATGACCGATGCGCTGAAATATCAGCTGCTGCGCCTCGAATCGATGCAGCAGGCATCAAAAAGACTGATCTCATTGCCACGACTTGGCCAACAGCGTTTTGCCCGCGGTGAACCGGAAACGTTCGAAAGCGTGACCGAACCGGTCTGGACGGCGACGCTTTACGATTTGCTGGCCTGTTACGGGTCGATCCAGTCGGGGGTCGAGAACCGCACCCTGACCATTGCCGCGACGCGGCTCTTCTCGGTCGAGGAGGCGACAAACCGGCTGCGTTCGCTCATTGGCGGGGTGCCTGAATGGACGGTGCTTGAAACCTTTCTGCCGCCCAATCTGAAAACCGACCTTGACCGCCGCTCGGCAACGGCATCGCATTTCGTCGCCTCGCTGGAACTGGCGCGCGAAGGCATGGTACGTTTGCGTCAGGACAGCCGGTTCGCACCTCTTTTTCTCAGATCAAGGGATCAAGCATGACAGGCGAGACTTCGCTTACCCGGTGGGCCGCCACCATCGAAGCGGTCATTTTCGCGGCGCCGAAGCCGGTTCGTGGCAGCGAGCTTCAGGCACAGCTTCCCGATGGCATCGAGCTTGACTCCATTCTGCCGCTGATCGAGGCCCGGTTTGATGCGACCAGCGGTATCGAGTTCTGCCGTATTGGCGATGCCTTCGCCTTCAGGACACGCGCCGAGATCGCCGAGCGACTGAATACCCACCGTCAGGTTGAAAGGCCATTGTCGCGAGCCGCCCTCGAGGTTCTGGCGATCGTCGCCTATCATCAGCCGATCACCCGTGCGGAAATCGAGGAGATTCGCGGTATCAGCCTGTCACGTGGCACCATCGATATTCTGCTGGAGCTTGGCTGGATCAAGCCGCGTGGTCGCCGGCGCACGCCGGGCCGGCCTCTGACCTGGGGCACCAGCCCGGCCTTTCTTGATCATTTCGGCCTTGAGACCCTGTCTGATTTGCCCGGGCTCGATGATCTCAAGGCGGCTGGCCTGTTGCGCAAGGGGCAGGTAATCGGCGGTCTTGTCGATGCGGTGTCGGTTGGTGATGACGAGGATGAAGAGATGATCGACGAGGAGGGGCCGGACCTGCTCGAAGAGGCGATGATCGATGCTGGGCTTGCGGTTGAGGAGGACGGGGAAGGCCATATCGATGCTTGAGTTCCGCCATATTTCGCATGCCTATAATGGCAAGACTTCGGTCAAGGATGTCAGCTTTGTGGTGAATGCCGGCGAGGTTGTGACGCTTCTTGGCCCGTCAGGTTGTGGCAAGACAACGCTGCTACGGCTGGCGGCCGGGCTTGAACGGCCGAAATCCGGTGAAATCTTGCTCGATGACCGGCTTGTGTCCGACCCCGGGCAGGTGGTGCCGCCCGAGACGCGTGGCGTCGGATATATGTTTCAGGATTATGCGCTGTTCCCACATCTGACAGTTCTCGAGAATGTTCTGTTCGGCCTGCGCCACCGGGGCAGCGAAGCAACACGGCGCGGGCTTGATGTTCTGGCCGAGGCAAACATCGAAGCTGTTGCCGATTCCTATCCGCATGAGTTGTCGGGCGGGCAACAGCAAAGGGTGGCTCTCGCGCGGGCGCTGGCCCCGCGACCTTCGGTGATCCTGCTGGATGAGCCCTATGCCGGGCTGGACAGCCGGCTGCGCGAGCGCATCCGCGACCAGATGCTGCATGTGTTGAAGGCTGCCGGAACGGCGGCGCTGATGGTGACACATGATGCCGAGGAAGCCATGTTCATGTCGGACAACATCATCGTCATGCGCGAAGGCGAGGTGCAGCAGACAGGCCGCCCGGTGAATCTCTATTGCCAGCCGAACAGTGCCTTTGTTGCGGAGTTCTTCGGTGAGGTAAACCGACTTGAAGGTCACGTGTCAAATGGTTGTATCAAAACTGTTCTTGGTAATTTTTCTGCGCCTGAGTCAATGCAGGAAGGTGATCCGGCAAGCATCGTCATCCGGCATGAGGCGCTGAATATCGAACCGAACGGGTCGGAGGCGGAAGCCAATGCTTTTGTCATGGAGGCCAGGCTTCTCGGCCGGGCCTCGCTGATCCACCTGTCGGTTCCCGCCGGCACCGAGGAATTGCATTTCCACGCTCGCGTACCGGGGTTGAATTCGCTCCAGACAGGCAGCCCGGTAAGGATAACCGTCGATACGGCGCAGGCCTTTGTTTTTCCGGCGAATGAGTGACGAACCGGCGAGGTTCACGGAATAGCCGAACTGCTGCAGTGCCAGGCTGGGCGTCTTTGCCGCAGGGGCAGCAACGATCGCTTGTTCATCTTTCCCAGCCTGTCTATATTCTCGGGGCATTCTACGCGGCGCGGCATTCCTGCGTGCCGCTTCATAACCCAGAGGGAATACAATGTTTGGTGGTACGTTCAGCATCATGCACTGGCTTGTCGTACTTGCAGTCGTTCTGCTGCTTTTCGGCGGGCGGGGCAAAGTCTCGGCAATCATGGGCGATTTCGGCAAGGGATTGCGCAATTTCAAAACCGGCCTGAAGGGCGACGGTGAGTCCGCTGACGCCGACGAGGCCGAAGAAGTCGAGGCGATCGAAGAGGCTCCGGCGCCAAAGAAGAAGGCTCCTGCGAAGAAGGCTGCCGCGAAGAAAAAGGCTGCGGCAAAGAAAAAGGCGCCTGCCAAAAAGGCCGCAGCGAAGAAAAAAGCCGCCAAGAAAAGCTAAATAGGGTCCCGTCATGCTGGACATTGGTGGCTGGGAATTTCTGGTTGTTGCCTTCGTGCTGATCATGGTGGTCGGCCCGAAGGAACTGCCAAAAATGCTGCGCAGCTTTACAAAGCTGTCAAGGCAGATGCGCCGTATGGCGCGGGAATTCACCGATGGCATGAACCAGATTGCCGAGGATGCCGAGGTGGCCGAGCTGAAACAGGCGGTGAACAAGGCGAAATCGGGCGATCTTGACGAACTTGCGCAAGCCATTGATCCGGGCGGGACAATGGGTGATTCGGTGCGCGAGATGAAGGACAGCGTCAGCGGAACCGGCTCCGATGAAATGAAGGAAATTGGCGAACTGGCCTCGCAAGCCGGTGACCGCATAGCCGCTGACGCCAGGGAAGACAACACGCCCCAAGAAGACGACACGCCCCAAGAAGACGATACGCCAAAGAAGGCGGACAAGAAGAAAAAAGCGGACAAGAGCTGACGACGCATGGCCGAGGAACTGGAAAATGAGGGTGATGGCGCACAGATGTCGCTGATCGACCACCTGACTGAGCTTCGCAATCGGCTCGGGGTGGCGTTGCTTGCGTTCATCGTGTTGTTCCTGATCACCGTGGCGCCGATGCCGGGCGGTGGCATGAATAACAGTATCGCCAGCCATGTTTTCATGTTCCTGCAGGCGCCACTTGCCGAGATCCTTGAGGAAAAAGGTGGCGGCCGGATGATCTTCACAGCCCTCCATGAAGGATTTTTCACGCAGATCAAGGTCGGTTTCTTCACCTCCATCTGTGTGACATTTCCGATCCTCAGCATACAGATATGGAAATTCATCGCGCCGGCCCTTTACAAGAATGAAAAGAGCGCGTTTCTGCCCTTTCTTATCGCCACGCCGGTTCTGTTCACCCTTGGCGCAGCCATGGTCTATTACATCGTCACGCCGATGGCCTGGAATTTCTTTGTCGGCTTTGAAATGGCCGGCTCGGAAGGTGCCCTTGCGATCGAGATAGAGCCACGGATTTCCGAATATCTGTCGCTCATCATGCGGCTCATTTTCGCCTTTGGGCTGGCCTTCGAACTTCCCGTCGTGCTGCTTCTCCTGGTGCGGGCGGGTCTTGTCTCGCCGGAGGGGTTGGCGGAAAAACGCAAATTCGCCATCGTCATCGCCTTCGTCGCCGCGGCCATCCTGACGCCGCCCGACGTTGTCTCGCAGCTGATGCTGGCACTGCCGATAATAGCTCTTTACGAGATTTCCATTTTCGGAGCGAAAATCATCGCCCCGAAGGCAACCGAAGAGGCGGCCGAGTAGGGCCAGGGCGTTCATCCGCCTCGACCATGTGAAACGAGCCAACCGATGCATGACATCCGCTTCATCCGTGACAATCCCGATGATTTTGACGCGGCGCTGGCGCGCCGCAGCATGGATCCGCTTGCCAGTGTGATCCTTGACATCGATTCGCGTCGTCGTGCCCTGCAGGTGGAAATTCAGGACCTGCAGTCACGCCGTAATCAGGCGTCGAAGGAAATCGGCATGCGCAAGGGCAAGGGCGAGGATGCTGATGATCTGATTGCCGAGGTGAACGACATTAAGGTTCGGATGCCGGCGCTGGAGCAGGAAGAGGGCGCGCTTGCCGCCACGCTGGACGAGCATCTCATGGGACTTCCCAACATCCTCGATGTCGATGTCCCCGATGGCGGTGACGAGGCAGATAACAGGCTTCTTCGTGAATGGGGGGATATTCCCTCATTCGATTTCACCCCGCGCGACCATGTCGCCATCGGCGAGGGGCTTGGCCAGATGGATTTCGCCGTGGCAGCCAAGCTTGCCGGCGCCCGGTTTGTCGTTCTTCGTGGCCAGCTGGCGCGTCTTGAACGGGCGCTTGCCGCTTTCATGCTGGATATCCATACCGGTGAATTCGGCTATCAGGAAATGCTGCCGCCAGTGCTGGTCAACAGCGCGGCGATGACCGGCACCGGCCAATTGCCGAAATTCGGCGAGGATCTGTTCCGGGCGGATGACAAATGGCTGATCCCGACCGCCGAGGTGCCGCTGACCAACATAGCCGCTGATGAAATCTGGCCGGTGGACAGCCTGCCGATGCGCTTCACCGCGCATACACCCTGCTTCCGGTCCGAAGCCGGCGCGGCCGGGCGCGATACGCGCGGGATGATCCGTCAGCACCAGTTTTCCAAGGTCGAGCTGGTCAGTATTACCCACCCTGACCAGTCAGCGGCCGAGCATGAGCGGATGACCGGCTGCGCCGAAACAATCCTGCAACGTCTCGGGCTTGCCTATCGGGTGATGACACTGTGTACCGGGGATACGGGCTTTGGTGCGCAGAAGACCTATGACCTCGAAGTGTGGCTTCCCGGCCAGAATGAAGGACGTGGCCAATATCGTGAGATTTCCTCCTGTTCGAATTGTGGTCCGTTCCAGGCACGCCGCATGAAGGCACGTTTCCGCGATGCCGAGGGGGGCACACAGTTTGTTCATACCCTGAACGGTTCCGGTCTTGCCGTTGGGCGCACGATGATTGCCGTTCTGGAAACCGGGCAGCAGGAAGACGGGTCGGTAAGGCTTCCCGCGGCACTGCATGACTATATGGGCTGCGATGTGATCATGCCGCTCTGATGCGAATAGGGCGCTTATGGCGCTGAAGGCTTTTGTAATTGTGATGGTTTTTTGTTTGGCCGAGGTAGTCAATGTCACCCTTTTCACCAATTTCACCCGGGCGCATTCTGATCAGCAATGATGACGGGATTGATGCCATCGGCATTCGCATCCTGAAGGATATCGCCTCCCGTTTCAGCGATGACGTCTGGGTGATCGCGCCGGACGGGAACCGGTCCGGCATGTCACGCGCCATCACATTGCGCCGCGACGTGGTGATCGAACCGTGCGGTGACAGGCAGTTCTCCTGTTCCGGCACACCAAGCGACTGTGTGATCATGGGCATGTCACGCGTTCTTGACAGCAAGCCCGATCTGGTGCTGTCAGGCATCAATGCCGGTATGAATGCGGCTGATGATGTGCTGTATTCCGGCACCATCGCCGCGGCCATGGAAGGCGCGCTGATGGGGGTGCCGGCCATCGCCCTGTCGCAACGGAATGGCGGGATCGATGAAGCCGAATATGATGCTGCCATCATTCATGGTGAAACCGTGATCCGGGCCATTCTCGAGGCTGGCATTCCGGACCGGACTGTGATGAATGTCAATTTCCCACCGGTGTCCGGCAATGATGTTCGCGGCATACGGCCGGCCACTCTTGACCGCCACAAATTCGGTGATCATGTGGTTGACGGTGACGGACCGAACTCCTACCGCCTTGGTCCGCTGATGACGCGCGAGCAGACAATTCCCGGAAGTGACCGCGCGGTGATGGACGAGGGGTGGATATCATTGACAGCTTTGGGTATGGATATCACTGCAGGCGACATCCAGGCCGGGCTGACATCAGTTGATTTCTGATACCGCCGACCCACCCCCCGGAAAATCCCTGCTGGCAGATCGCGTTCAGGCAGGCATATGACTGACTTCCAACATGAGAAGGCCCGGCTTACCATGACGCTGCGTGGCATGGGAGTCGTCGAGGCCGATGTGCTGTCCGCGATTGAACAGGTGCCGCGCGAGTTATTTGTCCCGGCCGCGCTTCGTGACCATGCCTATGAAAACGCCTCGCTTCCCATCGCCATGGAACAGACGATCAGCCAACCCTATATCGTCGCCAGAATGACGGCAGCGCTGCAACTGACCGGCCGCGAGCGTGTTCTGGAGATCGGTACCGGCAGCGGTTACCAGGCTGCCATACTGTCATTGCTGTGTCGGCGGGTTTATTCGATTGAGCGTTTGCGACCGTTACTTGTCGAGGCTGAGGCACAGTTTCGCAAGCTGCGGATCACCAACATCACGACGAAAGTCGGTGATGGCGCGCGCGGTTGGCCGGAAGGCGCTCCGTTCGACAGAATCATTCTGACCTGCGCGCCGGCATCCATTCCGGAAGCACTGTTGAATCAATTGAAAACTGACGGCATCATGGTGGCACCCGAAGGGCGTGACCGCTCACAGGCACTTGTGAGGGTGCGCCGGACGGAAACCGGTTTTGACAAAGAGGAACTGCTCCCGGTGAAATTCGTTCCGTTGGTGGAGGACTGAAGAATGGCGCTGCAACAGGGTGGCCTGAGACCGCTGATGATCGGCGCATTTGTCATCTGTCTGGTGCCGCTAGCCGGATGCAAGACCCCCAATTTGTCGTTGACACGGGACACGCCGGCACCGGTCCTCAACGCGCCGCTGCGCCAGGCGCGTGAGGCGATCCCGCCCGACGGACGGGTCACGGTGCGGGACGGTGACAATATCTATGCCATTGCGGCGCGTTATGGGGTCCCGCCAACCTCGATCATCCGCGACAATCAAATCGGCCCACCCTATGCGGTGGTGGTCGGCCAGGCGCTGCGGCTGACACCGCCACGTGTCCATATTGTCGGGCCGGAAGACACAATCTATTCGCTGTCGCAGCGTTATGCTGTCAGCCAGTATCAGCTTGCCGAGGCGAATGGCGTCGACGCCCCCTTCACACTTGAGGTCGGCCAGCGTTTGAACTTGCCTGACCGGCTGGATTTCTCGGTTCTTGATGTCGCGCCCGAGGCCACAACCATTGCCGCTGCCGTGGCAACGCCGCCACCGACCCCGTCCGCCACACCGGCGGTGCGGAAAAGGTTTGTCGCACCGTCCGGAACCGGCGCGTTTCGCTGGCCTGTCGAGGGAGAGATTGTTGCCGAATTCGGCCCGGCAGCGCGCGGCGTCCATAATGACGGGGTCAATATAGCTGCTGCTGCGGGAACCGATGTCCGGGCGGCGGCGCGCGGCACCGTCGCTTTTGTCGGGCGCGAGATCAAATCCTTCGGCACGCTGATCCTTGTCAAGCATGATGGGGGAATCATCACCGCTTATGCGCATCTTGGCGATGTTCTGGTCAAGGAGGGCGACGTCATCGAAGTCGGGCAGAAAATCGCCACGGTCGGGCAGACCGGCAAGGTTGATACACCGCAACTGCATTTCGAAATTCGCCAGTCACGCAAGCCGATCGACCCGCGCACATTGATAGCCTGATATGGTGCGGTGGTTCGCGCCCGATGCCGGCTAGCGCTTTCCTGTCAGGTCTGTTTCGGTGCGCGCTGCCAGATCGACAATGAACTGCCAGGCCACGCGGCCGGATCGTGATCCCCGTTCCATCGACCAGGCAAGTGCCTCGCGGCGCACATCGACATTGCTGGTATTCATTCCAAAATGCGCCACATAGCCTTCGACAATCGCAAAGTAGGTGTCCTGGTCAATCGAATGGAACCCGATCCACAGGCCGAAACGATCCGAGAGCGACACGCTTTCCTCGACGCTTTCCGACGGGTTGATCGCGGTTGACCGTTCATTCTCGATCATCTGTCTCGGCATCAGATGGCGCCGGTTGGAGGTGGCATAGAAAATCACATTGTCCGGCCGCCCCTCGACCCCGCCATCAAGTGCCGCCTTCAGCGACTTGTAGCTGCTGTCACCATGATCGAAGGTCAGATCATCTGTGAAGACGATAAACCGGCGGTCGATCTGCGACAGGTAATGCATCAGAAAGGGCAGGTCGGAAATGTCCTCGCGATGCACCTCGACAAGCGCACAATCCATTCCGCGCTCGGTCACGGTGCCGTGCACAGCCTTGACAAGCGAGGATTTGCCGGTACCGCGCGCGCCCCACAACAACGCGTTGTTGGCAGCAAAGCCGCGCACGAAGGCGA
Source organism: Alphaproteobacteria bacterium (assembly GCA_009920665.1). Lineage (GTDB taxonomy): Bacteria > Pseudomonadota > Alphaproteobacteria > Puniceispirillales > Puniceispirillaceae > UBA8309. Next base: position 29,377 of record RFZL01000014.1, on the reverse strand, counting down.
TGGTGTTGGAAAGCAGGCTGTCACGCTGGTGATCGACGCCACATAGCAGCCGCAGGTCAACGCGATTGACCCGTGCGACGGCGGCAAGGCGGCGGCTTGCATGGTTCCACACATAGGCCCCGGCGGGCTCCATATCCGCCACTGTCGGATCGGTGGGGCTATATTTTTCGAGGGCATCGGCAATGCGCGAGAGATGGCGCAGAAACTCGGAATCGGTATCTGAAACAGTCATCGCGCGAATCTAACAGGGCCGGAGGCACCTAACAACTCCTCCAGACGGCATTTTTTACGCCGAATTCAGCAGCTGGGAGGGTGTTGATCATTGCTCAACCCTATCTTGGTGTTTATGGTGCGGGACCAGAATCTCAAAGCACAGTCCGGAGTTGTAACGACATGCTTATTACCCCAGCTTTTGCCCAGTCAGGCGGCTTTGCCGAAGGCGGCCTCGGGTTGATGCCGATCATCCTTGTGATGGTCATTTTCTATTTTCTTCTGATCCGGCCACAGCAGAAGCGCGCCAAGCAGCACAAGGAAATGCTGGCAGCGCTGAAACGTGGTGACAAGATCGTCACCAATGGCGGCCTGACAGGCACCATCATCAAGGCAGTCGATGACAGCGAGACCATCGAGGTCGAGATTGCCAAGGATGTGAAAGTCAATGTTGTCCGCACGATGATCGCCGACGTGCGTGGCAAGACTGAAGCCAAGAAGTAACCGACCTCGCGTCGCCGCGGCGGTGCCGCGGCATACGTTGATCTGAAGAGAGCCCGCCGCCATGCTACAGTTTGAAGGCTGGAAAAAACTTGTCGTGATCCTGATCGCGGTGCTTGGCATCGTTTATGCGGCGCCAAACCTGTTGTCGGGTGATGATGACGCGGGCGGAGGATTTCTGCCGGGTCAGAAGATCAATCTTGGTCTCGATCTGCAGGGTGGCTCGCACCTGTTACTACGCGTCGACATGGATGTCGTGGCGCAGGAACGTCTTGACGGTGTGGCCGAGGCAATCCGCCAGGAGTTTCGGGACAAGAAAATCAGGTTCAGTGGCCTTGATGTGGATGATGGCGTGGTCAGCGTACGCCTCCGCAAAACCGATGACAGCGCGGCAGCAGCGCAGATATTCGGCGATTTCGGACGCGATTTCGATGTTGTGGATGGATCACCGGAATACCGCATCGCCTTCAATGAGGCAGGTTTGCTTACGCTGCGCACACAGACGATCGAACAGTCGATGGAAATCATCCGCCGACGGATAGATCCTGACGGGACAAAGGAGCCGGTGATCCAAAGGCAGGGCGCCGACCGGATCCTGGTCCAGCTTCCCGGGGTTGACGATCCCGAGGAGATCAAACGCCTGCTTGGCCGCACAGCGAAGCTGACCTTCCAGCTTGTTGACACATCGATGACCGCGCAGGAAGCGATGGACCGTGGCCGGACGCCGCCCGGCTCTGTTCTGTTGGCGGGTGACGGTGATGACGGCCAGTTCTATGTCGTCGAGAAGCGTGTCATGGTCAGCGGCGAGTTGCTGGAAACAGCGCAGGCGAGTTTCGACCAAAACAACCGTCCCTCGGTGAGCTTCACCCTCAACGCCACCGGCGCCAAGCGGTTCGGGCGTGTGACCGGTGCGAATGTCGGGCGGCCCTTCGCGATCATTCTGGATGGCAAGGTTGTGTCCGCGCCGACGATCCAGTCACAGATTTTCGGCAGCGGGCAGATTACCGGCAGCTTCACTGTCGCCGAGACGAATGAATTGGCGCTGATCCTTCGCGCCGGCGCGCTGCCGGCACCGTTGATCGTGATGGAGGAGCGTTCCATCGGCCCCGGCCTCGGTGCGGATTCTGTGGCGGCAGGCCAGATCGCGGCAGTGGTCGCGCTGGTACTTGTCATTGTCTATATGATCCTCAGCTATGGACTGTTCGGCCTGTTGGCGGATGTGGCGCTAGCGGTCAATGTGGTGCTGATCCTTGGCGCGCTGTCGGCGATTCAGGCGACCCTGACATTGCCCGGCATTGCCGGTATCGTCCTGACGATGGGCATGGCGGTGGATGCCAACGTCCTTGTCTTCGAGCGCATACGCGAGGAATTGCGGCGCGGGCGCAGTGTCATGGCGGCGATCGAAGGCGGGTACAGCCGGGCGATTTCAACCATTATCGACTCCAACCTGACAACGCTGTTTGCCGCATTGTTCCTCTATGTGTTTGGTTCCGGCCCGATCAAGGGCTTTGCGGTAACGCTGTCAATCGGCATCGCGACCTCGCTGTTCACGGCGGTGATGGTCACGCGGATGCTGATCATCATCTGGCTTGAGCGGAAACGCCCGCGCCAGCTGGTCCTGTAGGGAGACGAGAAATGCGTTTGAAACTAGTTCCCAGCGAAACCAGCCTCGATTTCCTTCGTCTTCGCAAGCCGGCCATCATCTTCTCGGCCCTGCTTGTCGCCGCTTCGGTGGCCCTGTTCGCACTGGTCGGCCTGAATCTCGGGATCGATTTTCGCGGCGGTATCCTGATCGAGGCACGTCACGCCGATGGCCCGGCCGATATTGGCGGTATCCGGTCCGATCTCGATCAACTCGGCCTTGGCGATATCAGCATCCAGGGTTTCGGCAGTGAAACCGATGTTCTGGTGCGCGTGCAGCGCCAGGAAGGTGACGAGGCGGCGCAGATCGCGGCGATCAGGGCCATCACCGACGCGCTTGGCAGCGGCTATGACATCCGCCGGACAGAATTTGTCGGCCCGACGGTCGGAGCGGAGTTGGCCGAGAAGGGCATTCTGGCCGTTGTCTGCGCCTTGCTGGCCATCATGGTGTATATCTGGTTCCGCTTTGAATGGCAGTTCTCAATCGCCGCCATTCTGGCGCTGGCGCATGACGTGCTGTCAACTATAGGGTTATTCGCCCTGACATCCTTCGAGTTCAATCTGGCAACAGTGGCAGCGATCCTGACAATCGCCGGCTATTCGATCAATGACACCGTGGTGGTGTTTGACCGGGTGCGCGAGAATTTGCGCCGCTACAAATCCTTCGAACAGCGCGAAATCCTGAATATGTCGCTGAACGAAACCTTGTCGCGGACGGTGATGACATCGGTGACCACCCTGCTGGCCCTGCTGGCGATTGTCCTGTTCGGCGGTGCGGTGCTACGTGATTTCGCGCTTGCCATGATGTGGGGTGTCCTGATCGGCACCTATTCATCGATCTTTGTCGCTGTCGGCATGTTGGCTTCATTCGATCTGAAGCGGCATCTTGATGAGGATGATGATCCCGGCGCGGTGACCGAGGACGTCTGACCGGCGCATGGTTGATATCAAGAGTTTTGGCGAGGGAAGCGATCTCCAGCTCATTCACGGCTATGGTGATGGCGGGTTTCGTGTGTCCGGCAACCGCCACAGCGGTTGTCTGTTTCTGCTACCACGGCTGACCAGTGCCTGGACGCCGCCATCTGACCTCGACAGTCTGACAGCGGCGGATCTGCTACCATTGCTTGGCGACCCTGTGGCACCATTGCTGGTTCTCGGCGCGGGCGCGGCACCGCAGCATCCCTTCAGCGAGCTTGGTGCGGCACTACGCGGCCATGGGGTGGCTTTTGAATTGCTGTCCACGCCGGCGGCCTGCCGCACCTGGAACGTGTTGATGAGCGAGGGCCGCGCCGCCGCCGCCGCACTTGTAGCCATCTGATGTCGGGAAGCTGGGCGGCGCTTCGTGACAGTGACAGGGATCTGGCACTGTGCCTTCTTTTCAGCCCTGCAGACATGCGGGCGCTGCTGGCAGACAGGCTGTGCCTCGCGCTGGAAGCGGAAAATTCGGTGCGTGTGGCGTCTGAACCGATGCTGGCCGCGATCCGGCTGCAATGGTGGGCCGAGGCCATCGAGGCCGGGCGTGACGAGAATGTGCCGCTGATGCGCCGGTTGCTGGTGCATCTTGAATCCGCTCACATCGATCAGGACGAATTGCTGACACAGCTGGCGATCTGGCAGGACCGGCTGGCGGACAACACGATCTCGGCCGGGGCCTGTTGGCAGAAGCTGTTCGTGATGCTGGCGGGGATGGAGCCGGCAAGACATGCCGCAGGGCTGGTCGGCATGTCCCTTCATGAGGGTGCGGAGGCATCACGGCTTGATGACGATAGTCTGGCCGTGCTGCGCAGGTACCGTCTGTATTGGATCTGGATGGCCGGGCAGGTGGCGCGCTATCGCGGCTCCGGCCAATACCGGGACGATGACGCGCTGTTGGTGTGGCGGATGCTTGGCTGGCGGCTTGGTGTTACGCGGCCTTCACCATCGCCCAGCCTCTGAAGGAAGCAAGCGCCCGGCTGGCATAGGCAGTTTTGCGGTCACGGCCACGAAGCTTGCGCTTGCCACCACTCGCAGCGCCATCAATCGGCGGAAACAGGCCGAAATTCACATTCATCGGCTGAAAAGTGTCAGCATCGGCCCCGCCCGTGATATGGGCCAGCAGGGCGCCATGCGCCGTATCGACAGGTGGCGGTGTCCAGTGCGCGCCGGTGGCCTGCGAGGCCGCCATAATCCCGGCCATCAGGCCAATGGCAGCGGATTCGACATAGCCCTCGACGCCGGTGATCTGGCCGGCGAAACGCAGTGACGGCCGGGCCTTCATTCGCAACTGGCCATCCAGCAGACGCGGTGAATTGATGAAGGTGTTGCGGTGCAGCCCGCCAAGACGCGCGAACTGCGCATTTTCCAGTGCCGGAATGGTCTGGAACACGCGCACCTGTTCGGCATATTTCAATTTCGTCTGGAAACCGACCATGTTGTACAGTGTGCCAAGGGCGTTGTCCTGACGGAGCTGGATCACCGCATATGGGCGGCTGCCATCATGCGCGTTGGTGAGACCAACCGGCTTCATCGGGCCAAAACGCAGTGTTTCCGCCCCGCGAGAGGCCATGACCTCGATCGGCATGCAGCCTTCGAAATAGGGGGTGGTCTCCTCCCATTCGCGAAAGCTCATCTTCTCGCCGGTGAGCAGCGCGTCGATGAAGCCTTCATATTGTGCCTTGTCCATCGGGCAGTTGATGTAATCCTTGCCATCACCGCCATCGGTTGCCTTGTCATAGCGCGACTGGAACCAGGCCACATCCATGTCGATGCTGTCGAAATGCACGATTGGCGCGATGGCGTCGAAGAAAGCAAGATCGTCCTCGCCGCCAAGCGTGCGCACCATCTGTGCCAATGGCGGCGAGGTGAGGGGGCCGGTCGCGATGATGACATTGTCCCAGTCATCGGGAATGTCGGTCACTTCCTCGCGCGCCAGTTCGATCAGCGGATGGTCGGCGAGACGCGCCTGCACACCGGTGGAAAAGCCTTCCCGATCAACCGCCAGCGCCCCACCCGCCGGCACCTTGTGTTCATCAGCGGCGCTCATGATCACCGAGCCCATTATCCGCATCTCGGCGTGAAGCACACCCACAGCATTCGCCTCGGCATCATCGGAGCGGAAGCTGTTGGAACAGACAAGCTCGGCGAGGTTGTCAGTATGGTGAGCATCGGTCTTGCGCACCGGCCGCATTTCGTGAAGAACGACGCGGATGCCGCGCTGCGCGACCTGAAAGGCCGCCTCGCTGCCGGCAAGCCCGCCGCCAATGATATGAACAACCGGTCTGTCGCTGTCAGTATGCGGCATGATCACCCCTTTGTCGGCAGCATGCGCGCCAGATAGGCACCCGTATGCGATGCCTTGACCTTGGCAACCTGTTCGGGTGTGCCCTCGGCGACAATCATGCCGCCACCGTCACCACCCTCCGGACCAAGATCGATAATCCAGTCGGCGGTCTTGATCACATCCATATTATGCTCGATCACAATCACCGTATTGCCCTGGTCGACAAGTTCCTGCAACACCTCCAGAAGCTTGGCGATATCATGGAAATGCAGGCCGGTTGTCGGCTCATCGAGGATATAGATGGTGCGCCCGGTCGCCCGCCGTGACAGTTCCTTCGACAGCTTGACACGCTGTGCCTCGCCGCCGGATAGCGTCGTGGCCTGCTGACCGATGCGGACATAGCCAAGGCCGACCCGGAACATGGTTTCCAGCTTTTCCCGGATTGACGGCACCGCCTTGAAGAATTCGACACCTTCTTCCACAGTCATTTCAAGGATATCTGCGATGGACTTCCCACGGAATGTGATCTCCAGCGTCTCCCGGTTATAGCGACGTCCCTTGCAGGAATCGCAGGTGACATAGACATCGGGAAGGAAGTGCATCTCGATCTTGATCAGACCGTCACCCTGACAGGCCTCGCAGCGACCACCTTTAACATTGAACGAGAAACGTCCCGGCGCGTAGCCACGCGCCTTCGCCTCGGGCAAGCCGGCAAACCATTCGCGTATCGGGGTGAAGGCACCTGTATAGGTGGCCGGGTTCGAGCGCGGTGTGCGGCCAATCGGTGACTGGTCGATATCGACCACCTTGTCGAGGAGTTCGGCCCCGTTGATCGCCCGGTGCGGGGCCGGCATCTCGCGCGCCTTGTGCAGGCGTCGGGCCAGACCCTTCCATAATGTCTCCAGAACGAGCGTTGATTTACCGCCACCTGAGACACCGGTTACACATGTCAGCACACCAAGAGGGAAATCAACCGATACGTCGCGCAGATTGTTGCCAGTGGCGTTCTCGACCCGCACGAAACGGCCCTTGCGTGACTTGCGCCGGCTTGCCGGCAGGCTGATGTCCCTGACGCCTGACAGATACTGGCCGGTCAGCGAGGCCTGGCTGGCGATGATCTGGTCGGGCGTTCCTGCGGCGACGACCTTGCCGCCATGCACACCGGCGCCGGGCCCCATATCGATGACATAGTCGGCCAGGCGGATTGAATCCTCGTCATGTTCGACCACAAGAACCGTGTTACCAAGGTCTCGCAGCCGCACAAGCGTTGCCAGCAGCCGTTCGTTGTCACGCTGGTGAAGACCTATTGACGGCTCGTCAAGAACATAGAGAACGCCGGTAAGGCCCGACCCGATCTGCGAGGCCAGCCTGATCCGCTGGGATTCGCCGCCCGACAGGGTGCCGGAATTGCGTGCCATCGACAGATAGCCAAGACCGACATTGACCAGAAAGCCTAGACGCTCGTTGATTTCCTTCAGGATCCGCGCGGCGATTTCCGACTCCTGGCCCTGAAGCTTGTCACTGAGGCCGGCAAACCAGTCACGCGCATCGCCGATCGACAGGCGGGCAATGTCGGAGATATCACTCTGGTCGACCTTTACCGCCAGTGCCTCCGGCTTCAGCCGCTTGCCATCACAGGCGTCGCAGGGATGATTGGCGCGGAATTTCTCAAGCTCCTCACGCACCCAGGAGGAGTCCGTCTCGCGATAGCGTCGTGCCAAATTCGGCATCAATCCTTCAAAGGGACGTTTGGTCTTGTAGGACCGCATGCCGTCATCGAATTCCATGGTGACAGGAATCTTGCCCGATCCATGAAGGATCAGTGACTTGATCTCGTCATCCAGCTCGCCGAATGGCATGTCGAGCGAAAAGCCGAACTGCCGCGCCAGTGAGTCCAGTGTCTGGATGTAATAGCGGGAACTGCTGTTGGCCCAGGGCGCAATGGCACCGCCACGCAGCGTCTGACGGTGGTCCGGCACGACAAGCTGTTCGTCGAAATGGCTGCTGACACCAAGGCCGTCACAGGCCGGACAGGCACCGAACGGGTTATTGAAGGAAAACAGTCTAGGTTCGATCTCGTCAATCGTGAAACCCGATTCGGGACAGGCAAAATTGGCCGAGAACACTGTCCGCGCGCCAGTGTCGGCATGATCCGCGAAAGCCAGCCCGTCCGTCAGGGCCAGCGCCGTCTCAAGTGAATCCGCAAGGCGGGTCGAGAGGTCATCCGGGTCGCCACGGATGACCAGCCGGTCGACGACAAGCTCGATATCATGCTTGCGTTTCTTGTCGAGTTCCGGTGTATCATCGAGGTCATAAATCTCGCCATCGATACGGACCCGGCTGAACCCCTTGCGATGATATTCGGCAAGTTCCCTGCGATATTCACCCTTGCGGCCGCGCACCACGGGAGCCAGCAGATACAGGCGCGTGCCTTCTTCCATCGCCAGCAGGATGTCGACCATCTGGCTGACCGTCTGGCTGCGGATCGGCAGGCCCGTCGCCGGCGAGTAGGGGATGCCGATACGCGCCCACAGGAGCCGCATATAATCATAGATCTCGGTCACCGTCCCGACGGTTGAACGCGGATTGCGCGAGGTTGTTTTCTGTTCAATCGAAATTGCCGGTGACAGACCCTCGATCAGGTCCACATCGGGTTTCTGCATCATTTCGAGAAACTGCCGCGCATACGCGGACAGGGACTCAACATAACGCCGCTGTCCCTCGGCATAGATGGTATCGAAGGCAAGCGAGGACTTGCCGGACCCCGAAAGGCCGGTCAGCACCACAAGCCGGTCACGCGGCAGGTCGATGCTGACATCGTCGAGATTATGCTCGCGCGCGCCGCGGACCGAGATCACACGCGGTTCGATCCGCGCTGCCGCCACACCGTCTTCCGGTGGATGGATATCGCTGGAGGTGGTTGTTGCCACCGTGCTGTCAAACAGCGCGCCGGCGGCGGGAGGGGACTTTTTGGTTTCATTCGGCATCGCGCGACTATACCCGTCACCACCGGACCGGACCACCCCAAAGCGGAACGGCTGGCTGCGGCGAAATCGTCATCATTGTTGTTGTCATTTATGCGTCCGACTGGCTAATCTAAAGCCCTCGTCGATGCTTTTTATCAGTAACCCCCGAAAACCGCGCGCGAAGGAGTTGGTCAGCCATGGCAGGCAGTGTGAACAAGGTTATCCTTTTGGGTAATCTGGGCCGTGATCCCGAAATCAGGAATACACAGGACGGCAACAAGATCGTGAACCTGTCGATTGCAACCTCCGAAAAATGGAAGGACCGGATGAGTGGCGAGCCGCGCGAGCGGACCGAATGGCATCGTGTGGTCATCTTCAACGAGAACCTCGCCCGCATCGCCGAGCAATATCTCCGCAAGGGTTCCAGTGTCTATGTCGAAGGTCAGCTCCAGACCCGCAAATGGACCGACCAGCAGGGGGTCGAGAAATATACAACCGAAGTTGTTCTCGGGCGCTTCCGCGGTGAACTGACACTGCTTGGCGGGCGCGGTGAAGGTGGCGGCGCGGGCGGCGGTTACGGTGATTCCATGGGCGGTGGTTATGGCGGTGGCGGCGGCGGCGCCCCGGCCGGTGGGCAGGCCCCGGGAGCCTCGACACCGGCAAGCCCGCCTCCCATGCATGGCGGTGATGCGCCGGATGACGATATTCCGTTCTAAATCAGCTAAATAGATCATGAAATTATTGCACCACCTTGCAAAAGGTGGTGTTTTCTTTTTTTCCTCTTAAATCAACAATATTTTGAGGTGTGACCACAAGATATGGTATATATCTTGTGGATGGCGGTGTTGTTGACCGTCTGCTGACCATGATGGCCGTACCGGCCCGAAGAGACGACAGTGACTGACACCTCGACGCCACCTGCCGACCCCTTGAATCCGACCATTTCGATTTCCGAGGAAATGCGGAAATCCTATCTCGACTACGCCATGAGCGTGATCGTATCGCGGGCGCTGCCGGATGTGCGTGACGGGTTGAAGCCGGTCCATCGGCGGATCCTGTACGCGATGATGGAAGGCAATTACGACTGGTCGAAGCCGCCCCGTAAATCGGCGCGCATCGTCGGTGACGTGATGGGTAATTACCATCCGCATGGCGACAGTTCGATCTATGAGGCGATGGTGCGGATGGCGCAGGATTTCTCCATGCGCCTGCCGCTTGTTGACGGCCAGGGAAATTTCGGTTCGGTCGATGGTGATCCGCCGGCCGCGATGCGCTACACCGAATCCCGCCTCGCGCGCGCTGCCGAAAGTCTGCTTCGCGATATCGACAAGCAAACTGTCGATTTCACCGAGAATTATGACGAGACCCAGCTTGAGCCGACGGTTCTGCCAGCGGAATATCCGAATCTGCTGGTGAATGGTGCGAACGGCATCGCGGTTGGCATGGCGACAAATATACCGCCGCATAATCCGGCCGAGGTCATTGCCGCCTGTGAGGCCTATATCCGCAATCCGGCGATCACGATCGAGGAATTGATCGAGATTGTTCCCGGGCCCGATTTTCCGACCGGGGCGCTGATCATGGGGCGGGCCGGCATCCGTGATGCCTATCATACGGGACGCGGTTCGGTGATCATGCGGGCGCGGGCCGAGGTTGTGACCGACGCGAGAGATCGCGAAACCATTATCGTTCACGAAATTCCCTATCAGGTGAACAAGGCCCACTTGCTGGAGCGGGTTGGTGAGCTTGTCCGCGAGAAGACCATCGAGGGCATTTCCGACATTCGCGATGAATCCGACCGTACCGGTATGCGCATTGTCATCGAGATCAAGCGTGACGCGGCCGGCGATGTGGTGCTGAACCAGCTCTGGCGGCACACGCGGCTACAGACCAGCTTTCCGGTGAACATGCTGGCGATGAATGGCGGGCGGCCCGAGCAGATGGGGCTGAAGGAGGTCATTGCCGCGTTCTGCGAGTTCCGGCGCGAGGTTGTAACACGCCGCTCGGTCTACCAGCTTGGCAAGGCGCGTGAGCGAGCGCATCTGTTGGCCGGGCTGATGGTGGCGCTGGCCTCGATCGATGAGGTGATCGAACTGATCAAGCGGGCGCCGGATACCGAAACCGCGCGCAATCAGCTATGCGAACGCGCCTGGCCGGCGGCCGAGGTGGAAGCTTTCATCACGCTGATCGATGACCCGGGACATGAGGTTGTCGATGGTGCCTACCGTCTGTCAGAAGCGCAGGCTCGGGCTATTCTAGAGCTGCGCCTGCAGCGCCTGACCGGTATGGAGCGTGAGAAACTTGCCGACGAGACGCGCGAACTTGCCGACAGGATTGCGGACTACCTTGGCATCCTCGGATCTGCCGACCGGGTGAACGAGGTCATTCTTGGCGAGCTGGCGGCGGCACGGGAACGTCTTGCCGACCCGCGCCGCACCGAAATCTCCGATCAGCTTGTCGACCAGGATGACGAGGACCTGATCCAGCAGGAAGACATGGTGGTGACGGTCAGCCATCGCGGCTATATCAAACGTGTGCCGTTATCTGTCTATCGCGCACAGCGGCGGGGCGGCAAGGGACGTGCCGGCATGAAAACGCGCGATGAGGATTTCGTCACGCGGCTGTTTGTTGCCAATACGCATACCCCTATCCTGTTCTTCACCTCCAGCGGTATGGTCTATCAGCTGAAATGTTACCGCCTGCCCGAATCCGCGCCGCAGGCGCTTGGCAAGGCGATGGTCAATCTGTTGCCGATCGAGACAGGCGAGACGATCAACACTGTCATGCCGATGCCGGATGATGCCAACAGTTGGGACGATCTGCATGTCATGTTCGCCACCGCGGCCGGAAACATCCGGCGCAACAGGCTGAGCGATTTCACCAATATCAAGCGCAATGGCAAAATTGCCATGAAGCTTGCCGAGGGTGATGAGCTTGTCGGGGTCGCCCCCTGCAATGAGAGCGATGATCTGCTGCTGGCCACGCGTGATGGCAAGGCGATCCGCTTTGCCGTCGATGCAGTGCGGGTATTTCGCGGCCGAGACAGCACCGGCGTGCGGGGGGTCAAGCTTCTTGGCAAGGATTCGGTGGTGTCGATGTCGATCATCACCGATGAATCCAGCGAATTTGTTCTGTCGGTTACCGAAAACGGCTATGGCAAGCGCACCCCTGTAACCGATTACCGGCGCACCGGCCGTGGTGGGCAGGGGGTCGCCAATATCGAGACAAGCGCCCGCAACGGGCGGGTGATGGCCAGCTTTACCGTGGTTGAGGAGGACCAGTTGATGCTGGTCACTAATCATGGCCAGATCATCCGCATCCGTGTTCATGGCGGTGAGGGCGATTCGATCCGCATCGCCGGCCGCAAGACCCAGGGGGTCAGGCTGTTCGACGTGTCCGGAGATGAGGATGAGCGGGTGGTGTCAGCCGGCTTGATCCGCGATGCCGATGACAGCGAGGATGATGGTGCCAGCGAAGAAAATGGTGGCGGGGATGAAGGCATCGCCGCTGATATGACCGGGTCAGCGCGGGGTGGAGATGATGATACCGTTGGGGAACCGGCGCAACCGGCGGACGAAGAATGAGCCGGCGTATCGTCATTTACCCCGGCACGTTTGATCCGCTGACATTTGGCCATATGGATATTATCGAGCGGGCGGCGCGACTTGGTGACGAGTTGATCGTTGCGGTGGCGTCGAATACCGGCAAGGGCCCGTTGCTGAGCGTCGAGGAGCGCACCGAACTTGTCGCCGCAGAATGCCGGCGGCTTAATGAAGATGGCACGGTCACGACGCCGGTCCGTGTTCTGAATTTTGCAAATTTGCTGACGGATTTCGCGCATGATCAGGGCGCCTCGATTATCGTACGGGGATTGCGTGCTGTATCAGATTTCGAGATCGAGTTTCAAATGGCAAGTATAAACAAAAGGTTACACGGTGATCTTGAGACGGTCTTTCTGATGGCAGCCGAGCATCAGCATTTCGTGGCTTCGCGATTTGTGAAGGAAGTGAACCGCTATGGTGGTGACATCTCAAGCTTTGTTCCGGCCAGTGTTGTGCGCCGCTTGAAAGAGCTTTCCAGCACCAACGACTGACGTGATTTTCAGGTTTTGAGATACATGATCCGTTCGCCAGAAAAGGTCAGCGTCTTCGGTGACAGCGTCTTGGTGAAGCGGACGATGTTCTCCTCGATGAGCTGCTCGATCTTGCGCTGCGTGGCCTCATCGGGAAATTCCCAGATCACGGTCGATATATGTGGTGCCTGCGCGTTGCGGAATGCCTGAAAGGTCACTCCCTGCGCGTCCTTCAGCAGGTCGGGCCATTTCGTTTGTAAGATCGATTCAAATAGTTCACATTCTTCTGCGGACGGGAACGTCCTGATAAAGATCTTGGTAAACATCGTGTCTCCGGGTTCATTTCATGTTCGATCTAAAATTCGCGGCGTCGGTGTTTTTCAGTCGCAGGGTTGCCAAGCGGTCAGCGATTGTAGCCCTCATTGTCGGCACTATTCTCGCCTTTATCAACCATGGAGACCTGATCTTTTCGGGCACGTTGACCACGGCCTGCTGGATCAAGATGATCGCAACCTGCTTCGTGCCATATACCGTATCCTCTGTTACCGCCGTTCTGACCGCGCTTGAACAGCGCCAGATATCAGGCGGGTTGGGGACCAATTCTGCGTGACACAAATTATAGTTTACCCACCATCAGGCACGCGGTGACATGATTCGCGCCAGATAGTCGAGTCCATAGCCATAGAGCAATGTCAACATTGCGACGGCGCTGGCGCGTAGAAGGTATTCGATGACATCCGGAGCCGAAGGGTCGGCCATCGAGAAAATCAGGATGATACCGACGAGAAAGCCGATCCAGCCGGCGCGCACGGCTGACTGGCCAAAATGCCGGATCAGCGATGCCCGTGGCAGTTTCGTGCTGGCACCGAACGTCGAGAACAGCGCCAGGGCAATCACCAGAATGACCGCCGGCATGTCGAAGAGCACACCCGGCGATGACACGGTCATGACCGCGCCGATGACGACCAGAAGCGAGCCTAGAATGCCTGTGATCATTGCTATCATTCCGAAGTCTCCCAATTGCTGAAGCTTGTAGTTTTTGATCGTGGCGTTCGCGTTGAATTCTAACCGGTGGCTGTTCCAATCCGCAGAAATGTAAATCCACCGGTGCCTGTGATGCGGCAAGTCACCATTCTTTAAACAACCCTATCATATCTTCCCGCATATCTTCCCGCAAAACGTCCAAACTCGGGCGGGAGCTGAAAAGCTGATGAAACTTCAGATCATGGACAGAATATCCGTGCGACCATTCCGGGTTTCGGACCGGGATGACCTTGTCGCCGGTATCAATGACTGGCAGGTCGCGCGTTGGCTTGCCAGCGTCCCACATCCCTACAGGATCGATCATGCGAACGCCTATCTCGCGTGGCCTGAACATAGTGAATGGTCATTGGCGACGACGGATGCAACGGCGAGACTGGCGCTGGCTGTCTGCGCCGATGACCGGCTTGTCGGCGGCCTGTCACTTGTGCCGGCGATGCGTCGGCCCGGCCTTCGCGAATTCGGCTTCTGGTTGTCCCGATCTGTATGGGGACAAGGCATCATGCCTCGTGCCGTGAGGGCGGTGATCGAGGAGATTCTCGAACACGCGCCATATACCGGTTTTGCTGCCAGCGCCAATCACGACAATGTGCGCTCGCAAAATTTGATTCGCGCGCTTGGTTTCGTTGCAGACGGACAGGATGAAATCTTCTCCATTCCATTGCAGCGGCGGGTGGCTGTGAACTGTTTCCGCCTGAGGCAGGATTCGGTGCCGACTTGAGTTGCCGCAGGAACAGGGCATCAACCCGGCCGGTTCAGGCGTGCCGCAGGGCAGGGCGCAACCGCGCGCCAGACAAAGAAAAAAAGGGTGGACACAGAATCACCAAATCCTTATACGAGGGTCTGGCCATTCGGGGCGACCCGTGGTCAGGTGACCGTGTTGCCACGGCATGACGGGCACGGGCGCGTAGCTCAGTTGGTAGAGCAAGTGACTTTTAATCACTGGGTCACAGGTTCGAATCCTGTCGCGCTCACCATTAAAGGCCGGTGTAATCCTTGTGATTATGCCGGCTTTTTTGTTGGACGCTGACCATGGGTGAACTTTCCAGAAAGTGAAAACACCCCCCGACCATTCCTGGCCAAGGGGTGACATCCAACTGCCGGGAGAAGAGCAGTCAGATGTTGACAGTGACGCCCTGACGGTCGAGCGCAACGACACCGCCTTCGGGCGCCATGTAACAGGCGAAGAACTCGCGACCCCGCATTGCCGAACGAATGTCATGATGAAGCTGACTTGGCGCCGCGCAAGGGAAGGAAACGCGGCGCGTGCGGCTATCTGCATTCGGTTCGCTGAAGAAGGAAACAGCTATTTCGGCCATGGGAAACTCCTTGTTACATCTGCCTTTGGTGACCGCGGCACCGGGTGGAGGAATGCCCGGCGCCGCCGTCAGGTAACAAGTTAGCTCTACCTTTATTAATTAATCGTAAAGTACTAATCACACAGATGTGACGAAGGTGATTGATTGCTCTGTGGCAACTTCACGGTTGCTTGGCATTGGCGTCGATGGCGATGTAGGGTGATGCAGTTTGCCGGTCCCGGGCGAACTGAGACCCGGGCAATTCATCAACGTGAATCAAACGGTCGCGATCAAGGGAAAGCGTGGAAAAGAGTGTCTGAGAAGCTACAAAATCCCTTTGTGACACTTCCTTCCGGTGCCGGTGGCACTGACGGAAAAACACCGCGTCATGGCAGCGCCTCGTCGCGAAAGGACCGGCCAGTGAACAGATTTACCGCGTTGGAGTTCAGCGGCACCGCGCGGGAATTCTTCGGCATTCAATTCGTGAATATCCTGCTCATCCTGTTGACCGTCGGAATATGGACACCCTGGGCACGCGTTCGCAAACGGCGTTTTTTCCATAACAATACGCGCATTCTTGGCGACGGGTTTGATTATCTCGCCACCGGACTTGATCTGTTCAAGGGGTGGAGTGTGGTGACACTGATCCTGATCGGGTTTTATGCATTGCCGGTGCTGGGCGTCCCGTTCCTGCAGGAAGGCTTCAGCCTTGCCCTTGTCGCGGTCTATCCCTGGGCGATCAACCGGTCAATGCGCTTCAATGCCCGTAATCTTGCCTGGCGGGATGTACGATTCGATTTTTCAGGCAGCTATTTCGGATCAGCCTGGTACCTGTTTCTTCTACCCCTTATCGGCTTGCTCAGCCTTGGCATTCTGTTGCCGCTGGCATCAAGGGGAATGCGCGAATATGTGGCCCGCAACTACAGGTTTGGTACGGCCCGGTTCTCTGGAAAAGGTCAGCTTGCTCACTATTATGGTGCCGGGTTGCGGGCGCTGCTTCTGTCAGTCCTGCTGATCGGATTGGTTGCAGGCCTGACAATTCTTGCGGTTTTCGCAATCGATGGTTCGCTTGTGGCTGACCCACCCACAATCGACGGTCTGGCATATATCCTCGGCGATGGAATCGGTGCAGCAATCATCTATCTTGTCCCGGTATTGCTGTTCCTGATTTTTCTGCTGGTTGGCGGCTATTACCGTGCGCTTACCCGCAATATCATGGTCAATGCATTGCGCCTGCAGGGCGGGGTACGTTTCCGCTCGCGCGTCTCCGGACCTGGCCTTGCCTGGATTGCCGTCAGCAATCTTGTTCTCTGCGTGGTCACGCTTGGCCTGCTCGTGCCCTGGGCACAGGTCAGACAATATCGCTATCTGACCCGCAACACAGAAATCCGGCCTGTCGCGGATATGCAGGGATTCCTCGACCGTCAGATACAGGCCGGCAGTTCGATCGGCGATGCTGTGGGTGAGGCAGGAGGGCTGGAGATCAGTTTCTAGACATGCAGTTTCAAGGCCGTCTGACAAAAGCGGGAACCACCGCGCTGGTAGGGGCGACCTTGCGTGTCGCGGATGCCGGTGAGGGCGGTGCTACGCTGATCCTGACGCGCGCGGATATGGCCGGTTCGACACCTGTGACGATCGCTCATGTGCTGCCGAAAGTCGGTGGCGGTGATCTGCGCCTACGCCTCTCGACAGGCGATGTCCTGCGACTGCCCGCAGATATGGACACGGCCCCGTTGGAGCGGTTTTTTCCAGAGCCGGCCCGGTTGGGATCGTGGCTGACAAGGCTTGAGACAGTTGGCTGGCGAGGGGTTCTGCTACTGTCCGTTCTGTTTCTGCTGGCACTTGCCGGGTTACGTCTGGCCATTGCCCCGGCCGGTGATTTTCTGGCACGCCTGATACCGGATACGCTTGTTGAACGGGCCTCCGGGCTTGTGCTGGCGCAGCTTGACCTGGCCTTGCTTGAAGACAGCCGCCTGCCGGATGAGACGCGGCAGCGACTGACCGGTGAATTCGAGAGACTGCGTCTGCTTGCGCCGCCCGCATTCGCCGATACGAGGCTGCATTTCAGGCATGCGCCGGCTATCGGCCCGAATGCCTTCGCGCTGCCCGGGCATGACATCGTACTGCTGGATGAACTTGTGACCTTTGCCAATGACGAGGATGTCGTTCTGGCCGTCCTGGCGCATGAATTCGGTCATGTTGTGGAACAACACGCGCTGCGTCAGATCATGCGCAGTGCTGTCGTGGCCATTGCAGTCGGCATGATCGTCGGCGCGGATGAGTCAGTCATCGAGGAAATTGTCGGATTTGGTGGGAACCTCGTTCTGTCCAGCCAGTCACGCGCGTTTGAACTGGAGGCTGATCATGTGTCGGCTGACTGGATGCAAAGGCTTGGCCGTGATGCCGGGGCGCTGCCTCGGTTCTTCAGCAAACTTCAGCAAGAATGTGGCGGGTTGTGCGATGGTGGCGGGTTGCTGGCCACACACCCGTCATTTCGTAACCGGATCGAGGCTCTGACAAACTAGGCCGTCGGCACAGCAGACGGGTTAGCGGTCGAGTTTCAGCACGTCGCACTCCAGATAGGCCGCATCACGTTCATCATGGCTGACGAAAATCACCGCCATCCGACGTGTCGTCGCGATTTCCTGTAAAGCATCGAAACAACCGCGTCGCGTCGGCCAGTCAAGGGCGCTGAAGCTTTCATCCAGCAGCAGGATCGGCCGGTCACGAAGCAGTGCGCGGACAAGCGCCACACGCTGTTGCTGGCCGCCGGAGATTTCCTCGGGCAGGCGTGCTTGCAAACCGTCTATATCAAGGCGGGCGAAGGCGCCATCCACCTCCGTGGCCGCGATTGTGGCACCGTCAAGGGCGATGGTGACGTTCTCGCGACATGACAGATGGGCGAACAGATTGTCGGACTGAAAGACGGTGGTGACGGGACGCTCCCATGGCGGAAGGGTGGAAAACTCGATGCCATCCCAGGCGAGTCGCCCGGTTAAGTGTGACTCGAACCCGGCGATCAGGTCGAGAAGGGTAGTCTTGCCAACGCCCGAGGGACCCTGGACCGCAAGAATCTCGCCAGCGGCAAGGGTGAAATCATAGTGAAATGCCAACCCGCCGGGGCGTTCAAAGGAAAGTCTGTCGACTTCAAGCATGACGGCGCCTCCCCAGCATTCTCGCCGCGAGCGTGAACCCCATGAACAGCAGAAATGTCAAAGTAAGCAACCACAGCGACAGCGCTGCAGCTTCGCCGGCACGATAACGCGCCATTGTCTGATAGAGAAGCCATGGCAGGGTTTGAAATTGTTGGCTGCCGAACAGCGCCACGATCGTCATGTCGCCAAGGGACAAGGCCGAGGACAGACCGGCGGCAAAACCAAGTTCCGGCGCGATGGCGGGAAGGGTGACCCGCCGTAGGCGGCGCCAGCCGCGAAGGCCAAGCCCGGCACATAGCCTGTCATGCGCTGTCGCAAGGGCCGCCAACCGACCTTCAAGGACCCGGTAGGCGAAGGGCAGGGCGATCAGCATGTTACCAACCGTCACCAACAGTGGTGCCAGCAGGAACACATCCGCCACCTGCCGCAGCAGAATGAACAGCCCGGTTCCCAGAACAATCGCCGACACGGCGAGATAAAGCGAGATCGAGAGGTCGAGCGGCCATACGGCCAGCCCGGCATCACTGCGACGCGTTCGCGCGCTGGCAAGGACCAAGGCGATCATGGTCGCAAGGCTGCCTGATGACAGCGCGATGACAAGTGAGGTGACGGTCGCTCGGTAAAGGGCAGGCCATTCGCTCACCACGATCAGATATGGCCCCAGCCCGCGCACAAGGATCGCGATAACGGGCAGCATGGTAATGATGATGAACAGCGCCAGTGCCAGAGCGTCGACGCTACGGCAGAGTGTTGATGTATCGCCTTTTTGATGGGGCACACCATGTGTGGGCCGCGGGGTGGCGGCCCATGACCTGCCGGTCAGACGCGTCAGCAGGACCACAACAGCGCCGCAGATCACAAGTTGCAGAAGCGCCAGTTTGCCGGCCAGCGCCAGATCGAAATCGAACCGTAGCGCCGTGTAGATATTGACCTCGAGCGTCGTCACTGCGGGCCCGCCGCCAAGCATCAGGATGAGGGAAAAGGAGGTGAAACACAGAAGGAACACCAGCGCCAGCAAACCCGGGATCACCGGCCGCAGCGCCGGCCATTCGATCTGCCGGAACCGCTCCCACTCGGACAGTCCCCATTGCGCCGAGAGGCGCCATTGTGATGCCGGCACGCTGGTCAGCGCGCCATTCAGCACGCGCAGCATCAGAGGAGCGTTGAAAAATACATGCGCCAGCAGGACCGCGCCAAGCCCATAGATCGGCGGCAGCCTGTCAAGCCCCAGCAAGGCAAGATAGTCCGAGACAAACCCGCGCTGTCCCCACACACCTATAAGACCGGTTGCCGCGACCGTTGTCGGCATCACCACCGGCAGGAACGAGAACGGCAACAGCCAGCCAGCGCGCCATGTCGCGGCGCGGCGCCAGCAGGCACGCGCTACGGGAAGGGCGAGGGCGAGAGCGAGCAGGGTGGACAGACTGGCCTGCATCGCGGTGAAGGCCGCGACGCGGAGGATGTTGCCGCCAACGCCCGCCGGACCGTGACCGGCGACCGAAACCAGCGCGCCGATGGCCGCCAAAGCAAGGGCGAGCAATCCAATGGCGATTCCGAGACCAACCAGTGAGATTGGCCCCGGCCGCCGCCAGAGCGCTATTGGCTGAGCGCGCGCTGCCACTCGCCAACCCAGGCGGACTTGTTTGCCGCCACATCTTCAGGCGAATAGAGACGTGCCTCGACCGGCTGGATCAGACCGTCGAAAGCCTCCGGCAGATCAGCCTTGCCGGCCGGATACATCCAGTTCTTTGTCGGGATCACGGACTGGAAATCCGAAGACAGGATGAAATCCATGAATTGGCGGGCAAGTTCAGGTTGCGGTGCGTTCTTCAACATCGCAGCCACCTCGACCTGCATATAGTGGCCCTCGTCAAAGGCGGCTGCCCTGTATTTGTCGGTGCCATCCACAACAATGTGATAGGCAGGTGAGGTCGAGTAGGACAGAACCATATCGGCTTCGCCGTCGAGGAACATCGAATAGGCGTCCCACCAGCCCTTGGTGACGGTGACGATTCTTGGTGAAAGGCTGGCCCAGGCTTCGCCAGCATCATCACCATAGACAGAACGCACCCATAGCAACAGGCCGAGGCCCGGGGTGGAGGTGCGGGGATCCTGGATGACGATCCTGATATCGTCAGGCGCGTTTACAAGTGCCTTCAGGGATGTTGGGGGCGTTGCCATTGCCTCGCTGTTATAGACAAAGGCGAAATAGCCCCAGTCGAACGGCACGAAATGATCATCGGCGAACGCAACAGGAAGGGAGGTGCGGCCGTCTAGAGACACACCATGCGGTGCGAACAGGCCCGTATCACGCGCGGTTTTCATCAGGTTGGTGTCAAGGCCAAGCACGATGTCAGCTTTTGAGGAAGGACCCTCAAGCTGCACACGGCCAAGAATGCCGATGGAGCTGTCGAGAGCGACGAAATTCACATCACAGGCACATTCGGCCTCAAACGTCTTTTCAATGGCCGGGCCCGGCCCCCATTCCGAGGCAAAGGAATCATAGGTGTAGATCGTCAGCACGGGCGTTTCGGCCGCCTGTAGCGAAAGGGATGTGACCATCACGGCGACTATCGCCATGACCGGTATCAACAAAGTGCGCATGTTACCTCCAATGCTGCTTAGTCAGCCATATGGAACGGTAAGGAAGGGGAAGTCTGGATCAACGGCGTATAAGCCTGTCCCGTAACTCGCTTTCCTCCGCCAGCATGACCTGGTTCAGGTTCGATGGGTTTTTCTCAGCCCGGCCAATCGCGCGGACACCCCAAGCGTCTGGTCTTGTTATACAGCGGCACTGCAAAACTTGAAAGCGTGAAGAAAGTTCGCCTGCTGATAATTCCGTTGCGATTAAACCAACGATGCTTTAGTCCCGCTTGCTTTGATCAATCGCACAGGACAATTTTGAAAAGACAGCATCATAATATTTTTGTCGCATAATGTATATTATGAAAAAAGAGCGATGCTTAACATTTAGGAACCAAGGTTAGATCAGTCTTTCATAACATTGATAAATTGTCATTTTAACTCAAACACCATGCCATCAATCCCAGGCTCGGTTCTTGGCGGGCATAAAGCCGCAAGGGTCTCGTAATCAGCTTCGAGGCCAAGATGCGTCAGCACGGCCCTTTCCGGTTTCACACGATCAATCCAGTCAAATGTCTGTTCATAATGGCTGTGTGACTGGTGCGGCGTGTCGCGGAGTGCCTCGACAATCCAGAGAGGCACACCGGCAATACGGTCGAGGACATCATCACCAAGCGCGACAACATCCGTTGAATAGGCAAACAGGTCATTGAACATGAATCCCAACGAGTTGGTCGTGCCATGATCCTGGTGGAACACATCGACGCTGATATCGCCGATCTTAAGGTGTTGCCCGGGTGCGATCTCGACAATTTTCATTGGCGGGACGAAATAGCTTGGAGACTCGGGCTGTTTTTCGAACAGATAAGGAAAACGCGATTTGATGAAGTCGCCATGAAACGGCGTTGCATGCAGTTGCAGATCAATCCGGTCTGGCCAGTAAAAGGCCCGCAAATCATCAAGCCCGGCGATATGGTCGGAATGGGTGTGCGTGATCAGCACCGCATCGATCTTCTTCAGCCCAAGTGGCAACAGCTGCTGCCTGATATCCGGGCCGGCATCGACAAGGATTGTCGTATCACTGGTCTGCACGAGAACGGCGCAGCGCTGGCGGCGGTTGCGGGGATCATCGGGGTTGCAGCGTCCCCAGCCGGCATGGCCAAGCGCCGGAACCCCCACGGATGTGCCGCATCCCAGAAGTGTGACCTTCATGATGCCTCCATACGCGAGAACAATCGCAATGTGTTGGCGCGTGTCAAATCCGCCATTTCATCGGCCTCTACGCCGCGAATCTGCGCGAGCCTGGCCAGTGTGTGGCTGGTATAGGCAGGCTCGTTTGATTTGCCGCGCATCGGCACAGGTGCCAGAAACGGCGCATCCGTTTCGACCAGAATCCTGTCGGCGGGCGCATCACGCGCCACCTGCTGGATTGTCGTGGCCGATTTGAAGGTCAGAATGCCGGAAAAACTGACATAGAAACCGACATCAAGGGCGCGCCGCGCCAGATCCGCGCCCGAACTGAAACAATGCAGGACACCGGTGAAGGCACCTTTTGTCATCTCATCCTCTATAATGGCGGCAATGTCTTCATCAGCCTCACGTGCATGGACGATAATTGGCAGGTTAAGCTGGCGTGCTGCGGAAATCTGCGTGCGAAAACTTGCCGCCTGGCGGTCACGCGGCGCGTAATCATAATGATAATCGAGACCAGCCTCGCCGATGGCCACGCATCTCGGGTGATCCGCCGCCGCCATGATGGCGTCGATATCGCAGGCCTGGTCCTCATTGCCTGCCTCATGCGGGTGGATGCCGGCGCTGAACCAGACATTGTCAAAGGTCTCGGCGATACGGCGCGGCCGGTCCGCCGTACTCAGTTTCACGCCGATGGTGATCACCCGGTCGACACCCGCCTCGCTGGCGCGTGCCAGCACCGCCGGCAGGTCGTCGGCAAGTTGCGGGTAGTCAAGATGGGCGTGGCTGTCGATGATCATCAAACGCCCTGCCCGGCTTCATCTTCGACATAGCGCGGGAACACCGGTTCCGGCTTGTTTATGGAGGTGCCGCCCTGCAACCGGTCCTTTCCGCCAACAGCGGTGAAATCACGGGCGTCGGCCGCCACGCCAAGCTGATCGAGTATACGCGCTGCCGAGTCCGGCATCACCGGCTGGACAAGGATCGCCGCCTGACGGATTGTCTCGGCCAATACCGCCAACACCTCGGCCATGCGCGCCGGATCGGTCTTTTTCAAGCCCCAGGGCGCCATTGCATCAACATAGCGGTTGGCGTCGGACACAACCTGCCAGATAGACCGTAGCGCCTCATGAAAGGCCTGCCGGCCCATCTGCGCCCGCACCTCGTCAATCAGCGCATCTGTGGCCGCCAACAGCGCCCTGTCCTCATCGTGAGGATCGGCGGGGAGCGCCGGCATGACACCATCACAATTCTTGAAAATCATCGACAGCACGCGCTGTGACAGATTGCCAAGGTCATTCGCAAGATCGCCATTCATCCGGTGGATCATGGCGCGGCGCGAAAAGTCACCATCATTACCGAACGGCACCTCGCGCATCAGGAAATAGCGCGTCTGGTCGAGTCCGAATTCCGCAGCAAGTGTATTGGGATCGATCACATTGCCAAGTGATTTGGATATCTTCTCACCCTCATTCGTCCACCAGCCATGCGCGAAAACCCGCTTTGGCAGGGGCAGGCCCGCTGCCATCAGGAAGGCTGGCCAATAGACAGCATGAAAGCGCAGGATATCCTTGCCGACCATATGCAGATCAGCTGGCCAGAATTTGGCGTTCCGCCCGGCATCGGCGAATTCACCGTCCGTTGGCCACCCGGTCGCGGTCAGATAGTTTGTCAGCGCATCAAGCCACACATACATCACATGCGCGTCATCACCCGGTACCGGAACGCCCCATGAGAAACTGGCGCGGCTGACTGACAGATCGCGAAGACCACCGCGGACAAAGCTTTTGACTTCATTGAAGCGAGACTCGGGCCCGACGAAATCGGGGTTTGCCTCATAGAATTCAAGTAGCGGTTCCTGCCATTCCGACAGGTTGAAAAAATAGGACGGCTCCTCGAGCCATTCCACCGGCGCGCCGGTGGGCGCCTTGCCATCAACAATCTCGGACTCGGTATAAAACGCCTCGTCCCGCACCGCGTACCAGCCGGCATAGCTACCCAGCCTGATATGGCCACGTTCCATCAGGATTGACCACAATGCCTGGCACGCGACCCGGTGGCGCGCCTCGGTGGTGCGGATGAAATCATCATTCGAAAAATTCATCCGCGCGGTCAGATCACGGAAATTCTGACTGACGCTGTCGGTGAAGGATTGTGGCGTGACATCCTTGTCCCTGGCCGCCTTCTCCACCTTCTGACCATGTTCATCCGTGCCGGTGAGGAACATCACCTCATAGCCGTCGAGCCGCTTGAATCTGGCCAGAACATCGCAGGCAAGCGTGGTGTAGGCATGGCCGATATGCGGCTTGTCATTCACATAATAGATAGGCGTCGTGATGTAGAAGCGCCCATTGTCTGAACCGGTCATCCGATTGTCCTGAATACCCTTGAAACGGCTGCGGCGCGGTGCTGAGCCACCGAAAAGGATGTACCGCCATAGCCCTGTCAGGGCAAGGATTTCCGGTGAAGAGCTGTCAACTCGCGGCTCAGAAAATGTCCAAAATCAAGGTAAAGACTGTCCATCTGCGTGGCCTGGCGCAGAAAGGAGGCATGCGCCTCGGCAAGATCGGCTGGAACGCGGTGTTCAAGAATTTGCCGCACGCAATGCCGCAAGCCGCAGCAATCTGCCGACAAGCCAGATCGCCCCGTCCCGCGCCATCTGCCCGGCAGCCCCGCCCCGGCCCCATTTCTCGCACAATGTCGCCAGCGCCGCTTCGTCAAGCTTTGGTTGCGCCAGCAATGAACAGACGGCCCGGTAGAGATCATCGGACTGACTTTCCGCCAGCGCGAGACCACGGCCCGGCGCGCCTTCCGAAAGGCACGCCAACGCCGCCACACGGCCGCCTTCCTCATCGGCAAGTTGTGTGGCAAGGATGGTTTGGCAGTCATCAAGGTCCAACGGAGACAGCCTTACCAGCCGGCAGCGTGACCTGATGGTTGGCGGAAGACGCCCGGGACGCGAGGCCACGAGAATCAACATGGCGCGCTCAGGCGGCTCCTCAAGAAGCTTGAGCAAGGCATTGGCGCCATTACGATTTACCAAGTCCATGGAATCAATGATCGCAACACGCCATCCGCCCCGGCCCGGCTTGTTCGCCATGAAACCCGCAAGCTTGCGTATCTGGTCGATCTTGATCTGGCCGGATTTGTTGTCATCGACCTGCGGGCGGACAAGCATCAGGTCGGGGTGTGCGCCCCTGATCACGAGGTTGGCCCCGGGATCCTCACGATCAAGCGCAAAGCCCTGCCCGACCGGACTGTTTTCGCTGAGGAGCCAGGCTGCCGCCATGCAGGCCATGACCGATTTTCCGATGCCTTGAGGCCCGGTGATCAACCAGCCATGCGCGACACGACCGCTGGCCATGGATTGTGACAGCGCCTCGGTGAAGGTCGCGTGTCCGAGGATCCCGCCCTCGGGTATCAACAGGGCCGGATCACTCATGCCCGTATTCCGTCCGACATGTCAGGAAAGCCCGCGTGCCGCAAGTCGCGGCATCACGGCCGCCACGATATCGGCGGCGATGTCATGAACAACCCGCGCCGCATCGATAACCACGAAACGGTCACTCTGCTGCTCGGCGAGGTCAAGAAAGGCCTGGCGGACCCGGCGATGGAAATCGGTACCCTTGCTCTCAAAACGGGATTCCGTTGTAGCACGCGTGCCGGCGCGCCGCAGTCCCTCTTCGACATCCATATCCAGCAGGATCGTCAGGTCGGGAACAAGATCACCGCAGGCAAGCCGGTTCAGCGCCTCGATATCCTCGTTCGGCACGCCGCCAACAACGCCCTGATATACCCGTGTCGAATCATTGTAGCGGTCACAGATCACGATGCGGCCAGCACCCAGCGCCGGCCGCAATACATGCACAACATGTTCATGCCGGGATGCCGACATCAACATCGCCTCGGTCGCCGCGCGCCAGCGGTCGGCACGTCCGGTAACGAGAAGCTGTCTGATCGATTCAGCCGATTCCGTTCCGCCCGGCTCGCGTGTCAGCAATGGATCACAGCCTTGGATATGACTTTTGAGGTGATCTGCAAGCATTTGTATCTGGGTGGTTTTACCGCTTCCCTCGCCACCTTCGAACGTAATGAAATACCCACCCATGGGATCGGACTATTGAGACTGGATTGCATCGGCGCCAGCGCCGAAAATCAGATATTTAAATGCCTCGCCAACGCGGTCAAACATGCCAAGCTCGGCGACATCACTGGCTGCGGTCAGAGGATAGACCAGCTTTTCATCCGGCAGTTCCAGCACCAGCGTACCAACTTTCTGCCCGGCGGTAATGGGCGCCGGCACCGGATCACTCCACTGCAATGACATTTTCATGCGGCGGCGGTCTGTGCGCGACAACACCAGATGCAGCGGCTCCTCAAGAACCAGATCTACCTTTGGCGTCTTGCCGAGCCAGACATTGGCCTGATCGACCGGTTTACCCTTGTCGAAGAAGCGGTACAGCGTGAATTCACGGAACATCAGATCCATCAGACGCCGAGACTCCGAAGAGCGCTGCTTCATGCTTGCAAGACCGTTCAACACCATGACAACCCGCTGGCCGTCGCGATGGGCGGACCCGACAAGACCATATCCCGATTCCTCGGTATGGCCTGTTTTCAGCCCATCAGCGCCCTGCGTGCCATAGACAAGCGGGTTCCTGTTGCCTTGCTTGATACCGTTATAGGTGAATTCCTTTTCGGCGAACATGGAATAGAGTTCGGGATAGGTATCGAGCGGGAAATCACGGATCATCGCGGTTGCCAGGATATTCAGGTCGCGCGCGGTGGTGAACTGGTCCGGGTCCGGCCAGCCGGTGGAGTTTCGGAAGGTTGTATTTTCCATCCCGAGTTGCCGCGCTACATAATTCATTTCCTCGGCAAATCCCTCTTCGGTACCGGAAATGCCCTCGGCCACGGCAATTGCCGCATCATTGCCCGACTGCACGACAATGCCATAGAGAAGGTCGCGAACGGACACCTGCTTGCCGACCTCGACAAATGTCTTGGACCCGCCCTTGCGCCAGGCCTTGGTTGAAATCAGAAAGGTGTCATCGAGTGACAGCGACCCATCCGCTATGCGCTGGAATGCGATGTAGACGGTCATGATCTTGGCCATGGAGGCCGGCTTCATGGGCGCGTCCGGATTCCGTTCCATCAACACCTTGCCAGACCCGAAATCGGTCACATATGCGAACTCAGCGGAGGTGTCGATTTCAGCCGCGCCAGCCGAATGTGCTAACCAACTGGTCAGAATGGCGGCAAGAACCACACGGAAACATTTCACTGGACTTTCCTTTCTGCCAGAACCCTTGTCATGCCCCTGCTAAAGGCTAAAAACGGCACAATAATGTCGCCTCAGTCAACAATGATCCGCGCCCCCTTGAAGCCAAGGTCAAACACCGCTGAGAGCAGCTTGTCCGCCTCCTCGACCTCATTCACCGGGCCCAGCCTGACGCGATGCAAAACCTGCCCGTCGCGATTGATCCGCGACACCTGGCCGGCACCAACGCGGTCAACACGATTCAACACGTTGACGGCATTTGTCTCGGAATGGAAAGCGCCAACCTGTACCCAGATGCTGGTCTCGATCGGCGGCACATTCAAAACCTCGCCGACATGCGCGCTCGCCAGCAGGTCAATCGCCGATTGCCCATCCTCGGCATTGTAGTTTGACCGGCCACTGTTCGATGTCGCGGAAAAGGTCACATTCGATGCCCCGACAGCGTTGAATTCCGGCATCGGCGTTTCCGGCTTGCCCTCAACCTGCGGGAACATGCCTTTCTTTGCGAGATCCTCAAGGCGCAGGCTCTGCTCGGCCAGCAGTTTAACCCGCACCTTGGCGATGCCCTGGTCCTTGAACCCCAGAAGTCTGGCCGCCTCGCGGGACAGGTCAATGATCCGGCCGGCTACGAACGGTCCACGGTCATTCAGCCGGACAACAAGGGATCGTCCATTGTCGAGATTTGTCACCCGCACCACGCTCGGCATCGGCAGCGTCTTGTGCGCGGCGGTAATCTTGCCAGGATCGAAGATTTCACCATTCGCGGTTAGCTTGCCGGCAAACTCATCGCCATACCATGACCCGATCCCGGTCTCGTCATAGGCAAGGTCACGCGCCGGATAATACCAGACGCCGCCAACATTATAGGGATCACCCACCTTGTAGCGCGGTTTTGCGACGACGGTGCCGGCGGCCATTTCCTCGGCCTGCCTTGTTATCTTTTTCTCTTTCTGGGATTTCTTCACCATATCAATGGCAAGTTCGGCGGTCGTGCATCCGGCGAGGATGAACCCGGCGATCCCCAACCCGGCGATGATCCGCATCCAGTCAACCAGTCCCCGTCGCATAAGATATCTCCCTAGCGCAAGGAATCAGACAGAGTGCCGATCGCAAGCGCATAGTAATTTGAACGGTTCCAGCGAAGGATCGATTCATAGTTGCTGTAGACGAGATAAGCCTTGCCACCGACACCTTCCGGCATCACCAGCCGCGCCGACAGAGGCCGAGACGGCAGGTCGGAGCCATCGGCACTGCGCACACCGGCTTTCTGCCATACCGGGAGCGCGTGGCGCGATTTCGTCTCAAACAGCCTGGTTGCCCCCTTGCCAGCAATGACAAGGTCGCCGGGGATCCGCACCTCACGCCCCCAGGTAATGTCATCGCGCCAGCCTGCCTTGGCAAGATAGTTGGCGGTCGAGGCAAACACATCCTCGGTCGTCCCCCAGATATCACGTCTGCCATCACCGTCCCAATCTTCGGCGAAATTCAGGAAACTGGATGGCATGAACTGGCTCTGCCCCATAGCACCAGCCCACGACCCTTTCATGTCGGCAGCCTTGATATGGCCCTGCTCGATGATCCTCAGCGCGTTCAACAATTCCTTGCGGAAATAGGCGCTGCGCCGACCGTCATGCGCCAGCGTGGCGAGCGATTGCGGAATGTTGAAACTGCCCAAATATTTGCCAAAGCTGGTTTCCATCCCCCAGAAGGTAACGATGTAGCGCTTCTGGACGCCATATTTTGCGGCCACCCTGTCAAGAATATCGGCATGTTCAACCAGCATGCGCGCGGCTGTCTTGCGCCGCCACTCGCTGACAAACTTGCCAAGATACTCATCAAAGGTAAGGGTGAATTCCGGTTGGCTGCGATCAAGCTCGATGACCCTTGGCAATGGCTCTATGCCGGACAGGGCGGCATCCAGCGTCGACTCTGATATGCCAAGGCTGCCCGCCTCGGCGCGCAGTTCGACAAGCCACTCTTCAAATGGTTGATCGCCCGCGAAGGCGGGAGAGGCAAGCCCGGTGACAGATGCCACAAGCAACGCAAATGACCACTGCTTCAACCACCGCGTAGTGCGTCTGAGCGAACCTATTGCATTCGATAGAGCGTAATACAAGATTTCCCTGCCTTGCGAAGCGGCCCCTGCCTTGCGAAGCGGCCCCTGCCTTGCGAAGCGGCC
>RFZL01000130.1 GCA_009920665.1 Alphaproteobacteria bacterium | reverse complement strand
AGTGAGCGGGCCATGGGGATTGAACTGCTGGCTCATTGAACAAAAACGTAGCGCAATTTTGTGCTAAACTAATATTTAGACCGTATCTAAGCCCATGGAAAAGTTCATTAACGATATCACAAATATGGCAAATGCCATCATTGGGCGCATTATTATATTAACGCCGGGTCCGGACTCGCCCTATCACTTGAGCATGATCGCCTTGCTGGCCGGGCTTTTGTCACTGCTTGTCTTGTGGCTTTTCGTGAGGCTGTACAAGGAACGCAGGGCAGGCCGGCAAGCAGCTAAGGGTGAAGCCGAAATCACCCTGTCTGACGTCGCGGCGCAGGCAGCAGCAGATGCGCAGGCCAACTCCGGCGTCCATGTTGGCGAGAAGGCTGACGGGCATGCTCTCGACGAAAGTTCACGGCCGACGGATGGCTTTCAGTTTTTCAAGAAACGAGGCAAGCCCAATACTGGCGAAGCACGGACGTCAGATGCCGAGGATGATGTATTTCTTCTCGGGCTTGAACAGGAAATGCTGGCCACAAGGCAGCTATATCTGGATGGTTTGATCTCAAAAGAGGTCTATGTCACAGAGACGCGGGCCCTTTATGATAAGGCGCAGACACGTATGACATAGGGCACTTTGCCTGCGGTTGCCTGCCATCCGCCCTGGACCCCGGGCGACCTGCCGCCGGCTCCGACCACTGTTGATCACCGACTCGCGAGGCCTGTCCGGTGCATGAGGCGGGTTGATGACAGGCCGCAGATCAATTCACGATGCTGCGCCTCGGCTTTTAACGGAAGGCCAAATGCGACTGATTGTCTGCGGTGGTCGGATCACTGGCGTTGGCGATGTCGAATGTCGAACTTACGCAGGCGGCGATTGATAACAGTCTGCTGCGTTGCCCAGGCCCGTGGGGCGCAGGCGGCGTGACCCTATGGGGGCGGCAGCAGGACGGCTTCTGCCGGCGCGCGATCTGGAATTCATCTGTCGCTGGGCGGGCTTGCGCAGTGGCAATCGGTTCGGGCGGCCAGTACCGGCACCGGCCTTGCGGCGTCTGATTGCTGCCGCGGCCAGCAATGCCAGTGGCAACATCTATCGTCATGCCGGCCATTTCGCGCATGTAGTGCTGGCGGCTGGGGTGCTGGCGGCCTGCGCGGGGCTTCGCGGCGAGGAGCGCAGCCTTCTGGTGCTGGCCGGTCTGGTGCATGATCTTGACCATCAGGGACGGCGCGCATCTTCAAGACATTGCCATCAGGAACGATTTTCAGCGCAGCGGGCAGTGCGGGTGATTGCCGGATGCAGAGGTGATGGGCGGTTGGCATTGCGCATCCACAGCCTGTTGCTCGCGACCGCGTTAACCAATGATGTTAACCGTTCGAACATCCTGAAGTCCGATCGGCTGGCGCGGCTTCTGACCGATGCCGATATCTTCGCCTCGGTGATCTACCCGCGGCAGCGTTCGATGGAAATGACCCGGGCGCTGAAGCTTGAACAACGTCTTGTGGGGTCGGTTGCGGCTTTGAATCGACGTTTTGCCGAGATGATCGGGGCGACCGGATTGCAATCGGACCTCGCAAGATCGATGCTCCGGACCGCTGTTGAATCGCGCCATCCATCGCGTAATATCCTTGTTCTGGACAGCTGACATGAAGGCCATTACATATTGTAAAAATTGTGTTTTTTGGGATATTATTCATGCCGGAACGACGACAAGGTCACGCGAGGGTCGGTGTCGTCGTCATGCGCCGACACCGCGTGCTGACGAGATCAGCCGGGATTTTGGAACCATCTGGCCAGCGACCTTCGATGATGACTGGTGCGGCGAGGGACAACAGGCTGGTGAGATGGTCGGGACGATCCTCGATGATGAATGGGCGCCGCGCTGACCTGTGGGAAGACAG
>RFZL01000129.1 GCA_009920665.1 Alphaproteobacteria bacterium | reverse complement strand
CGAGGCGGCCAGCGTCGGCAACATGCGAAGACCGGCCGCAAGGTCGTCCGCCCCCTCGGCGGTGGCAAGGTGGTCACCGATGACCAGTGCGCCGGTGACCCGCTGGCGGACAAGCTCGCGCGACGACACCCAGCCGACCAATCTGCCGGACTCGTCAAGAACGCCGATATGACGGATGTCGAACCGGCTCATCCGGCCCAGCGCGACATGCATGAAATCATCCGCGCTGACGGTGATCACCGGGGTGGACATGATCGCCGCCAGTTTCATCTCACGAACCCGCGTCGGCGAGGTGACCGGGATCCGGACCTGCCGGACAATGTCCCGCTCCGAGACAATGCCGACGATGCCGGCGGCATCATCGCCCACAAACACACAGTCGGAGGAGGCTTCGTTCATCGCCGCCGCCGCCTCGGCCAACGTGGCGTGCGCCGGCATGATCAGCGGGTCTTCAAGCATCAGTTCGGAAATCCGGTGCTGATAGGGGTAGGGGTCGATCCGCGCCATCGGGGCATGGTCCTGCGTGGCCGCGTGCGCCGCCGCGACATCGACCCATCCGGCCGTCACATTCGCCTGCCGCAGCGCGTCGAGCCGCGCCACCTCGCGCCAGGCATCGCCAAGCGTGACGATGCCCTGCGCCGCGAGTGACGGCAGCATCCGGTGATAGACGCCAAGCGTGATCGCCGCGTCACCAAGCGCGGTATGGCGGTCAATCACCGGCACCCGGTAATGGTCCGCCAGCGCCTCGAGATCGCCAAACATCATCATCGTCTCCGGCCCGAGAAGGCATGTCGCCAGCTGGCGCAGACACAGCGCCGCACTCCAGCCCCAATCGAGCCCGTGCCGTGCCGCCTCGGCGTCGAGGACGGCCAGATCAAAGCCGATATTGTAGCCGAGGATCAGACAACCGGCGACATGCGCCCGCAACCGCGGCATCACCAGCGGCAGCTCGTCCGCGCGGCTGACCATCTCGTCGGTGATGCCATGGATGCGGGTGGTGGCCGGCGGGATCGGCACGCCGGGCTGGACAAGCGCGGTGAACCGCGCCAGCTCGTCCTGCGACTGGATGGCACCGATCTGGACAATCCGGTCGGTGCGCGCGCGCAATCCCGTCGTCTCGAGATCAAGCGAGACAACAGGCACACGGTCAAGCGGCATGGTCGCAAGCTGCATGGGTCCCCCGGGCAATGCTTCGCCTCATCCCAGATTACACAAGGCAATAATCTGGCGCAAAGACAGGACATGACCGTCGGGCGAGGCGCCTCGATGCCAGCCAGGCCATGCGATGTGTTTGCGCTTTCACGGCGTCGCCGGTTGGTCTAGGTTTGAACTGGAACATTCCCGGGGAACTCACATGACGAAGACCACTGTTTTCACGGCAAAAAAAATCATCACCATGAACCCGTCACGGCCGCTGGCAACGCATGTCGCCATGCGCGAGGGGCGCATTCTTGCCGCCGGCACCGCAGACGAAATGGCCGGATGGGGTCCGTTCGAGCTGAATGATGATTTCGCCGACAAGGTGCTGACCCCGGGCTTTGTCGAGGGTCATGCGCATGCGATGGAAGGCGGCATCTGGGACTATACCTATGTCGGCTTTCAGGACCGCTGGGACCCGAACGGGCGGCGCTGGCCGGGCGCAACGACTATTGACGACGTCATGGCGCGCCTGAAGGACGCCGAAGCCAAGCTTCCCGATGCCGAGACGCCGCTTTTCGCCTGGGGGCTGGACCCGATCTATTTCGATGGTGGGCGGATGTCGGTAACGCATCTCGACCGGATATCGACCACGCGGCCGGTCCTTGTCCTGCATTCGAACGGCCATCTGCTGAACGTCAACAGCCGCATCCTGGAAATGGCCGGCATCACCGCCGACACCAATGTCTATGGCGTGCTGAAGGATGAG
>RFZL01000128.1 GCA_009920665.1 Alphaproteobacteria bacterium | reverse complement strand
GAGAATGGCCGCAGCCACCCGGCACTCGATGCCGGGGAGCTGAAGGCAAACCCCGACCTTCTGCATCGTTTCATCGGCGTCTGAGCCGCCACCGCTTCCGGTCAGACAAGCCGGTCAAGAAGCTTGATCAGCCGGTCCCGTTCCTGTTTGTCAAGCGGCGCCAGCGTCCGGCGCGTCACCTCAGACGCCTTGGTGACAAGCTCATCATGCAGATCGCGCCCCGCCTCGGTCGGGGTCAGCATCAACCGCCGGCGGTCGCCGACAAGCGGTGATGCCTCGACAAGGCCGCGGGCGCGCAGCCGGTCGACAACACCCTTGATTGTCGCTACATCCATCGCGGTCAGGCGCCCCAGCTCGTTCTGCGAGGCCTGGCCAAGTTCGCACAGCTTTGCCAGCGCGGCGAACTGCGTTGGTGTCATTTCCGGAATCAGTGACGAGAAGATCGCGATATGACGCTGCATCACGCGGCGCATGATGAAGCCGACCTGCCGTTCCAGAAGATATGTGTTGCGAGCTGTCACGCTGCGTCCTCCGGGCATGCGACGACATGGCGTCGACTGCGTGCCTTTGTCAGTTGACACTATCAGGACCCCCATGCACAGTCTATTGGTATACAAACGAAATTGGCAATGAATTCAACCGCGAGACCATGACGTATCTGCGGCCTCATCTTCTCGAAGACGCCTTGCAATGGATGGCGACGAAGCGGCCGCTTGTCATGGCCGGCTGCACCGACATCTACCCAACCACGCAGGCACCGTCGCTTGACGGGCCGCTCCTCGACATTACCGCCCTAGAGGGCCTGCGCGGCATCACGATGGCGGACGGGTGGCGGCGCTTTGGCGCGGCGACCACCTGGGACGATGTCCTGCAGGCCGACCTGCCACCTTCCTATCGCATGCTGAAACAGGCAGCGCGCGAGATCGGCGCGGTGCAGATCCAGGTCAGTGGCACCATTGGCGGCAATCTGTGCACCGCCTCGCCTGCAGCCGACAGTGTGCCTTGCCTGATGGCGCTTGATGCCGAGGTCGAACTTGCCTCGGTTGGTAGCAGTCGCCGCCTGCCTCTGGCAGAATTCCTGACCGGCCCGCGCCAGACGGCGCTGCGTCCCGATGAACTTCTTGTCGCCATTCATGTGCCGTCCCATGCCGAGGCCGGCCTGTCAGGCTTTGCCAAGCTTGGCGCGCGTCGCTATCTGGTCATCTCAATCGCCATGGCCGCCGTGCGGCTGGTGGTTGAGGATGGGCGCATTGCTGATGCGGCGGTGTCGATTGGCGCCTGTGCGCCTGTTGCGGTCCGCCAGACCGGCCTGGAATCACGTCTTGTCGGAAGCCGGCTTGCCGAGATTGACGCGCTGGCCGTCGAGGCGATGCCGATGATTGCCGACAGCCTGTCGCCGATTGATGATGTGCGGGCCTCGGCCGGCTATCGGCGGATGGCGGCGGCCGAACTTGCCTGGCGGCGCATCCGGTCACTTTGCGGGGAGGCGGCGTGATGGACGGCGTTTCGGATTCCGGCACACAGTTTGATTTCACGGTGAATGGCGAGGCGGCGCGGCTTCGCTGCGCCCCGTCAACACGTCTCAGCGATCTGCTCCGTGAACAGCTTGGCCTTCGCGGCACAAAGGTCGGATGCAATGCCGGCGATTGCGGTGCCTGCACGGTGCTTCTCGATGGCCGCCCGGTCTGCGCCTGCCTGGTGCCCGCCGGTCAGGTGGCGGGACGACATGTCGAAACCGCGGAATCGCTTGCCGGACCGGACCAGGTTCTCTCCAACCTCCAGGAAGCGTTTTTGCGCCATGGCGCGGCGCAATGCGGGATCTGCACCCCCGGCATGATGATGGCGGCGACGGCGCTGCTTCGCGGCACCCCGTCACCGGATCGCGGTCAGGTCGAGGACGCCATCGGCGG
>RFZL01000127.1 GCA_009920665.1 Alphaproteobacteria bacterium | reverse complement strand
CCCCTCCTCCACCGCCGGAACTGGCGCCGCAGGCGCTGATCGGGCTGGATGTGCAGGGCTTGCAACAACGCCTTGGCGATGCCGACTTCAAACGTCGTGAGGGGCCGGTAGAAACCTGGCAATACAGGTTCCCGACATGCGTTGTTGATTACTTTATCTATGCCGATCAGGCGAATCCGGCGATCCGCAGCTGGGCATGGCGCTCGCCGGTCATTGGTGGCGGGCTTGACGTTGTGGCCTGTCGCCGGGCACTGGCCGACCGCGACCGGGCCAATCCTGAACGGGCCAATCCTGAACGTGAAAGCTGAGGACGCTTCCTAGTCGGCCGGCGGTGTCTTGTCCCGATAATTGCAGAATTCGGCAATCGTGCATCGCCAGCATTCCGGCTTGCGCGCCTTGCAGACATAGCGGCCATGCAGGATCAGCCAGTGATGCGCGCCTTTCTTCCAGGCATCGGGAACCCGGCGCACAAGCTCGGCCTCGACAGCGTCCGGCGTCTTGCCGGGCGCCATGCCGGTACGGTTGCCAACGCGGAAGATATGCGTGTCCACGGCGATGGTCGGGTGCCCGAAGGCCTCATTCAGCACCACATT
The DNA here is from genome assembly GCA_009920665.1 of Alphaproteobacteria bacterium. Taxonomy (GTDB): domain Bacteria; phylum Pseudomonadota; class Alphaproteobacteria; order Puniceispirillales; family Puniceispirillaceae; genus UBA8309. The sequence continues at coordinate 1,358 of RFZL01000127.1, read as the reverse complement.
CGCCGTTTTCCTGCCAACCCCGGGGAGCGCCTGCAACGCAGCCCGGTCATCCGGCACGATGCCGCCATGCGATTCAAGCAGAATTTCCGACAGCCTGTGGACATTCTTCGCCTTGGTGTTGAACAGGCCGATGGTGCGGATATGGTGGGCGATGCCGTCAACTCCCAGATCGACCATCGCCTGCGGCGTGTCGGCCGCCGCATACAGCCCCTTTGTCGCCCGGTTGACGCCGACATCGGTGGCCTGCGCTGACAGCACCACCGCCACCAGCAATGTATAGGGATCACGATAGTCCAGTTCGGTTTTCGGTTCGGGAAGAACGGCGGCAAGCCGTTCGAAACAATCCTCGATATGTGCCAGCTTCATCTTGCGGGATCGTGCCATGGAATCGCTGTCTCCGTATGATGTCCCGTGTAATGTCTCATATGATTTTCCGGGGGAAAGTTCTGGACCGCTGTCAAGATTGCCCTAATGTTGTCCGAGGTGCAATTTCCCGTACGCAGTGGCATGACGGTTTTCAATCTCGGCTCCATCAATATCGACCTTGTCTATAGCGTGCCGCATTTTCCGGCACCTGGCGAAACGCTGACAACGCTGGATTATCAGCGCATGCTTGGCGGCAAGGGAACGAACCAGTCGATCGCGCTGGCCCGCGCCGGCGGCACGGTGGTGCATATCGGCGCCGCGCATGCCGAGGATGGATGGATCCGCGACGAGATGCGGGCGGCAGGCGTGGATATCAGCGCTGTCCAGACCAGCCGGACCGCCACCGGCCATGCCGTTGTGTCGGTGTCGGTCGATGGCGAGAACCAGATCCTGCTCTGGCCCGGGGCGAACCACGCCATAGATATGACGGACGCCATCGCGGCGCTTGATGCAGCACAGGATGGTGACTGGGCACTGTTGCAGAACGAGACCTGCGGCGGCGATGAATTTGTCGCCGCGGCGCGGGAACGGGGCCTGAATATCGCCTATAGCGCGGCACCCTTCGATGCGGCTGTCACGGCACAGCTGCTGCCGCATACTGATCTCCTGGTCGTCAATGAGGTCGAGGCGGCGGCGCTGGCCGACATGCTGGGCACACCGGCATCGGCGGCCGGAATCCCTCATCTCGTCATCACCAGAGGCGGTGACGGTGCCGACTATCATGGCGAGGCCGGCACGCTTCACCAACCGGCATTTCCGGTCTCGCCGGTCGACACCACTGGCGCGGGTGACTGTTTCTTCGGCTATCTTCTGGCCGGTATCGCCGCCGGCAACGACATGGACTCATCGCTTCGCCTCGCCAGCGCGGCAGCGGCCCTGCAGGTGACGAAAACCGGCGCGGCGGCGGCGATTCCGACACGCGCCGCGGTTGA
>RFZL01000126.1 GCA_009920665.1 Alphaproteobacteria bacterium | reverse complement strand
GTAGTTGCAGATGATGGTGTCGTAGTCGCCGGAGGTGATGGCCTTGACCAGATCATCGGTGACTTCAACGGCCGACATTTCCGGTTTCAGGTCATAGGTCTTGACCTGCGGTGAAGGAATCAGGGTGCGGTCTTCGCCGGCGAAAGGCGCTTCGCGACCCCCGTTAAAAAAGAAAGTGACGTGCGCGTATTTTTCCGTCTCGGCGATACGCAGCTGGGTGCGCTGGTTGTCGGCCAGATACTGCCCGAGCACATTGTCCAGTACCTGAGGAGGATAGGCACAGGCGGTGTCGATATCGGCAGCGTATTCCGTGAGCATCACGAAATCACCCAGCAGGGGCCGAACGCTCCGCTCAAAACCCTCGAAGTCATCATCGACCAGGGTCCGGGTCAGCTGCCTGGCCCGGTCTGCACGGAAATTCATGAACAGCACCACGTCACCGTCGTCGATCAGGGCCGGCGTTTCGCCCTCGCCCTGTATCACCGTGGCCTGCACAAATTCATCGTCCTCGTCCCGCTGATAGGCCGCTTCCAGCCCGGCGCTGGCGCTGGCGCTGGTAAAAGGCGCTTTGGCTTCGGTCAACAGTCGGTAGGCACTCTGGACCCGATCCCAGCGGTTGTCGCGGTCCATGGCATAGAAGCGTCCGCACAGGGAGGCGACCCGACCGATGCCGTGGCGCTGGAAAAAGGCGTCTGCCCGCTGCAGCGAGGGCATTGCGCTGCGGGGCGGGGTGTCCCGGCCGTCCAGAAAGGCATGCAGATAAAGCTTCCGAACACCGCGCTGTCGGGCCAGTTCCAGTGCCGCCATGATCTGGTCTTCGTGGCTGTGGATGCCGCCCGGTGACATCAGTCCCAGCACATGCAGCGCAGTTTCGCTGCTGGCGGCAAGCTCGGCGGCCTGAACCAGCACGGCATTTTCATAGAAACCACCGTCTTCGATGTCCTTGTCAATGCGGGTCAGGCTCTGATAGACCACCCGACCGGCGCCCAGATTCATATGACCGACCTCGGAATTGCCCATCTGTCCGGCGTCGGAGTGGCCGCGTTGGCGATGGCGTTGCTGTCGGTGGCTTCCCGATGGCCCCAGCCATCAAGAATCAGAAGAAGGGCGGTGGATTTCTTGCTCATGGTGATTTGGGTACCTCTGGCGCTGCCGGCGACGGGCAGCAGCCACTGCTGATGTGATACCTCTATTATCCTCGAAAGCCCGGATTCTGGCGAGCGCGGCGCACCGGGCCGCTTCTTTCGGCCGGGCTACCCGTGTATACTTCGTGCCTCTTCGCAAACCGGTGGTTTCAGCGCCGGTTGAGTGGAATTAACCCGTTGATAAGCATATAGAAAATTTAGACCAGCGCCGTGGAACAGTTTTTCGAATTTATAGGCAACCATCTGGTGCTCTCCTCCATGTGGGTGGCAAGCGCCGCGGCCATTATTTTTTATCAGGCGCGCACGGCGGCGGCCTCGGTCGGTCCACAGCAGGCGGTCATGCTGATCAACCGGCAGGATGCGGTGGTGGTCGACATTCGCGACAAGAAAGAATTTGAAGCCGGCCACATTGTAGACGCGATCCACATTCCTCTGGCCAAACTCAAGCAGCGGGCGCCCGCCGAGCTCAAGAAATTCAAGGAGCGGCCCGTGCTGGTTGTCTGCAAGATGGGCCAGCATGCGGGAGAGGCGGTCAAGACCCTTGAAGAACTCGGCCACAAGGAAGTGAGCAAGCTTTCCGGTGGTGTCACCGAGTGGAAGGCGCAGTCCTATCCGCTGGTGCAAAGCTGAGACCGAAATCACTTTTTACTTTTGATGAGATAGACAGGAATTACCATGGCAGAAGAAAGCAACAACGCCCCGGAGGCCGCCGCGGACGGCGCTCAGCAGGCAGGCCCGCAGTTTGCGCTGCAGCGGATTTATCTGAAGGACACTTCCTTTGAATCGCCGAAAAGCCCGCAGATCTTCCAGACCCAGTGGAGCCCCAAGATCAAC
>RFZL01000125.1 GCA_009920665.1 Alphaproteobacteria bacterium | reverse complement strand
CGCGCGAGCTGGCGGCACAGGTCGCCGACTCCTTCGAGAAATTCAGCACCTATCACAAGCTGTCGATGGCATTGCTGATCGGCGGAGTCAGCTTTGCCGACCAGAATGCCGCCCTCGACAAGGGTGTCGATGTGCTGATCGCCACGCCCGGCCGGCTGCTTGATCATTTCGAGCGCGGCAAGGTGCTCCTTACCGATGTGAAGATCCTCGTCATCGACGAGGCAGACCGCATGCTCGATATGGGGTTCATCCCGGATGTCGAGCGCATTGTCGGCCTGCTGCCACCGCTTCGCCAGACGCTGTTCTTCTCGGCGACATTGTCGGATGATATCAAGAAGCTGAGCGACAAGTTCGTCTCCAACCCGAAAGTGATAGAGGTGGCCCCGCCGGCATCGACCGCCGACACCGTCGCCCAGCATCTGGTCTGGACCAGCCCGCGCGGCAAGCGCGAGGCGCTTCGCGACCTGCTGCGCAGCGAGGATGTGAAGAACGCGGTGATCTTCTGTAACCGCAAGCGCGATATCAGTACCCTTGTCACCTCGCTGAAACGGCATGAGTTCAGCGCCGTCGCCCTGCATGGCGACATGACCCAGTCGGCCCGGCTCGAGGCGCTGCAGAGTTTCAAGGATGGCGAGGTGCCACTGATGATCGCCTCGGATGTCGCGGCGCGCGGCCTCGATATCGCCGGCCTCAGCCATGTGTTCAATTTCGACGTTCCCGGCAATGCCGAGGATTATGTCCACCGTATCGGCCGCACCGGCCGCGCCGGCAAGTCCGGACGCGCCTTCACCATCGCCGCCGGCGAGGATGACCGCAAATATGTCGGGGCCATCGAGAAGCTGATCGGCAAGGCCATTCCGCTGACCGAAGGCGGCGAGACCGCCCCGGCGAAGCCGGATGACCGGAAATCCGGCAAGGCGGACAAGCCGAAGCGGGCGAAAACGTCCGCCAAGGCCGCCAAAGCTCCAGCCGAGCCGAAACCGGATGCCCGGACTGATGCGAAATCGGATCCCGGGTCAGAGAGCCGCGCCGAACCCTCCGGCAAGGGCCGGGGCCGCGGGCGCCGCGGTAAGGAAAATGTTGCTGGTGAGCTGCCGGCACCACCTGACTGCAAGGGCAATACGCTGCAGGATTCAGGGCACGTTCCCGCCTTCCTTCTGCGCTAGTCCAGTCCAGGGACAGCGGCCGCGACGGGGGCGCTAAAGCGCCTTGTCGACAACCTCTTTCAGATCATTCGACGCCGCACCGGCCCTGATCGTGGCCAGTGCCGCACGCATCAGGTCCTGACGGGGCTGATCATAGTTCGCCATGCGGGTCATTGGCAGCGCCATGCGGGCCGCGATCTGCGGGTTGCGTTTGTCAATCTCGACCAGCCGGTTAGCCATATAGCTGTAGCCGGACCCGTCGGCGGCATGGAACCCCGGCGTATTGCCAATCATGAAGGCCCCCAGGACCGCGCGGATCTTGTTCGGGTTCTTCGGATCGAACCCCGGATGCCGCATCAGCTCTTCCAGCCGGTCCAGCGTCCCGCCGACCGATGACATGGATTCCATCTGGAACCATTTTTCCATCACCAGCGAATCCGCTTGCCAGCGGTCATGAAACGCCTGCAACGCCTGTTCCCGCGCCGCATCCTCGCTGTGGATCAGCGCCTTCAGCCCACCCTGCGAGATGGTCATGTTGCGGTCGGCCACCATGCTGGCGGCAGCGGCGATCGCATCCGCATCACCGGCGGCGACGCCAAGCTCGACAAGCTGCGTCAGCAGCGCGCGGCCACCGGCATGTCCGGCCATCTGCCCGCGGGCCTCAATCGCCGCGGCGATTTCGGATGCCAGCGCCCGCCCCAGCGAGGCCAGCAGCCCACGACGCGCACTGAACAGCGCCACCGGGTCGGCTGGCGCGCGTGCCGCCTCGAGGACCGCGATCCCGGGAAGCCGCAAAGTGCCGGCCTTGAATTCGTCCAGAAGCGCGGCATCGCCAAGGATCCGGCGATAGCCGGCGGCCAGCGGTT
>RFZL01000124.1 GCA_009920665.1 Alphaproteobacteria bacterium | reverse complement strand
GATCACGGCGATGCGCGGCGCCATCGCCGCCGGCGGCGAGGCCGGGCCGGTGCATTCGGCCGGAATGCTGCTTGTCGACCGGCAGGACTGGCCGCTCGCCGAACTGCGCTGCGACTGGAGCGAGGACTGCCCGATCGAGAGCATCGCCGCTGCATGGGATGTCTACAGACCGCAGATGGATGATTACGTCACCCGCGCGCTGGACCCTTCGGCCGCGCCGAGCTATGGCGTTCCGGGCGACGAATAGCCCCTGCCCTTTGGCAACAAGTCCCGTTACAGCCCGGCCGCCAGCCGCGCGTTCAGCGCCGCCAGCATGGCGTCGCAGGATGCGAGCTGGTCGAGACTGACGAATTCGTCCGGCTTGTGGCCCTGATCCATGAAGCCGGGGCCGCACACAACCGTCGGAATATCGAGGTCGCGCGAAAACAGCCCGCCCTCGGTTCCGAAGGCCACCTTGATTCGCTCATTGCCGCCTGTCAGAGATGTCACAAGACTGACCACATCCTGTTCCAGCGCCGTATCAAGGCCGGGATAGCTGTTGGTGACCTTGAGGATGATATCGGCTTGTGGAGCCCTTTCCCGCGCCGTTGCGATGACCGGTTCCAGCGACGCTTTCAGCTGTGCGAGAATGGCATCCGGATTGTCGGCCAGCAGATTCCGGATCTCGAATTTCACAAAGGCGGCGTTCGGCACGATGTTCAGCGCCACCCCGCCATTGATCAGGCCCGCATGCAATGTCGTGTAGGGCACGTCATAGGCATGGTCCTGTGTTCCGTCTGCCGCCAGCCCGTCCTGAATGGTCCGGATTCCGGCGATCAGGTCACAGGCCAGATGAATGGCGTTGACAGCCGTGGGGGCCAGTGCCGAATGCGCCTCGGCACCGATGCAGGTCGCCTCGACGGCCGTCTTTCCCTTGTGCCCGGTCGCCACCCGCATGCCGGTCGGCTCGCCGACAATGCACATCCGAGGCCTGACCGGCGCCGAAGCCAGCATATCGATCAGCGAGCGCACCCCGACGCAGCCGATCTCCTCGTCATAGGACAGCACCAGATGGAGCGGCGTCTTCAGCTCCATCGCCGCCGCCTGCCGCGCCGCCACCAGCGCCGCCGCGACAAACCCCTTCATGTCCGCCGTGCCGCGGCCATATATTCGGCCGCCTTCCTCGGTCGCCTCAAAGGCGGGCCTCGTCCAGGCCTGGCCGTCGACCGGCACCACATCCGTATGTCCGGACAGCATCACACCGGGCCGGTCTGCCGGACCGATGGTGGCAAACAGGTTCGCCTTGGTCCCCTCGTCATTCTCGATGATGTGGCTGTCCACGCCGACATCGCCCAGCAATCCGGCACAATAGCCGATCAGCTTGCGGTTGGAATCACGGCTGACAGTGGGGAACCCGATCAGATCGGCAAGAACATCGCTTGTGGTTCCCTCCGGCATCCGCGGCGGCCTCAGGCGCTGTCTCGGGCCGGGGCGGAGGCGCCGGCGATATACGATGCCAGATAGCGCGCATCTTCCCAGACGCCCCAGATAAAGGACGAGCCGCGCATCGACAGCCATGGCAGGCCAAGGAAATAGACCCCCTGCTCGGCCGCCACACCGCGGTCATGAAGCGGCTTGCCATCGCCATCGAACACATCCGCTTCCAGCCAGTCGAAAGTCTGGCGGTACCCGGTGGCCCAGATGATGTTGGTGATTCCCGCCTCGGCAAGATCGAGACGGCGCACCGGATTGACGATGCAGTCCGGGTCCGGCCCGATGATCTTGGCCTCATCCTCGAGCGGCAGGTCGAGACCGTTGGCCTCGACATAGGCATCGGCCTCGGCAAGGAGCCCCAGATGGTTGGCATCCCCCTCGGCAACATTCTGCGCCAGGTCACCGGCAACGCTGATCACGCCATCCTCGAACCCCTGGGTCATCCCGAGAAGGGTCATGCCACGATCGGCAAAACGCCGGAAATCGACCGTCTTGCCGCCATAAGCGCCGCTGACGGCGATGGTCACATGCTCGCGTCCGGCCGGCGGCGTCTTCATCTGCCATTT
>RFZL01000123.1 GCA_009920665.1 Alphaproteobacteria bacterium | reverse complement strand
GTCTATAAGGGCTCGCTTGGCTACACCCTTTATTATGCAACAAACTTTATCTTCACCGGCCTTGCTGTCGCTGTCGCCTTTCACGCCATGCTGTTCAATATCGGCGGCGAAGGGCAGGCCTATCTTGGTGGTCTCGGCGCCGGACTGACCTGCCTGTTGCTGGACAGCATGCTGCCGGCGATCCTGCTCGTGCCGCTGGCGATCATGGCGTCGGCCGGTTTCGGCGCGGTCTGGGGCGCCATCCCGGGCTACCTTCAGGCAAAGCGCGGCAGCCATATCGTCATCACCACCATCATGTTCAATTTCCTCGCCGCGTCGATCATGGTGTGGCTTCTTGCCGGACGGCTGAAGGCCCCGGGCCAGATGTCGCCGGAAACGCGGTCCTTCTCGGAAAATGCCGAACTGCCTTTCATTCATGATATCGCCAATGCGCTGGGGATGGAGATGGCGCGCTCGCCGCTGAACCTGTCCTTTATCGTGGCGCTGCTGGCATGCGTCGGGGTCTGGGTGCTGATCTGGCGCTCGCGCCTCGGCTATGCCATCCGCGCGACCGGCCACAGCACCAAGGCGGCCGAATATGCCGGCATCCCGGTCAGCACCATCATCATCGTCACCATGGCCATTTCCGGCGGTCTTGCCGGCATGATGGCGATCAATGAAATTCTCGGCGTCCAGCACCGGACCATTCTCGGCTTCACCTCCGGCTATGGCTTCACCGGAATCGCGGTTGCGCTGATGGGGCGCAACCATCCTGTCGGCATCGTGCTGGCCAGCCTGCTGTTCGGCGCGCTCTATCAGGGCGGCGCCGAGCTGGATTTCGAATTTTCCACGATCACCCGCGAAATGGTCCTGTTGATTCAGGGCCTGATCATCCTGTTCTCTGGCGGACTGGCCTATATGTTCAACAAGCCGCTGGCGCACCTGCTTGGCGCGCTGCTGTCACAGCGTGACAGGACAAGCCACACGGAGGCCGGGCAGAATGGCTGATCTGTGGCTCCAGTTTCTGCTGACGATCGACGCCACCCTTCGTGTGGCAACGCCGCTGATTCTCTGCGCGATGGCCGGCATTTTTTCGGAAAAGTCGGGTGTGATCGACATCTCGCTCGAGGGCAAGATGCTGATGTCGGCCTTTGTCGCGGCCGCCGTGGCGACGCTGACATCTTCCGCGCTTGCCGGCATGTTCGCGGCAATCGGTGTCGCCATCATGCTGGGCCTTTTGCACGGGCTGGCCTCGATCACGCTGCGCGGCAACCAGGTGATCAGCGGGCTCGCCATCAACATTCTGGCATCCGGCCTGACGGTCACTGTCGGCATTGCCATGTTCCAGCAGGGCGGCCAGACGCCGAACCTCGCGCGGGCTGAACGGTTCCGGCCGATCGAGCTGCCCTTTGCCGAACAGCTTGGCGGCATCCCGATCATCGGCACGATCTATCGCGAGGTGATTTCGGGGCATAACATCCTCGTCTGGATCGCGCTCGGCGCGGTTCTCTTCACCGCCTTCATGCTGACCCGCACCCGTTTCGGCCTGCGTTTGCGCGCCGTTGGCGAAAAGCCGGAGGCGCTCGACAGCGCCGGTGTGTCGGTTGCCAGGACGCGCTATCTCGCGCTGATCATTGCCGGCATCCTGTGCGGCATGGCCGGGGCCTATCTGTCCACCGCCCATGGCAGCGGCTTTGTCCGCGAGATGACTGCTGGCAAGGGATATATCGCGCTCGCCGCGATGATCTTCGGCAAGTGGCAGCCACGCGGCGCGCTTCTGGCCTGTCTGCTGTTCGGCTTCCTCGAGGCCGTCGCATCACGGCTTCAGGGGGTTGAGCTTCCACTGATCGGGCAAGCGCCGGTCGATCTCATTCTGGCGCTGCCCTATTTGCTGACCGTGATCCTTCTTGCCGGATTTGTCGGCAAGGCGATGCCGCCACGTGCCATCGGCGAGCCCTATATCAAGGAGCGATAGGCATGGCAGAAGAGGCACTGATCAAGGCGGCGATTGCAGCTATGGGCAACGCCTATGCACCCTATTCGAATTTTCCGGTGGGTGCC
>RFZL01000122.1 GCA_009920665.1 Alphaproteobacteria bacterium | reverse complement strand
CGCGCGCCGTCATCCCATCCGATGATGGTCGCGCCATCCTCCAGAAGGATCAGCGGCCGCTTCATCAATGCCGGGTGCGCGGCAAGGAGATCGCACGGGTCCCCATCGCGGGCTGCCGCATCCAGACCCCGCCAGGTTGTCGACCGGCGATTGACCACCCGGTCCGCGCCATGGTCGTCCAGTGCCCGGCGCAGTGCCGCGGCAGGCACGCCGTCACGCCGCACATCATGAAATGCGAATCCGATTCCGGCCGCGTCCAGCGCCTTCATCGCGGCGCGGCAGCTGTCACAGCTCTTCAGGCCATAGAATTGCAGCGCCATGGAGGCTCCTTTCGACTGCCGGCAGATTATACCTGCCAATTATTTGATGCAATGGCATCGCAGGAGGCCAGCCGGAAGGTGACAGCCCCGCCCCGACTGGAGTAAACCATCACAGCAATACAATAGATCAGGCGCGCACATGAAGATCGACAGGGACCGCATTCAGGCGCATCGCGGCGCCAGCGGGCTTTTTCCGGAAAATACGTTGCTTGCCTTTCGCGCGGCACAGAAGGCAGGCGTGGCCTCAATCGAGACCGACCTGTCGCTTCTCGCCGACGGCGCGCTGGCGATTTTCCATGACGCGGCCCTGGGACGGACGGTGGCCGGCAGTACCGCCATATCCGAACTCAAGACGGATGAGATGGCGCGGCTTGATGCCGGGTCATGGCGCGGGGCGGCGCATGCCGGCGCGCCGGTCCCGCTCATGCGCGATATCCTGGACTGGCAGGAGACAACCGACCTTGCCTTCAACTGGGAAATGAAGATCCATGGCGACGAGCAGGAACGCGCCGCGGCCGCGCTGGCCGGGCATCTCACAGGGCGCGATCTGACACGAAGCCTCGTCTCATCATTCGATGCCGGCTTTCTCAACGAAATCATGTCAATATTCCCGGCGCTGCCACGGGCGCTGATATGCGATGAACTGCCGGCAGACTGGGAACGGATTGGCCGGGATCTCGACCTCACCGCCTTCCATCTCCACCATGTCGTGGTGACCGGGGCGCTGGTACAGGCTGTTCATGACGCCGGCTATATGGTGCGGGTCTACACGGTCAATGAACAGGCCGACATGACGCGAATGATCGAAACCGGCGTCGATGTCATCATCACGGATTATCCGGAGCGATGGCTGTGATTGCCGCCGTACTGCAGCGCCAGCCCGCCCTGCTGTCACTTGTCATGCTGCTGTCCCTGGCCTGCCTCTATTCGCTGGGATTCCTGTCGGCCTCGATGGCGACGCTCGAGGTTGGACCGTATTTTGCCGGCGCGGCGCGGGTGTTTTTCGCCTCGCTATGTCAGCAACACAACCGCCGCGATCTATTACGCCGTCATCCCGATCAAGGTGCTGTTGCTCTCGCGCATTTTCATTGGCACGCAGATCACCCACCGCAAATGGATCGGCTTCACGCTGGCCTCGGCCGGCATCATGATCCTGGCACTGGCGGGTGTGGCCGGCGATGATTCCACCCGCGCAGCGCCGGTGATCCAGGACAGTTTTGGCGGCGGCCTGCCGGCCTGGATCCCGCACCTTGTCTGCATCATGACGGCCGTCTTCATCGCCAGCGGTGGTGTCCTATTCCAGATGATGCCGCGCGCCTCAGCCATATCGATCACGGCCTCGGCGTTCCTTGCCGGCAACATCCTGGCCATTCCGGTCGCGGTGATGTTCATGCCAGCGACAATGCCAAGCCCGGCGGGGATGGCCTGGTTGCTCAGCGGCGGCGTGCTTGTCACCGGTTGCGGCATGCTTGTGCGGGGTCATCTGATCCAGCGGGAAAGTGCCGTCTACACCTCGAAAAACGGCTATATCGTGCCGCTGATCACCAGCCTGTTCGGCGTGACAATTCTTGGCGAGACAATCGGGATTGTCTCGGTGCTGGCCTATATGATGGTACTTGGCGGGCTGCTGCTGTCGCGCCGCTGAGAGGTGTGCGCCTAGCCGTAGGCGCGCGCCTCCTCCTCGATCTGGCGGCGGTATTTCTTGCGCTCATGCTCAAGAAGATATCGTTTGCGAAGCCGCAGGCTGGA
>RFZL01000121.1 GCA_009920665.1 Alphaproteobacteria bacterium | reverse complement strand
ATGGGCGGCACCTCGACCGATGTCGCGCTGATCCGGGGAAGCGAGCCGTCGGTCTCGCACGAGATCGAGCTTGAATATGCGATGCCGATCCATGTGCCGATGGTCGATGTCCGCACCATCGGCGCCGGTGGCGGATCGATCGCACGGGTCAACGAGGCCGGCCTTCTGGAGGTCGGGCCGCAGAGTGCCGGCGCGAATCCGGGGCCGATCTGTTATGGCCGCGGCGGGACAAAGCCGACCATTTCCGATGCCAACATGCTGCTTGGCAGGCTTGATGTCGACAAGCTGAAATCGGTTCCGGGCAATGTCGATCTGGCGCACATCCGTCAGATTTTCCAAACCGAGCTTGGCGACAGGCTGGGAATCGATGCCGAGAGCGCCGCCGAGGCGGTACTTCGCATCGCCACCACCCGCATGGCCGGCGCGACCCGCATGGTGTCGGTCTCGCTTGGCGAGGACCCGCGCGATTTCTCGCTCTTCGCCTTTGGCGGGGCCGGCCCGCTTCATGCCTCGGCGCTGGCCGGCGAGCTTGGCATCCCCGAGGTTCTTGTGCCGGCCCGCCCCGGAATCACCAACGCGCTTGGCTGCATCGTCGCCGATCTTCGCCATGATTTCGTGCAGACGGTCAACGCGCCGCTGGCGACTCTCGACATGGTGCAGCTGACCGACATCCTCGCCGCACAACGTGACGAGGGAACGGCGCTCATCGGCCAGGAACCGGTGGACATCTCAGAGATTGGCGTCCAGCACTCGCTCGACATGCAGTTCAGCGGGCAGACGCATCTATTGCAGGTGCCGCTTGATGGCGGCCAGCCGGATCGCGGCGAGATCCAGGCGCGGTTCGAGGAGGTCTATTTCAACAGGTTCCGGGTCAGGCTGCCAGAGATCCGCGCGCAGGTGGTGAATGTCAACACAACGGTCACCGGACGGCGCGCCGAGGTCGATCTTGGCGGGCTGATCGATGATTCCGGACGCGCCCCGACGCTGGCCGATGCGCAGACTGGCACCCGCCGCGTCTGGTTCGGTGACGGCTGGTGCGACACACCTGTCTACCGGCGCGAGACACTGCCCCTCGACATGCGATTGCAGGGGCCGGCCATTCTCGAACAAATGGACAGCACGATCCTCATACTGCCGGAGGACAGCGCCAGTTCCGATGAGGACGGCAACATTCTGATCAGCGTCGGCCCGATCAGCGGCGGAGGGGCGTCATGAGCCTTGATCCCATCACCCTGAGTGTCATCCAGGCCGGGCTGCAGCAGGCCTGCGACGAGATGGATCTGAGTTTCTCGCGCGCCGCCTTCTCGCCGGTGATCGCCGAGGCGAATGACCGCTCTGACGGCATCTATGCCGCCGCGGATGGCGCGCTGATCGCACAGGGGGCCGGCGGCCTGCCGGTCTTTGTCGGCACGATGCAATATTCCACCGCCGAACTGATCCGGCTGATCGATGAGGGCGAGGCAGCGCCGCCCACGCCCGGCGACATCTATATCGTCAACGACCCCTATCTTGGCGGCACGCATCTGATGGATGTGCGCTTTGTCCGGCCCTATTATCGCCATGGCAGGCTGTGGTGCTGGCTGTCCAACACCGGCCACTGGCCGGATACCGGCGGCGCGGTGCCCGGCGGGTTTTCGGCCTCGGCGACGGCGGTCGAACAGGAAGGTCTTCGCCTGCCGCCGGTAAAGCTGTTCAAACAGGGAGAGATGGACCGCGAGATCTATGCCATCATCTGTTCCAACATCCGCGTGGCCGACCAGCGGATCGGCGATGTGAAGGCACAGGCGGCGGCGCTGGAGGTCGGGGCCGACCGGCTGGACCTACTTCTCGACCGCTATGGCGATGACACGGTGGAGCAGGCGATTGCCGAGCTTCGCGGCCGCGCCGCCACGCAGATGCGCCAGCTGATCTCGACAATGCCAGCCGGAAGCTGGCAGTCCGTCGCCTATGTCGACAGTGACGGTGTTGTTGACGAGCCGCTGGAAATCAGGCTCCGGGTCACGCGCCGGGATGACCGGCTGATCTTCGATTTCGGCGGGTCCAGCCCACCCTGCCGCGGGCCGATGAACTCGGTGCTGGCGACGACGCTCAGCTCGGTCTATCTGGCGATGCGCCA
>RFZL01000013.1 GCA_009920665.1 Alphaproteobacteria bacterium | reverse complement strand
CGTCATAGCCAACCTTGATTTCGGTCAGGTCCACCCCGTTGCCGTCACAATATTCCAGCTCGCCGGTCTTCATCCGCGAGGATGCGTTACCAATGTCGATGAACTCGGTGCCGATGCCTTCACAAACGCCTTTCTTGCCGACGGATGAACCGCCCGACTCGACAACAGGTGTCTTGAAGGAAGGATTGTTGCCAAGCTGCTCGGCCACAATGGTGGCGAATGGCAGAACGGTCGACGAGCCTGCGATGCTCAGATAATCGCGGGCGCTAGCGGCGGTCGTGACGCCAGCAACGGCGACAGCACCGACAAGAGCAAAAGTAAAACGCATGATACCTCTCCTGCGTGGGGTGGTTGATGCAGCATCACTGCGCCCGCCGGGTTACAGATTCTTTGCGTCAGCATTACAATTTTGTGACACCGCCCATTCTCTTTCTATCATATTGTTTTTAATATCTATTAATCGTATGGAAACACCGTCCACCAAACTGAACCGGCAGTTTCCGGGACCATTTGTAACGCCGCCACCCAAGTGAGGCACCGAGTCGCGGTTGGCTGCTTACAGACATCACCAAAGACGTTATTCTGAGGGCACCGCCACCGGGGCATCGGGGCGGCAGCAATGAAGCCAGCAGAAGATTTGGAGCCACATGTCGGGGAGCATCAATCAGGGGGTCGGAGTCCACCTGCCGGGCAGTGACACCGCAGCCGCGCACCGATGAGCGGCGGTGCCATCCAGATGCTGTGCCGGTCCTGCCTTCGCAGTGGCCATGTCGGTGGCACAACAGCGCCGGTCGCCTGCCCCTTCTGCCATTCCACCGATGTCCGCAACGGGCGCGAACTGTTCGCCCTTGCCATCGCGCATGTCGATTGTGACGCTTTCTACGCCTCGGTCGAGAAGCGTGACAATCCGGACATCCGCGACCGGCCGGTGATTGTCGGTGGGCGTGAGCGCGGTGTTGTTGCCGCCGCCTGCTATATCGCCAGGCAGTTCGGCGTGCGGTCGGCGATGCCGACATGGCAGGCGCTGAAGCGCTGCCCCGACGCGGTGGTGATCCGCCCGCGGATGGATCATTATGTCAGTGTCAGCCGTGAAATCCGCGCCCGCATGCTGGCGCTGACACCGCTGGTGCAACCGCTGTCGATCGATGAGGCGTTTCTCGATCTTGCCGGCACCGAAGCCTTGCATGGATGCACGCCGGCGGAATCGCTTGTGCGCTTGCAGCGCGCCATTCGCGAGGAGGTCGGGATCACTGTCTCGATCGGCCTCAGCGGCACCAAATCGCTGGCAAAAATGGCCTCCGACCGCGACAAGCCGGACGGGTTCTTCGCCATCGACATGGCGAGCGCGGCGGCCTGGCTCGCGCCGCAACCTGTCTCGGTCCTGTTCGGGCTTGGCAAGACGGCCGTGGGCAGGCTGGAGGAGGCCGGCATCACCAGCTGCGGCGATCTTGTTGCGGCGCGGCCACAGGAACTGACAGCCATTCTGGGTCGCGGCGCGGCGACCATCCGCGACCTTGCCGCCGGCATCGATCCGCGGCCGGTGACACCGGATCGCGAGGCAAAAAGCATTTCCAGCGAAACCACCTTCATCACCGACCTGTCGACACAGGCCGAGCTCGAGGCCGAGCTTGAGATGCTGTGCCTCAAGGTCTCGGCACGGATGAAGTCGCAGGGTCTTGCCGGCGGGCGGGTCACCCTGAAGCTGAAACGCCCTGATCACAGCCTGCTGACACGAAGCCGCGCACTTGGTGAGCGCACCGACAAGGCGCACACGCTGTTTGCCGTCGGCCGCGAGTTGCTGGCGCGCGAGACCGGTCGCGGGCGGCGCTATCGGCTGCTTGGGATCGGTGCCGACCAGCTTGGCCCGCCGGGCGGACAGTCATTGCTCGACATCGCCGATGAGGGCGAGCGGCGGCGTGATGATCTGGAGGCGGCGATCGATGATCTTCACGCGCGGATGGGGCGGGAATCGCTGCAGAGCGGCCGGATGTTCAGCCGCCGCCATCGGCCGGAGGATGACCCGACCCGGCAACGGGCCTCACTCGACCAGCTTGACGATGAGGATGATCAGAGCGGCAGCCCGACGTAATTTTCAGCCACCATCCGGCGCCCGGTCTCGGAAGTGGTGATATAGGCCAGCTCGGCCTCTTTCATCCGTTGTTCGAAGGCATCGTCATTGAACCGGTGGGTCAGGTTGGTCAACCACCAGGAAAACCGCTCGGTTTTCCACACGCGGTCCAGCGCACGGCGCGAATATTCATCGAGCGCCGCCTCGTCCCTGTCGGCGCAGAAGGCCAGAATGGCGTCATACATGTAATGAATGTCGGAGGCGGCAAGGTTCAGCCCCTTGGCACCTGTCGGCGGCACGACATGCGCGGCATCACCGGCAAGCATCAGCCTGCCAAAACGCATCGGTTCAGCGACGAAACTGCGCAGCGGCGCGATGCTTTTCTCGATCGAGGGGCCGGTTTCCAGCGATTCAGCCATCTCCGGCGGCAGGCGGCGGCGGAATTCGTCCCAAAACGCGTCATCCGACCAGTTCTCGACCCGGTCATCGACATCGCACTGGATGTAATAGCGCGAGCGTGTCATCGACCGCATCGAACACAGCGCGAAGCCGCGTTCGGTATTGGCATAGACAACCTCTTGCGCGACCGGCCGGGTTTCGGACAGCAGTCCCAGCCAGCCAAACGGATAGAGTTTCTCATAGGTGGTGATGGCACTCTCCGGCACCGATTTGCGGCACACCCCGTGATAGCCGTCACAGCCGGCGATCAGGTCGCAATCGATCCGGTGCGTCCTGCCATCCTTGACATAGGTGACCCGGGGGCTGGCGCCATCAAAATCATGGATTTCCACATCGGCGGCTTCATACACCGTCTCGCCTCCTGCGGCGCTACGCACCTCGCACAGATCGCGGGTGACCTCGGTCTGGCCATAGGCAGTGACAACCTTGCCCCCGGTATGGTTCGACAGGCCGATGGACACCGCCTTGTAGTCGAAAGCCAGATGCATGGCATGGTGCTGAATGCCCTCAGCTGCCAGCCTTTGCCCGGCCCCGGCACGGTGGATCAGGTCAACCGTCGTCTGTTCCAGGATACCGGCGCGAATCCGCGCCAGCACATAATCCTGCGACTGGCGTTCCAGGACGATATTGTCGATACCGGCCAGATCGAGAAGTCTGCCGAGAAGAAGGCCCGAGGGACCCGCCCCGACGATCACAACCTGTTTACGCACCTGCACTCTCCTCCACCGGATCAATCCATCGCCTGATCAGTCATTCAATGCTGACCCACGCTGGAAGATAGTGGGGAACCAGTCCTCGCGCAATCGTTCACCGGGTCGCATGCCATGCCCGGGAAAAGGCGGCGAGGTCCGGCCCGGCCGTTCGACATAGCGGGCGTCATCGCCGACGAGACGTAGCGAGAAGGCGCGCCGGCGCGCCGTGCTGTGATTGCCGCGCGCGCCATGCAGAACACGGAAATCAAAGGCCACCGCATCACCTGGCTGCATCGGCCATTCAAGAATCTCCATACCCTCGGCGTCGGGGTCGGGGACCGGCATCCAGGCGCTTTCGTCAGCATAGAAATTGTCCTCGGACAGCCAGCGGGTCGGCAACACCGGCCGCGGCCAGCGATGCGATCCGGCGACGCAGCGCAGCGTCGCCTCGCCAACCGGATCGACAGGACACCAGAAGCTGACCGTCTGCTCTCCCTCGACGAAATAATAGGGGCTGTCCTGATGCCAGGGTGTCTGTTTGGCGGTGCCGGGTTCCTTGACCAGAACATGGTCATGGAACATCTGGACGCTGTCGGCGCGCATCAGGTCGGCCGCCACCTCGCCAATGACCGGGTCGGTGATGACGTCCCGGAATTCCGGGATACGGGTCCAGTTGCAGTAATCGTCAAAGAACCTGCCGGTCTCGCCGGGTTTGAGATTCTCCGCCGCATAGGGCCCCGGGTGGTCCATGTTGAACCCGATCCCGGCAGCGATGGTCTCGACATGATCGGCGAACAGGCCGCGGACCAGCACCGCCCCGTCGCGGTGATAGGCTTCGACATCCTGTTCACGCAAAAGCGGGTGCATAGCTGTCTCCCGGCGATCCTGAGCCTACATGTTGATCAGCAGTGAATCCCGATCAAGCGAGAAATTCGCATAGATCGGCAGAAAGGCACTGCCGATGGCGCGCGCGGTGATGCCGATCTCGGCCTGGTGAAGCTGCGGCATGTGCAGCCCCTTGCTGTTGTAGCTGGCCAGCGCCGCCCCAGTCATCCGCAGCAGATCGGCGGTTCGGTCCTCAGGCAAGCCGCCGGCCAGAATGACAGCGTCGAGATCGAGGATCGAGGCGGTGGAGGTGATGGCGAAGGCAAGGCTTTGCGCCGCCCCTTCGGCCCATTCGGCAAAGACCCTGACGGTGGTCGCATCCTGCTCGCCATAATAGAAGGAATGTGGATCCTCGCGACCAGCTGCGCGGACCAGTGCCTCGAATCCGGTCAGCGAGGCCTTCTCGATCAGCTGAGGTGGTATACCTGCCGAGCACAGCCCGGTCGGAAGCGATCCGATGGCGGCGGCGGCGCCGCGTGCACCTGTCTGCAGCTGGTTCGACAGGACCAGCCCGCCACCGACGAAACTGCCGACATATAGATAGAGGAAATTCTGGATTTCCTTGCCCCGCCCGAAGCACAGCTCGGCAAGGCAGGCCGCCGAAACATCGTGAAGAAGGTAGGTCGAGGCGCCAATCCGGTTCTCGACCTCGGCGACAATATCGACCTCGTTCCAGTCATCAAGCGCACCGGCCGGAAGGTTCATCTCACTCTCCCACCCGGCCAGCGTCCGCGGCATCGCCACGCCGGCGCCCAGAATGCGCGTCCTCTGTTCAGCCGGCAAATCTTCAAGCAGGCCGGGAAGATTGTCGTCAATGAGCCGCAGGGTCGCCGCCGCATCGGGCAGTGCGAACCGTTCGGTACGCCGCGCCAGAACGGTGCCATCAAACCCCATGGCGATGAGATCGAGCGACCGGCGGCCAATCTTGATGCCAATCGACACGGCGCCAAGCGGATTGAGCGCAAAGGGCGTCGATGGCTGGCCAACGCGACCGCGCACCTTGTCACCGCTCAGCAGCAGCTCGCTGGCGATCAGACGTTTGACGATCACCGTCATGGTCTGCGCCGACAATCCGGTCATGCGCGCCAGATCGGCCTTGGTCAGCCAGCCATGGCGACGTAGCAGCGAAATCACCAGCCGCTCGTTATACTGGCCGACGCTGACCTGGTTGCCACCATGCAGCGTAGTCGAGATATGGTCGCCAATCGGTGACTGGCCAGCCGGTGAGCGGGTGTTCATCAGCTATGTCCCCTGACCTATGTCCCCTGATTCATACGCCCTGATTGGTTGACGGCAGGGTAGAGGCACCGCCCCACAAACGCAATTATGCCCAATATTTATCATCATAGGACAGTTATCCTGTCAGGCCCAGAGACCTAGTACGGGAATTCATTGTAAATCATGCACAATTTATTTTTAAATCAATTTGATTTATTAATTGACGCGCTGGCGAGGCTGATGTATCACCCGGGAAACTGAAAAATGGGGTGCCATCCATGAAACAGGTTGCCATAAACGGGTTTGGGCGGATCGGCCGCAATGTCGTGCGTGCGCTGATCGAATCGCCACGCGATGATTTCCGGATTGTCGCCATCAACGACCTGGCCCCGGCGGAAACCGCCGCGCTGCTTCTCGAACTTGATTCAACGCATGGCCGCCTCGCCTGCGAAGTTGCGTCTGGCGATGATTTTCTCGAGGTTGACGGGCATCGCATTGCTTATATGAGCCATCGTGACCCCGAGGCCTGCGCCTGGGGCGAGCGCGGTGTCGACCTTGTCATGGAATGCACCGGCATCTTCACCTCGGCCGAGGCCGCAACACGCCATCTCGACGCCGGCGCCGGCCGGGTGCTGGTATCGGCACCGTCAAGCGGTGCCGATGCGACCATCGTCTACGGCGTCAATCATGACAGCCTGACGCCGGACATGCGGATCATCTCGAACGCGTCCTGTACCACCAACTGCCTGGCACCGGTGGCCGCCGCGCTGCAGGAATCCTGCGGCATCAACCAGGGCTTCATGACCACAATCCACGCTTATACGGGTGACCAGAATCTTGTCGATGGCGATCACAAGGACCCGTACCGGGCGCGCGCCGCGGCACTGAACATGGTGCCCTCGACAACCGGCGCCGCGCGGGCTGTCGGTCTTGTCCTTCCGGCGCTTGACGGCAAGCTTGACGGCGTCGCCATCCGCGTGCCGACCCCGAATGTATCTGCGGTCGATCTTGTTTTCGAACCGGCGCGCAGAATGACCGCCGGGGATATCAACGCGGCGCTGACCCAGGCGGCCGAGCGCATGGGGCCGGTCATGAATGTGACCGACAGGCCGCTTGTTTCAAGCGACTTCAATCATGACCCGGCCTCGGCAGTCGTGCATCTCGACCAGACGCGCGTGATGCCCGGCGGCATGGCACGGGTGCTGGCCTGGTATGACAATGAATGGGGTTTTTCAAACCGGATGCTGGACACCGCCGGCACAATTCTGAAACTCTAGCCGGTGAACATGACCGTGGCAGACGGAATGACGGGGCGGAGACAGTTACCATGAGCGAAGCGAAGACGCATTCCGTCAATCTTAGCCCGAGCGACTATATCATCATCGGTGGTACCGGCGATCTGGCGCTTCGGAAGATTTTTCCGGCGCTGTTCTGGCGCTATCTTGATGGCCAGGTCACATCCGAATACCGGATCGCCGCCGCCTCGCGCCGCGAGATTGGCAGTGATGAATTTGCGACGAAGCTTCGCCCGTTCTGCGAGGATGCGCTGGCGGATGGACATGCCAGCGAGGCGGACTGGCAGGGCTTCCTGGCCCTGATCACGATCCTCACGCTTGATGCGAAATCAGGTGACGGCGCCGACCAGCTTACCGATTTCATCACTGCCCGTGCCAATGCCGACCGGCCGACGATCTTCTATCTTGCCATCGCGCCAAGCCTGTTCGGCGACGCCACGCGGCTGTTGAAATCGGCCGGGCTTGTCACTCCGCAGGCGCGCCTTGTCGTCGAAAAGCCGCTTGGTCATGACGGCGCGTCGAGCCGCGCCATCAATGCCGAACTTGCCGAGATCTTCGACGAAACGCAGATCTACCGGATCGACCATTATCTTGGCAAGGAAACGGTACAGAACCTGATGGCGCTGCGCTTTGCGAATGTGATTTTCGAGACACAATGGAACAACAGCCATATCGACCATGTCCAGATCACCGTCGCCGAGACGGTCGGTGTCGACAACCGCGCCGACTATTACGACGCCTATGGCGCGGTGCGCGACATGGTGCAGAACCATCTTCTGCAGCTTGTCTGTCTGGTGGCGATGGAACCGCCATCTTTCTTCAACGCCGATCAGGTGCGCGATGAAAAGCTGCGCGTTCTTCGCGCCATCCGGCCCATCGAGGCGGAGGATATCGTCTGCGGCCAGTATCAGGAATACGCCACCGCGCTTGGCCACCAGTCCAACACCGAGACCTTTGTCGCGATGAAGCTGGCGGTCGATAACTGGCGCTGGGCCGGCGTTCCCTTCTATATCCGCACCGGCAAGAAGCTGGCCCGCCGTGCCTCGGAAATCGTCATCACCTTCAAGCAGCGCCCGCATGATATCTTCCAGCGCAATGGCGGCGGCGACATCGACAGCCCGCCAAACCGCCTGATCATCCGGCTGCAGCCGCGCGAGGGGCTGCGCCTGCAGCTGATCTCCAAGGAACCGGGGCCGGGCGGCATGCGCCTGTTCCCGTCGGAACTCAATCTCAGCTTCGATGATACGTTCGACTCACGGCTGCCGGACGCCTATGAAAGACTTCTGATGGATACGGCGCGCGGCAACCAGACATTGTTCATGCGGCGTGACGAGGTGTTCGCCGCCTGGGATATCATCGACCCGGTGATCAAGATGATCCGTGACCGTGCGCCCGAACTCTACCGGTCCGGCACGATGGGGCCGGCGGACAACCTGCTTGGCGATGACGGGCGTGAATGGGTCGACCCGCATGAGGACTAGGCCCCTTTGACAGGTGGCTGACCCTGTGACAGGTGGCTGCCGCTGTGAGATACTGCGTGACAGAACAACCCGCCCATACGGCCAGGGAACCAGACCATGACCGAACTTCACGACCGCGTTGCCAGCGTTACCGAACGGATCCGCCTGCGTAGCCATGACCGCCGCCGGGCCTATCTCGAGGATATCGCGGCGATGGAGGCATCGCCGGACAGCGACCGCCGCCAGGTCGGATGTTCGAACATGGCGCATGCCGCCGCCGCGGCCGGCGAGGACCAGCAGAATGTGCTTGCCGCCGGCGACCGGCGGGCAGCGAATATCGGCATCATCACCGCCTATAACGACATGCTGTCGGCGCATCAGCCTTTCGAGACCTACCCGCAGGTGATCCGTGCCGCGGCGCGCGCGGCCGGCGGCACCGCGCAGGTGGCCGGCGGTGTGCCGGCAATGTGTGACGGTGTCACCCAGGGCCGGCCCGGCATGGAATTGTCGCTTCTCAGCCGCGATGTCATCGCGATGGCGACGGCGGTCGGCCTGTCGCATGGTGTCTATGACGCGGCGCTGTGCCTTGGCGTCTGCGACAAGATCGTGCCCGGGCTTGTCATCGGGGCGCTGTCCTTTGGTCATTTGCCGGTGATCTTCGTTCCCGCCGGGCCGATGACGAGCGGCCTGCCGAATGCCGAGAAGGCTTCCATCCGCAAGGCCTTTGCCCGCGGCGAGGCCAGCCGCGAGGATCTGTTGCGCTCGGAGGTGGCGGCCTATCACGGGCCCGGAACCTGTACCTTCTACGGCACCGCGAATTCGAACCAGATGCTGATGGAGGTGATGGGGCTGCATCTTCCCGGCGCCGCCTTCGTCAACCCGCATGACGATCTGCGCCACGCGCTGACGGTGGCGGCGACCGAGCGCGCCCTTGAAATCGCCCGGGGCGGTGCCAACCCGCGGCCGATTGGCCGGTGTCTTGACGAGCGCAGTTTCGTCAACGCCATCATCGGGCTCCATGCCACCGGCGGGTCGACCAATCACACGCTGCATCTGCCGGCGATGGCCGCCGCCGCCGGCATCACCCTGTCCTGGGAGGATTTCGCCGACCTGTCCGAGATCACGCCTCTTCTCGCGCGTGTCTATCCGAACGGCGAGGCGGATGTGAATCATTTCCACGCCGCCGGCGGCATCGGATACGTCATTCGCGAACTTCTTGGCGCCGGCCTTCTCGATGGCAGCGCCGCCACCATCGCCGGCGATAGCCTTGCCGATTATGCCAGCGAACCGGTTCTTGGCGACGGCAAGCTTCGCTGGCGCCCGGCCCCCGACACCTCGCTCGACCCGCAGATCCTGCGCCCGGCAGCGGACCCGCACGCTGTCAATGGCGGGCTGCGGATGCTTGATGGTGATCTTGGCAAGGCGGTGATCAAGATTTCGGCGGTCGCCAAGGACCGCCATGTCATCGAGGCGCCGGCGGCGGTGTTCGCCGACGAGGCCGCGGTCAAGACAGCCTATGCCGAGGGCAGGCTGAATCGCGATGTCGTCGTTGTCGTGCGTGGCCAGGGCCCACAGGCCAACGGGATGCCCGAACTGCACAGCCTGACACCGATGCTGGCCAACCTGCAGGATCAGGGCTTCGCCGTCGCGCTGGTCACCGACGGGCGCATGTCGGGCGCATCGGGAACCGTTCCGGCGGCCATCCATGTCACCCCCGAGGCGGTGGCAGGCGGCGCCATTGGCCGCATCGCCGATGGCGACATGATCCGGCTCGATGCCGGTGCCGGCACGCTAGGCGTCGCCGCCGACCTGTCGTCACGGCCCGCTTTCGGCCCTATCAACGGTGCCCCACAGCGCGGCTTTGCCCGCCCTCTGTTCAACGCCATGCGCGCCGCGTCCGGATCGGCGGAACAGGGCGCCGGCCTCACCTTCACGGAGATCTGAGTCATGTCCACAATTCATGAAATCCTGGCGCTTGGCCCGGTCATGCCGGTGATCGTCATCGATGACAGTCGGCAGGCGGTTCCGCTTGCCGAGGCATTGCTTCACGGCGGGCTGAAGACCATCGAGATCACCTTGCGGACGCCGGCGGCACTCGACTCCATTCGCGCTGTCGCCGCCGCCTGCCCCGATATCACGATCGGGGCCGGCACCGTGATCAACGCCGACCTTGCCAGCGCCGCCCGGAATGCCGGTGCTGCCTTTGCTGTCTCGCCGGGGACCACGCCAGCGGTGATCGAGGTGTGCCGGATGGCCGGGCTGCCGCTTCTGCCCGGCGCATCAAGCGTATCCGAGATGATGGCGCTGCAGGAGGCCGGGTTCGATGCGGTGAAGTTCTTTCCGGCAAATGCCGCCGGCGGCACCGGATTCATCAAATCGCTGATCAGCCCGCTTCCGGGCATTTCGGTCTGTCCGACCGGCGGCATCACCGCGGCGACGGCACCGGACTGGTTGGCGCTGGCGAATGTGCCTTGCGTCGGCGGTAGCTGGGTGGCCCCGCAGGCTGATATTGCCGGCGGCGAATTCGATGCCATCGCCGCCCGCGCAAAGACCGCGGCGGCGCTCTGAAACCCGATGACAATTGACACGCCGGACACCACCGGGCTTGACGCCCAGCCTGATCCGCTGACTGGTGCCGCGCGGCGGTCGATTCTGGCCGGATTTCTCGGGCTTGGCCTGTTCATGGGGATGTGGGGCGCGCTGGTGCCGGCACGAAGCGCCGATCTCGGCCTCAGCGAGTTGATGATTGCCGGCTTCCTGCTGCTGATCGGCATCAGCCTGTGCGCCGCCATCTTCATGGTCACGCGCTTCCGGCCCTTTCAGGATCCGGTGCGGCTGATCCGCTTTGCCGGCCCGGCCTACGCCATCGGCTTTGCGCTGTGCCTGACAACCGGCTCACCGCCACTGTTTTTCCTGTGCGGTATTTTCACCGGCTTTGCCGCCGGGTTTGTCGATACCGCGCTGAACAGCCAGGCATCGCAATGGGAACAGGCGACCGGCAGACGGGCCATGTCGTTCTTCCACGCGCTGTTCTCGCTCGGCGTGCTGATCGGGGCCGGGCTGGTCACCATCCTGATGGCGCATGACCCGGGCCGGCTTGACGCGGGCATTCTTGCCTGCGCCGTCATCTATGGCGGGTTCATGGCGGCGCGGCGCGGCTGGGTTGCCATCGCCGATACCGATGCTGATGGCACAGCGCAGCCGATGCCGGATTTCAGGCTGCCCTATGGGGTGATCATCTTCCTTGGCCTTGCCATTCTGCTGGCGACATTGACCGAGGGCGGGATCATCGACTGGTCGGCGCTGCATCTTCACCGCTCGGTCGGCCTGCCTGTCGCCGAGGCCGGTCATGCCGTACTGTGGTTCAGCGTCGCGATGACCGTCATCAGATTCACCGGCGACTGGCTGACAGCACGCATCAGGCCGCATCTTCTTCTTGCCGTGCCGCTGATCATCGCGGCCAGCCTGTTGATGCTGGCCGTGACAACAGCGCAGGTGCCGCTTCTGATGACCGCCTATGTTGTCATGGGACTGGCGGTTGGCAACGCCTTTCCGATTATCATTTCCGAGGCCGGACACGCCGCCGGGGACCGGCCGCTGAGGGAAATTTCGATCATTGTCGGTTTTGCCTATGTCGGGCTGATCAGCGGGCCGGCGCTGTTCGGTGTCACGGCGCATTTCATCGGGCTGGATGCGACGCTGCTGCTGCTTGGCGGGCTGGCGCTGGTGCTTGGTCTGGCAAGCTTTGCAATGCCGCGTTTTACGATACCGCGTTTCGCCGGACGGAGCCTCGCCGGCTAGGCAGCGGCAATCACACGCGAGGCAAGGCTGGCATTCTCGAACGCCGCCGCCGCCCCGCGCAGCCCGGCATGCGGGTCAACCGACAGCCAGACCGGCAGATCGGCAAGAAGGTGTCCCATCGTGCCACCATGGCGCAGGCGTGCGGCAAAGGGGCTGTCCGCGACAAGACCGTGAAGCTGCGCGACGATGCCGCCGGCGATGACCGCCCCGCGCCAGCATCCGATCGTCAGGATGGCGTCGGCCATCACCGTTCCCAGAATGCCAAGCATCATATGCACCGCCCGGCGCGCCGTCACATCGCCGGCCAGCGCCGCCGCGCCGATCTCCGGGGCCGGCAGTTCGGCACCGCCGGACAACAGCCGGTACAGCGTCTCGAGCCCGCCGCCGCTGACAAGATGCTCGGCAGAGACATGCGGGATTTCGGCCTGCAAGCGCTGCAACAGGTCAGCCTCCAGATCATCCTGCGGTGCGAACCCGACGTGACCGCCCTCGCCTTCCAGCGGCACCGGACCCAGCGGCGAAGGTACAAGCGCGGCCACCCCGAGGCCGGTCCCGGGGCCGATGACCAGAAGCGGTGCCGCCGCCTGTCCGTCGCCTTCGAGGAGCGGCAGATTGCCATGCGCCGTCGGATCATTCTGCGCCAGCGCCTGTGCCGTGAAATCATTGACGACAAGCAGCCTGTCCAGCCGCAGCGCCTGCATCAGGTCGCGCTTGCCGAAACGCCAGTGATTGTTGGTGACAGTGACATGTTCGGACTGCACCGGCCCGGCCACCGCGATGCTGGCCGCGGTAACTGGCTGTTCGATCCGTTCCTGATAGGCAAGGAAGGCCGCCTCGAGCGTCGGAAAATCGCGACACAGCATGCTGTGATGCGCCGACAGGCCATCCGCGCCGGCCATCGCAAAACGAACATTGGTGCCGCCAACATCAACAGCAACAAGCGACATCATCACCCTCTAGCGGAATATCTGACCGAATTCGTAGATCACATGCGCCAGCTCGGATTCGAGCGGGAAGGACAGCATGCCCATCACATCATAGCCGAGAAGTACCGGCATGATGTAGAAGCGGATCATGAAGATGAACCAGGCGACATAAAGCGGGCGCAGCCTGTCGACAAGAAAGCCCGGCGTCAGTTTGTTCATCGCCCTGATCAGCGGGTCGGTCATCTTCACGAAGGCCTTCATGAAGAAGAAATCCGATTGTTCGGAGACGAACAGGCTCATCCCGAACCGGCCAACCAGCGTCCACATGACCAGCCCCATCGCATAGTCGATGAGGATGACCCAGATTGGAATGCCTTCGAACATCATCGTTCCCCGATAACCTGTAACCGCACAAAGTATGCTGAAAAGAAACGGAGCAGGAAAGCCTCCCTGCTCCGCGACATTTTATCCGTCATCCATGGCCCATCATCCATGGCGGCGCATGGACCCGGCGTCAGGCGTTGGTAACCGTCTCGCCTCTTGGTACCCGGATCGCGTCAACCATTTTCTGGGTTTCCTCGTCCGGCTCCTCGGTCATCAGCGATACGACAACCATCAGCACCAGGCTGACAGGCATGCCGATCATGCCGAAGCGAAGACCGTCAAGACCAAGCCACGGGGCCATGCCACCGAACTGCACCATGTAGAGGTACCAGGCACCGGCAGCAAAGCCGCCAATCATACCTGCCACCGCACCGGCACGGTTGGCCCGCTTCCACCAGACACCAAGGACCAGCGGGAAGAACAGACCGGAGTTCGCGAAACAGAACGCCCAGGCAACCGCACCGAGAATTCCGGTGAGCTTGGCTGACGCCACGAAGGCCGCTGCTGCACCAACCGCGAGAAGCAGGATCCGCGCCACGACAAGACGTGTCTTGGTATCCGCCTTCGGGTCGATGATCTTGTAGTACAGATCGTGCGACAGGGCGTTGGCGATGGCCAGAAGCAGGCCGTCAGCGGTCGACATGGCGGCAGCAAGGCCACCGGCAGCCACAAGGCCCGAGATCACATAGGGAAGACCGGCGATTTCCGGCGTCGCCAGAACCACAATGTCACCCTTCATGAAGAACTCGTTGATCTGCAGAAGACCGTCACCATTGCCATCGATGATTTTCACAAAGCCGACACTGGACCAGTTCTGGACCCAGTCAAGCGCCTGCACCTCGGCAATCGACGAGCCAATGATGCCGGTCGCCAGATTCGGATCCAGGATCGACAGCTTGGTGAAGGTCGCCAGCGCGGGCGCCGTGAAGTACAGAAGGAAGATGAAGATCAGCGACCAGCCGACTGACTGGCGGGCTGCCTTCACCGACGGCGTCGTGAAGTAACGCATCAGAACGTGCGGCAGCGAGGCTGTACCGGCCATCATGCAGAGCACGAGGGTCAGGAACTTCCATTTTGCCATCAGCGTGTCGCTGGCGTCATTGATGCCGACAGTGAGCGCGGCAAGACCCTTCGCCTGGGCGGCCGCCTCGGCAGGACAGCGTCGAACTGGGCGAATTGCGGAATCAAACCGTAATCCAGCTTGTTCGACATCCAGAAGACCGGCAACAGATAGGCGATGATCAACACGATATATTGCGCCACCTGGGTCCAGGTCACAGCCTTCATACCGCCAAGCATCGAACATACAAGAATGCCGGCAAGGCCGAACCAGACGCCAACCTCGAACGGAATGTCGAGCGCGCGCGAGGCCACGATGCCGGTGCCGGTGATCTGCGCCGTCACATAGGTGAAGGACGCCACCACAAGAATGACAACCGCACAGAAACGCGCCAGGTTGCCACCATAGCGGGTTCCGATGAAGTCAGGCACTGTGTAGCAGCCGAACTTGCGCAGATAGGGCGCCAGAAGGCTTGCCACAAGAACGTAACCGCCGGTCCAGCCGACGAGGAACGCCATATAGGGATAACCCCGCAGATAGATACCACCGGCCATCGCGATGAACGAGGCACCCGACATCCAGTCGGCCGCCGTCGCCATCCCGTTGAAGACGGCTGGCACCTGCCTGCCGGCAACATAATATTCGTTGGACTGCATGGTCCGCGAAAGGATGCCGATCAGCGCGTAGATGAGAATTGTGAAGCCAACGAACATATAGCCGATATAGCGTGGTGCCACGCCGGCCTGTTCGAGAATGGCCATGAGAATGACAAAGCCCAGGAAACCCAGTGTATAGATTCCGTAGACCCGGCCGAGATTCTGAATGAATCCGCCTTCGAGTTTCATCATGGTGAGTTCCCCCTATTCCTCAGAAACACCATGTTCGTCATCAAGCCTGTTCTGGCGCGAAACGAACCAGAAAATCAGAATGACGAAGGCGATCTGCGAGCCCTGGCCAGCCATGAAATAGCCGCCGGGGAATGATCCCTCGGCACCATTCAGGGCAGAACCGAACCAGTGCACGACGAAAGAGAAGAAGGCCCAGATCGCCAGCGTGATGAACAGCAAGCGCTTGGACTTCTCCCAATGGCTGGACGTACCAGCTGCTTCGTTTGACATGGAAATTCCTCCTGTTGAAGCACCCGCCTCGCGGCGAGTAGCACCTTAGCTCCGGAACCAGCTGAGGAATGTCAGCCCCGAAGCCTCCCCTTCCATCACGGTCTGTTATTGTTTTTTACCGCGACTTCGTTGCGCCCCGATGGTACTCAGGAGTGCAAAAATGACAACCACTTTTCTGTTTTCGAGAAAAATGCCTCTGCCGGAAACGCTCAAATCGGTCTTTCGAACGCTGGGATTCATTGGCCAGCCACCCATCGAATCCTACCGGCAATTGATTGAGCATACGGCGAAAAACGCCGCCTATGTTTCGCAGGTGACGCTCTATACCTACATCAAGGCGCGCGCCGGCATGCAATATCCGAAGCTGTTCACGAACGAGGATTTCCTGACCTCGCTGCGGATTGCGCGCTGGCATATCTTCGGCGCCGCCGTCGCCGACATGGCGCTGTTCGCGGCGGCGCAGTTCCATGTTCGCGGCACCCTTGACCATCAGCAAAGCGCCGGTTTTGCCGGCGGCATCATGGATGAGGTGCTGACCGATTACGAACAGCAGGATGTCGAAGCGAAAGTGTTCCTCGAGATGCTGGCCGAAGGCCATCGCCGCGCCAGCTTTGCCAACTGGGCCGACATCGCCGACGGGCCAGCCGCCTTTCGGGCCAGTTCTGACGCGGTCTTCCATTGGGCACCGATTGCCGACGAATTGAAGGCACTCGATGAGGAAATCGTCCGCAACTCGATCCATCTGCGCTGGATCGGCGTGCGCCGCGACACCAAGGCGCTGCTTCGCCATGACGCCATTCTAGCCAGCTGGAATGCATCGTCGGCGCCCTCCGCCGAATGACAGGCGCGCACCGCAACCTGCCATGACCGTGTTCACGACAGCAGCATCAGATTCCGGCGCATCATCCTAATTGCAAGATACCGGCCAGTTTAGTGCCGATGCAATGGCAATAGCGCTTGCATTGACTGGCGAATCCTGAATACTTTTTGTCTCATGGTGCAACGACAATCCCAGCTTGAGGCCGGTGTCCGGCAAAGCAGGAGGAGGAAAAAATGACTTTGAACATTTCAAGACGGACCGCATTGAAGACAGCCGCTGCCGCGGGCGCGCTGTCCGTTACCGGCATGCCGGCGATGGCCGCGCCAAAGCATGGCGGCACCTACCGCATCGGCATGTCCGGCGGCAACACGTCGGATACCTGGGACAGCCGTACCCATTCCGACAGTTTCATGATCAATATGGGCGCCGGCTGTGTGTTCGAGACGCTGACCGAAGTATCGTCAGCTGGCGAGCTTGTCGGCGAACTGGCGGAAAGCTGGGAGGCATCGCCCGACGCGAAGATCTGGACCTTCAATCTGCGCAAGGGTGTGACGTTCCACAATGGCAAGCCTTTCGGCGCCGATGACGTCATCGAGTCGATGAACATGCATGTCGAGGAAGGCGCCAAGTCGGCCGCCAAGCCGATCGTCTCTGCGGTCTCCGAGATGAAGAAGCTGTCCGACCATCAGGTACAGTTTGTCCTGAAGTCCGGCAGCGCCGACTTCCCGTATCTGGTGTCCGACTATCATATCTGCATGTTCCCGGCCGGCCAGATCGCCGAGGCGATCGCCGGTGGCATTGGAACCGGCCCCTACAAGGTGGTCTCGTTCGAGCCCGGCGTTCGTGCGCTTGTCACCAAGTTCGAGGATCACTGGGATGCTGACAACCGCGGCTATTTCGCCGAGGTCGAGCAGATCTACATCGCTGATGCCTCGGCCCGTGTCAACGCGCTGATGACAAGCCAGGTCGACGCCATCAACCGGGTTGACTTCAAATCGGTGAAGCTGCTGAACGCCTACATCAACATCGACATCATCGAGGTGACGGGCAACATGCACAACACCTTCCCGATGCTGGTCGGCAACGCGCCCTTCGATGATGTGAATGTGCGCCGGGCGCTGAAATACGCCGTCAACCGCCAGGAGATGGTCGACAAGATCCTGCTTGGTCACGGTGCGGTCGGCAACGACCACCCGATCGGGCCGGCGAACCAGTATTACGCCGCCGATCTCGAGCAGACCGAGTATGACCCTGACAAGGCCAAGTTCTATCTGAAGGAAGCCGGCCTGTCCTCGCTCAACGTTGATCTGAGCGTGTCCGACGGTGCCTTCGCCGGTGCGGTCGATGCCGGTCAGCTCTATCAGAACTCCGGCAATGGCGCGGGAATCAACATCAACATCGTCCAGGAGCCGGCTGACGGTTACTGGTCGAATGTCTGGCTGAAGAAGCCATGGTGTGCCTGCTACTGGTCCGGCCGCGCGACCGAGGACTGGATGTTCTCGACCGCCTATGAGTCCGGCGTTCCGTGGAACGATACCGGCTGGCAGAATGAGCGCTTCCAGAAGCTGCTTCTCGAGGGCCGCGCCCAGCTCGACACCGGGCTTCGTAGTGAAATCTACCGCGAGATGCAGTCCATCTGCCGTGACGAGGGTGCCACCGTCGTGCCGATGTACCAGAATTATGTCGACGCGAAATCGAACCGTGTCGAGCATAGCGGCAAGACCGGCAATCTCTGGATGCTCGACAACCTGCGCAGCTGCAAGCGCTGGTGGACGGCCTGATCCTGAATACATCCCGGCGGGACCTTCGGGTCCCGCCTTTTCCTTTATTTACTGATTCTGACATTTGTCTGTTCGCGATCACCCGTAAAACCGGGGCCATGACCGTGAGCGATGCATGAGGCAGGGATGAACAATGTAATCACCATCATCGGCAAGCGCCTCGGGCTTGGTCTGCTGACCATGTTCATGGTGTCGGTGATTATTTTTCTCGCCGTCAACATGCTGCCGGGCGATTTCGCGCAGGCACTTCTCGGGCAATCGGCAACGCCCGAGGCGGTGGCCGCGATCCGCAAGGATCTCGGCCTCGATAAACCGATCCATATCCGCTATTTCGACTGGCTGCTCGGCGCGGTGCAGTGGGATTTCGGCACCAGTTTCGCGAAAGCCAATTTCTCGTCCTATGCCGGCACCACGGCCGACGCCAATTTCGGCACTGTTGCCGACCAGTTGGCCCCGCGCTTCGCCAACACGCTGTTTCTTGCCGGCGTCACGGCGGCGATCGCCGTGCCATTGTCACTGCTCATCGGCGTTCTGGCGGCGCTGTACCGCTATTCGATCTTCGACCGCATCGCCAATGTCAGCACCCTGACCTCGATCTCCAGCCCGGAATTCTTCGTCGCCTATATCCTGATCCTGCTGCTGGCGGTCCTCAGCCCGGTGTTCCCGTCCCTCTCGAACATTCATGACGGCATGGATTTCGGCCAGAAGCTGGAGAAGACGATGCTGCCGGCCTTGACGCTGACGCTGGTGGTGACGGCGCATATGATGCGGATGACGCGGGCGGCAATCATCAATCTGCTTGCCTCGCCCTATATCGAGATGGCGCGCCTCAAGGGCCTGTCGCCTTTCCGCATCATCGTCGTGCACGCGCTACCGAACGCGCTGGCGCCGATCATCAATGTGATCGCGCTGAATCTTGCCTATCTGATCACCGGCGTGGTCGTGGTCGAGGTGGTGTTCGTCTATCCCGGGGTTGGTCAGCTATTCGTTGATTCGGTGAAAATCCGCGACATACCGGTGGTGCAGGCCTGCTGCCTTGTCTTCGCGGCGGCCTATATCTCGTTGAACCTGATCGCCGACGTCATGTCGATCCTCTCCAACCCGCGGCTGCGGCTGCCGAAATAGGAGACGCGTGATGCCAACCCTGCCACTTTCCTACTGGTCGGCCCTTGTCGTCGCCGGCGCGCTGACGCTGTATTTCGGTGGACGGCAGATTGGTGGCGCCAGATCGATCGAGCGGTTGCGCGATATCACCCCGACAGGCGCCTTCGGTTACAGCCTCCTCCTGGTCACCCTCTATCAGGGCATCGCTCTGTATTTCGGCCCCGGCATGAACCCCGGCGCGACCTTCTTCCGCTGGGCGGTGCATGGTGTCGTCGGTTTCGGCATTGTCGGCTTCCTGTTCCAGCAGCTCGGCCGCCATGTTGGCACCAGGGCCTCGAAAAAACTGTTCCGCTCGATGCCGGTGACAGCGGCGCTTGGGATCCTGCTGATCCTGATCTATGCCATTGTCGCCATCTTCGCCGATTTCATCGCACCCTACGGTCAGGCGGAGATTTTCAAGGACGCCAATGTCCTTCCCGGCGGCAATCCCGAAATGGGCGGCAACCCGGCACATTTCCTCGGCACCGACCAGATCGGACGCGACATTCTCTCGCGCCTCATCTATGGCGCGCAGAACACCGTCGGCATTGCCTTCGTCACAACCCTGCTGGCCTTCTTCATCGGCATCAGCCTCGGATTTCTGGCCGCCACCATCGGCGGCGTCCTTGATCAGGTCCTGTCGCGCATCGTCGATATGCTGATGTCGATCCCGCAGCTGATCTTCGCGCTGTTGCTGATGACCATCGCCACGGCCTGGTTCGGATCACAGAAATCGATGGTCACCCTGTTCATGATCGTCATCATCGCGGTGCTTGATTCCACCCGCGTGTTCAGGCTGGCGCGCGCCGTCGGCATGAACATCGTGGTGATGGATTTCTTCGAGGCGGCGAAACTGCGCGGCGAAAAGCTGTCCTATCTGATCTTCAGCGAGATCACACCGAACGCCTTTGCCCCGCTGCTGGCCGAATTCGGGCTGCGATTCTGCTTTGTCTTCCTGACCATCGCCTCGTTGTCCTTCCTTGGAATCGGCATCCAGCCGCCGCTTGCCGACTGGGGGACGATGGTCCGCGACCTGTCGCAATTCATCAATTTCGCCGTGATCAGCCCGCTGACAGCCTCGCTGCCGCTGATGGCGGCCGGCGCCATCGCGCTGTTGACCGTCGCGGTGAATTTTGTCGTTGACTGGATGCTGCATCGCGCATCCGGCTTGAAGGAGTAGGGCGCATGGCTGCGAAACAGACAGCTGACGGGGACATGCTTGTCCGGATCCGCGATCTGGAGATCGACGGCATCACCGACGAGACGCGGGTGCGGATCATCAACAAGGTCGATCTCGACCTGAAACGGGGCGAGGTTCTGGGGCTGATCGGCGAATCGGGTGCCGGCAAATCCACGCTTGGCCTGGCCGCGATGGGCTTTACACGCGACGGGTGCGAGATTGTCGGCGGGTCGGTCGAATTTGACGGCATTGACCTTGTCGGCGCCACGCCGGACATCAGACGGCAGCTTCTTGGCAAGCGCATCGCCTATGTCGCGCAGTCCGCTGCCGCCAGCTTCAACCCGGCGCACAAGATCATCAACCAGCATTCCGAGGCACCGCTGTTCCATGGCCTGGCGAGCCGGAATGACGCCGAGGCGGATGCCATCGAGCTGTATCGCCGGCTGCGCCTTCCCAACCCGGACGAGATCGGGTTCCGCTATCCGCATCAGGTTTCTGGCGGACAGCTGCAGCGCGCGATGACGGCGATGGCGATGTCCTGCCGTCCCGACCTGATCATCTTCGATGAGCCGACCACGGCGCTTGATGTGACAACCCAGATCGAGGTGCTGGCGGCGATCCGCGAGATTGTCGAGCAATTCCAGACCGCCGCCATCTACATCACGCATGACCTTGCCGTCGTCGCGCAGATGGCGGACCGGGTGAAGGTGCTGCTTCGCGGCGACGAGGTCGAGGAGGCCGATACCCGCACCATGCTGGAGGCACCGCGCGAGGATTACACAAAATCGCTCTGGGCCGTTCGCAGCTTCCAGCGCCCGCCAAAGCCCGCCGTCAAGACGGGGGCCACGCCGGTGATCAGCCTTCGCAACGTCACCGCCGCCTATGGCGATGGCGACCCGGTGGTCCGCGATGTCAGTTTTGACATTCATGAAGGCCGCACTGTCGCCGTCGTCGGCGAGTCCGGATCGGGCAAATCGACCACCGCCCGCTGTATCACCGGCCTGCTGCCGCCGCGCGAGGGCGAGATTGCCTTTGAAAATACCGTGCTGCCGGCCGATTACCGCAAGCGCAGTGTCGATCAGCTGCGCCAGGTGCAGATGATCTACCAGATGGCCGACACCGCGTTGAACCCGCGCAAGCGGATCGGCGAGATTATCGGCCGCCCGGTAGAATTCTATCTGGGGCTGAAGGGAGCCAAAAAGCGCCGCCGCGTCGAACAGCTTCTCGAACAGATCGAGATGGA
The DNA here is from genome assembly GCA_009920665.1 of Alphaproteobacteria bacterium. Classification (GTDB taxonomy): domain Bacteria; phylum Pseudomonadota; class Alphaproteobacteria; order Puniceispirillales; family Puniceispirillaceae; genus UBA8309. The sequence goes on along the minus strand of RFZL01000013.1, from coordinate 32,647 downwards.
GCCCGGCGAGTATATCGACCGCCTGCCCTCCGAGCTTTCAGGCGGCCAGAAACAGCGTATCGGCATCGCGCGGGCGCTGGCGGCGGAACCGAAATTCATTATCTGTGACGAGGTGACCTCGGCCCTTGACCAGCTTGTCGCCGAGGGCATCCTGAAGCTGCTGACACGTCTTCAGGACGAAATGAAGCTGTCCTACATGCTGATCACGCATGATCTGTCGACGGTGCGCGCCATCGCCGACGAGGTGGTGGTGATGAAGGACGGGCTGATTGTCGAGGCCGGCCCGAAGGACGAGATGTTCACCCCGCCGCACCATGCCTATACCGATCTGCTGCTGAGCTCGGTGCCGGAAATGGACCCTGGCTGGCTCGACCAGCTTCTGGAGGAGCGCGGTGCGGAAAATCTCGGGGATGCCGCGACCAGCCGGATGTAAACCGGACCCGATCGCGGGACCCGACACAGCCACGGCTGTGACCACCGGCCGCATCGCGGCTTGCCGGTGCCCGCCATAGGCTGTTAGCCTGACGACAACAATCCTGCGCGACCGAGGTAACAACAGTGGAAGAAAGCTTTTCGACCAGAAAGCTCCTGAGCGGGGCAGAGTTGAAGGAGTTCAACGCCAAGTCCGACCTTGCCGGCGGCCTGCAGATGGCAAGCCATCTTGGCGCCATCGCGGCGCTCGGCTATCTGCATTTCCTCGCCATGGGCACATGGTGGGTGGTGGCGACCGGATTCGCCCTCGGCGTGGTCGTCAATTTCCTCTACGCGGCGCAGCATGAGCTGTCGCACTGGACCGTCTTCCGGACGCGCCGGCTGAACGAGATCTTCGGGCGTCTTGTCGGTTTCGCGATGATCTTTCCGCGTGATTACGATCTGGCCATGCACCAGGCGCATCATCGCTGGACCTCGAACTGGGAACGTGACGGCGAACTGACCCGCGCGCCCTACACGCTGCAAAGCTATCTTGTCTATTTCATCGGCATCACCTACTGGATGAACCGTGTTACCGGCCTGGTCAGACGTGCCCGCGGAATCATCATCGAGCCCTATATCAGCGCCGCGCTGGAGGGCAAGATCATCCGCGAATCCCGCCTTCATATCGCCGGCTATGCGGTCATCGCGGCATTGTCGGTGGTGTTTGAAAGCTGGGCCGCCGTGACCTTCTGGCTGCTGCCGATGGTGCTGACAAAATGGGTCCATCAGCTGCAGAACACGATCGAGCATCTCGGCCTGTCGCATGAGACCGACATTCTTCACAACACCCGCTCGACGCGGACCAACGCCGTCATGCGCTGGCTGTGCTGGCAGATGCCCTACCACACCGCGCATCACAGCTATCCGTCGGTGCCGTTCTGGCAACTCCGCAAGCTGAATGACAAGATCGAATCGGCGGCCGGCCCGGTGCATCGCATGGGCTGGATCGAGTTCCAGATCGAGGTGGTGAAGCGCCTGATGCAGAAGGATGAAAGCCAGTGGCCGATGGATGAGGCCTGGATCGTGCCGGTGGCGGGTGGCCGCACCGCGCGCCTGGAAGCCTGACCGGGCCATGTCGTCGCGAAAGCTCAAGACCTTCACATCGCTCTGGGCGATGATGCCGCATGACGACAGCGGTACCATCCTGCCCTATGACCGGATTTGCGAGATGGTTGCCGCGGCCGGCTATGACGGCATGGCGATCGACCTTGGCGCCGGTGACGTGGCGCAGGCCCGCGAGGTGCGCCCGCATATGGAACGCGCCGGGCTGACGCCGCTGATCGTCGCCTTCCCGAAAAGCGTCGAATCACTTCGCGAGACGCTGATCATGGCAAAGGATTTCGGGGCTCCCTTTGTGGATGTCATCGGCCAGGTGATGCCGCTGAGTGTTGACGGGATGATTCCGGTGATCCGCCGCTGGATCGATATGGCGGACGAGGTCGGCATGCCGATCCAGTTCGAGACGCACCGCAACTGCATCACCAATGATCTCTACGCCACCCTGTGCCTGATCGATGCGGTGCCGGAAATGCGGCTTTGCGCCGACCTGTCACATTTCGTCGTCGACCGCGAATTCAAGCTGCCGCTCGAGGCGCGTGACGCCGGGCTGATCCGTCGGATCATCGAACGGTCGGACAGTTTCCAGGGGCGCGTCGCCAGCCGCCAGCAGATCCAGCTTCAGCTCGATTTCCCGCAGCATGCGAAATGGGTCGAGCTGTTCAGGGGATGGTGGCGTGACGGGCTGGAAAGCTGGCGGGCGCGCAACACGGCCGGCGACTGCATCTTCCTGTGCGAGCTCGGACCGCCGGAATATGCGATGACCGGTGCCGACGGGCGCGAAATGTCGAACCGCTGGGAAGAGGCGTTGCTCATCCGGCAATGGGTGATCGAGATGTGGGCCGAAATGGAAGCCACCGCCACCCAGGGATGACCGGGCCGCGATGATCCAAGCCCGGGATCGCTCCCCAGCTAGCCGGTGCGGCGCGCGACAATGGCCTCGGCCAGCACACACATCAGCTCGAACATGATCGACACCCCGACCCAGGCGGTGCCACCGGCGGCATCGAATGGCGGTGACACCTCGACAAGATCGGCACCGACCAGATTCACCCCGGACAGCTCGCGCACGACCTGCTGCGCCTGAAAGGATGTGACACCGCCGATTTCGGGCGTACCCGTACCAGGGGCGAAACTCGGATCGATGAAATCGATATCGAAGGAACAATAGGTTGGCGCCGCGCCGACAATTTCACGCGCCTCGGCCATCACATCGGCGATACCGCGCTCGAAAAGCTCCTCGATCCGGATGATCCGCACCCCCTGTGACAGGCCCCAATCGACATCCTCGGTATTGTAGGCGGTGCCGCGAATGCCGATCTGCACAACCCGCTTCGGATCAAGAAGCCCCTCTTCAATGGCGCGCCGGAACGGCGTTCCATGGGTGTAGCGAAAGCCGCCAAAATAGCTGTCGAACAGGTCGGTATGGGCATCGAAATGGATCATCCCCAGAGCCCCGCCAGCGGCGATGCCGCGCAGCACCGGAAGCGAAACAAGATGATCGCCGCCGGCCGTCATCGGCGTAATCCCGCGCGCGGCCAGTTCGCCATAGAAGCCGGCGATGCGCTGCATGCTGTCATCAAGGTCGATCGGGTTCGGGCCGACATCACCAAGATCGGCGCAGTTCACCATGGTGAAAGGGGCCACACCGGTCACCGGGTTCATCGCCCGGATCATCGTCGACAGATCGCGCAGTTGACGTGGCCCGTGCCTGGGGCCCGGCCGGTTCGTCGTACCGGCATCCCAGGGAACGCCGACCAACGCCATCTCCACCTCGTCGATGCGCGGCGAGTCCAGCGTCAGATGCGGCAACCGCATGAAATTCGGCATGCCGGCGAAGCGCGGCATGTCCAGCGCCGAAACCGGGGTGAAGAAACTGTCATCCGACATGGGACACCTCGTCAGTGGTCAGGGTCTGTGATAGCGCCGATGGTAATGGCGTCAGCGCAAATCTGGATTCGATGCGGGCCGCCAGCGCCGGATCGACAAGCTGGCGCGGCGGTGCGGCAAGAGATTCACGCACCCGTTCATGCGCCCGCCGCCAGATATCGGGCCGGCCAGCATCCTGCCATTCACCGATGCTGCGCCGGTCACCGATGGCAGGATAGAGGAAATCGCTGTTCATCCGCGCCAGCGTGGTCGCCTCGCCAAGGAAATGGCCGGCGCCGGTGGCCGCGTCATGGATCGCGCCCGCATCCAGCGTGTCGTCAGACACCTCGATGGCGGTATGCGCACTGAGGATCGCGCCAAGCATGTCATTGTCGATCACATAGGCCTCAAGCGAGGTTCCCATCAGACTTGCCTGCGTTCCCGCCGCCTGGGTGATGAAATGCGCGCCGGCCTGCACCGCCAGCGTGACTGCCAGGCATTTCTCGTGACCGGCCTGCGCATCCGGCCATTTCGAATCGGTGGCACCGGCGATGGTCGAGCTTGGCAGCCCGTAGAACCGCGCCATCTGGATGGCCGCCGCCGTCAGCTTTGCCTGTTCACCGCCGCCACCCGACATGGCGCCGGTCCGCAGGTCGGTGACCATCGGCCGTGGCCCGAAAATGGCCGGCACATCCGGATCGACAAGAAAGGCAAGCACCATGCCGGCAAGCGTCTCGGCGGTTGTCTGCGCCACACATCCGGCGATCGTGACCGGGCTCGACGCGCCAAGCTGGCCGAAAGTGTTGACCATCACCGGAATACCGCGCGCGACAGCCCGCAACAGGACAGCGGCGGAGTCGGCGTCGAAACGCAGCGGGGGCACGATATGATTGACGTTCAGCGACAGGAAAGGCGCGGCGCGGAAGGCCGCTTCGGAGCCAGCAAGCATATAGACAAGCTCGGCGATCTCATCCACCGCCTCAACCGAGGACGCGCTGACCATGACATGTTTCGCGGTGCCGGCAAGGCAGGCCCAGGCGGTGTTCACCTCCATCCGCAGCGGCGGCTCGATATCGCGCGCCACCATCGGTCGGCTGAAGAAATGCACATGCTCAAGACCATCGACAAGCCGCGCCGCCAGATGGATATCCGCAAGCATCGAGGGCCGGTACTGCCCGCTGGCAAGGTCGAGAATTTCCGGCGAGGCACCGCCGGTGCCGACATGCACTTCATCACCGCCAAGGACGAGCGGTCCTTCATCACCGCGCCCGTGAAGGCCGATCTGGCGCGGCAGACCGGCAAGCACGCGCTCGACAAGCGATTCCGGAAAGCGCAGCCTGCCATCCTCGCCAAGCGCCGCGCCGGCACCGGTCGCCAGCTCCACCACCGCCGGCGGCGCCTCGGCGATGCCGGTCCGGGCCAGCAGCACAAGCGCGGTCTCATGGATGCGCTGCAGGGCCACCGCATCGAGAAGCTGCAGCCTGCCGCCGACCGGGGCCAGAACCGGCGCGGCCGATGCCGCCGGTTCCGCGCCCCTGGCCCGCCGACCGCGCCGCTGGCGGTTTGCGATATTGCTGTCCGACATTCGCGAACGTCCCGGATGGTCTGTCTGTTCATCACCAGCATCGCGGCTTAGCCGCCGCCCGGCAAGAACCAAATATGCCGCGCTATTGCAACAGGCCCGGCTTCGCCGCATGATTTTGCCGGGATAGATTGCCACGCTGGAGGGCTGACTGCATGACGGACAGGAAAACCGAGGGGACCGACCCGCTGCTGCAGCCCTTCAGGCTGGGACATGTGACGCTGCGCAACCGGATCATGAGCACAAGCCATGCCTGCGGACTTGGTGAGGGCGGGATGCCTGCCGACCGCTATCAGGCCTATCATCTTGAAAAGGCACGCGGCGGGATCGGGCTGACGATGTTTGGCGGATCGTCCAATGTCTCGATCGATTCGCCGTCGGTGATGCCGCAGCTCAATCTCGGAGTGGATGAGGTCATCCCGCATCTGACCCGGTTTTCCTCACGCATCCATGAGGCCGGAAGCGCCCTGATGTGCCAGATCACGCATCTTGGACGGCGCGGCGAATTCGACAAGGGCGCGATGTTGCCAACCATCGCCCCGTCGGTGATCCGCGAGACGCTGCACCGCAGCATCCCCAAAGAGATGGGAGATCAGGACATTGCCCGCGTGACAGCCGATTTTGTCGCCGCCGCACGGCGCTGTCAGATTGGCGGGCTGGACGGGATTGAATGCCTGTCAGGCGCGCATCTGATCGGCCAGTTCCTGTCGCCGGCGATGAACCGGCGCACCGATTCCTGGGGCGGCTCACTGGAAAATCGCTGCCGCTTCGGGATCGAGGTCTTCAAGGCCATCCGCAAGGCGGTCGGGCCGGATTTCCTGCTCGGCTTCCGGTTCATCGTCGATGAGGGGCATCAGGACGGGCTGGGATTCGAGGACAGTCTTGCCATCGCGAAGCGTTTTCAGGCGGAAGGTGTTCTCGATTTCTTCAACGCCATCTATGGCCGCATGGACACCTATGCAGGTCTTGCCATCGACAACATGCCGGGCATGGCCTCGCCGACGGCGCCCTGGCTGGCGAAGGCAGCCGCCTTTCGCGAACAGATCGACCTGCCGGTGATGCATGCGGCGCGAATTTCCGATGTGGCGACGGCACGCCACGCCATTGCCGAAGGGCTGATCGATCTTGTCGGGATGACCCGCGCCCATATCGCCGACCCGCATCTTGTCGAGAAGATCGCCGCCGGCGAGGAACACAGGATCCGGCCTTGCGTTGGTGCCACCCATTGCATGTCGCACCGGCGGCCAACCTGTCTTCACAACCCGGCCACCGGCCATGAGGCGGTTCTGAATCACCGTATCGAAACCGCCACATCGCGCCGGCGTGTGGTCATTGTCGGGGCCGGGCCGGCCGGGCTGGAGGCGGCGCGGGTTGCCGCCGCGCGTGGCCATAAGGTAACCCTGTTCGAGGCCGCGCCGCGCGCCGGCGGGCAGGTCCTGCTGGCATCGCGCGCCCACTGGCGACGCGACATGATCGGCATCGTCGACTGGCGCATAGCCGAGATCGAACAGCTTGGTGTCGATCTTCGATGCGGGGTATTCGCCGAGGCCGGGGATGTGCTGGCCTGCAACCCCGATCTTGTGATCGTCGCCACCGGCGGCGTTCCCAATATCGACCGGGTGCCGGGCGGTAATGAACTGACCAGCCCCTGGGATATCATCCAGGGGACGGTGACGCCGGCGGCCGATGTTCTTGTCATCGACGGTACCGGCCGGCATGTGGCGATGAGCGCGGCGGATGTCGCGCATGCCGCCGGCGCGCGGGTCAGCCTGGTGACCGTCGACGAGACGCTGGCCATGGAACAGGCCTATGCCGAGCGGGTGATCTGGCGCAAATGGGCCGCCGAGACCGGGATCGAGACAACCACCGAACATGCGCTTGTCGGCGTCAGGCGCGAGGGCAACCGGCTTGTCGCCACACTGCGGAGCGAGTTGACCGGCAGCGATCTGGAAAAAAGCGCGGCACAGGTAATTTTCGATTATGGCACGGTGCCGGCGGATGCGCTGTTTCACGAGCTGGCGCCGCGCTCCCGCAATGGCGGTGTGACCGATCTCGGGATGATGGTGACTGGCAGCGCGCAGCCGCCATCCGCCAATGGCGCTTCGGCGTTCGAGCTTCACCGGATCGGCGATGCCGTGGCCAGCCGCAACGTCAATGCGGCGGTGACCGACGCGCTGCGCCTGTGCCAGAATTGTTAGGTGCCAGAATTGTCAGGTGCCGGAATTGTCAGTCGTCAGACCTGACAGCCCGGGGAACGGCTAGCCGACGCGATCCTCGTTACGCAGCAGCATCGCCAGCGCCACCACCGTGGCGACAAGACCAAGCAGCATCGGCACCGGCGGCAGCGCGTTGCCAAAGCCGATTTCCCACAGCATCACCCATCCCGGCGTCAGATAGGAATAGGCCATGACCTTGGCGCTTGGCAGCCGCAGGGTCGCATATTGCAGCAGAAAGAAGGACGAGGCGGTGGAGAAGATCGTCAGATAGCCAATGGTGATCCAGACCATCGGCGCCAGGGCCATCCAGTCGGTGGCGCGAATTTCATCAAAGCCGATAACGCCAAGCAGGATCGAGCCGGCGACCAGCATGCCGAAGGTGAAGACCGCCGCCCCCTCGCCGGCATTCAGTTTGCGCACCATCGGCGTGTAAAGCGCATGCGCGATACAGCCGATGAAATAGATCATCTCGCCGCGGCCGATATCGAGCGCCGTCAACGCCGCCAGATCGCCGCGGAAAATCACCCACAACGCGCCACCACCGGCAATGGCAAGAGCCGTCGCCATACGCGGCGTCGTGACCTGGCGCAGCAAGACCCAGCCGAAGACAGCTGACATCAACGGCATCAGCGTGAACACCGCCGCCGCCGAGACCGGCGTAGCCGTCTTCAACCCCTCGAACATCAGCACAAAATACAGCGTGAACAGGCCGCCAAGAATGAAATAGCGCCAGGGCCTGCGAAGGTGGGATGGCTTAAGGTCGCGCTGCATGGCGGCGACAAACCCCATGACGACGGTCGCCAGGACAAAGCGCGCCGCGGTGATGGCCTGCGGGTCGATATCATTGGCGACGATAGTGCCAAGGCTGAACGAGCCGGCGACAAGCGCCGAGAAGCCAAGCATGGCAAGATGGCCGCGCGCCTCGTCAGGGCTGAGCCCGAACCACGCCATCAGCCACACCGATCCAGATAATCGCGCGCCAACCGCGCCGAGACAAACGCGAAATGCGGAGCCTGCGAACGGGCCAGTTCGGTGCCGGCATGCGATCCGATCCAGGCCAGCAATGCCATCCGGCGCAACATGATGAAGCTGTCGATTTCCACCTCGTCGGCCGCGCTCAGCGGCCTGACAGCGCGATAGCCCTCAAGCCAGGCGGCGCGCAATGCCGGCACCCGGGGATCGTCCTCCATGAAGCTGATGCCAGCGGCGAAGTCATACATGAACCACCCGAACCCACAATCATCGAAATCAATCAGTCTTGTCCTGCCACCATCGATCAGGAGGTTGGCAAGCCGCATGTCCGCATGGATCAGCCCATAGCTGTCCGTCCCGCGACCATAGGCGGCAAGACGTTCGCGAACAAGCATTTCGGCGGCCTCGAGACGGGCGATGCTTTCAACATCAAGCCCCGGCGCGGCGCGCCAGTCGCCCCAGGTGGCATGCGGGCCGAACACCGTCTCGTCATCCCATACCAGCCTTTCAAAAGGGTGCGGGCGGACCCAGCTGACCGTGTGCAGATGCGTCTTCGCCGCGACGGCGCCAAGCTGCCGGAACGGGGCGACCAGATCCTGGTCAGGGTCGGGTTCCGTCCCGGCAAGAAACTCGAACATCACCATGCGGCGCGGCGCCAGCCCACCACCTCCCCGCTCCTGGATCAAGGCCCCGTCGCGGCCGGGAATCGGCCGCGCTGTCGCGACACCGCCCTCGCTGGCAAGCGCCGCCATCCAGGCAAGTTCGCACTCGATCGCGCGGCGGCTGTGATAGCCATCGCGATGCAGGCGCAGCACCATGCGGAACCCGCCGGGCGATTCCACCAGATAGGTAGCGTTCTCGGACAGGTTGATCAGCCGCACCGTCGCATCCACCGGCACGTCCCAGAGCGTAAGTGAGGCCGCCGCAAGACTGGCCAGCGCATCGATCTGGTCGGTATCGGAAACTGTCACCGGTGGATCTCCATGGCAGGTGGCGACGCCGGACGGCGACGCGCTATCTTGCGGAAGACAGGCTGAAAGGCAAGATCGCATGCGCATGGCAAACGCATTGCGTGCGCAACCTCAGGGCGGCGGCCGGATATGAATGCGCCCGGACAATCATGCAAAAGCTCGCATTTCCCCTCGAATCACAATTGACATCAGTCAGACATGCGCCAAACTACATCTCGGTGAACGTCGCCGTAGACGGTCATCCAGCATACCTCAATGAATATAGTGTTCGTGCCCATGGCACGCGGTTTGGCTTATGGAGGTACATCATGAATATGGGTCTGGCACCCCGTCCCGCGAATGAGGAATTGCGCGCTCAGACCGTTGTGAAGACGGGCCTGATTGACGCGCCCAACCCCGATTTGTTCCAGATCTATTGCGATCTGGCCAAGGACATCACCGGCTTCGAGACAGCCACCTTCAGCCTTTATGACGGCGAGATGAAATGTTCGATTGCCGAGGCAGGGAGTGATGATTTCGTGCCGGGTTCAAAATCCGAACGAAGCGAGCTCAACGTATGTGCCTATGTGCTCCTCGATACCGAGCCGCTGCTTATGGAAGATATGCTCAAGGATCCCACATGGAAGGACCATCCGAATCTGCAAGGTATGGAACAAGGGCCCGGCTATGCCGGCTTTCCGGTGATCAACAGCGAGAATTTCGCGCTTGGCACGCTATGCATGCTGAATCCAAGTGGTCCGAAGGGTTTGAATGACGAGCAGGTCACGCAAATCAAGAAGATTACCGGCAGCATTGCGCATATGCTTGACCTTCAGATCAAGCAGAAGGAGCTGACATCGCAGCGCATGCTTGATGCGCTGGCGCATTTCCAGAAGGTTGACGAGCGTTTCGGCCTCGACGATTTCAAGATGTATGTGTCGCTCTGCTCCGAGCTGAATGTGCCCGCCGACGATGCGGCAGGCATCATCCGGGTCGGTCTTGCCGAAGTTGATGATGCGGGCCGGGTCCAGATGACCGAAGCCGGCCGACGGCTGCAGTTCGACATGAACCTTCAGCAAAAGGCGATGAAGCGGATCAAGATGGATGGTGGTGAGGCCGAAGCCCTGCTGGACGAAATGTTTGCGGAGATTGACTGACCATGTTTGCGAAAATTTTCAATTTCAAATTCAATGGTGTTGCCGAGGCAAAGGTTGCCGCATCCTTCATTTCCGATGCCTTTGGCAAGCTCATCGTCGACAGCAATATGCGCTCGCTGAACATCTCGATCGGCAAGTGCGGCAGCCTGTCAATCCAGACAAAGTTCGAGTCGAGTGATGATCTGAAACGCTTCGAGGCGAAAGCCGCCGAGGTGTTCGCGGATCTCAAACAGACCTTTGTCTACAAGGAAGACAATTACGCTGGCGTCTATATCTTCAATTACGAGGCCGAGGCCATCAAGGCAGAGGTGGCGGCAAGCTGACATTATACAGTGTCGGCAATCTGCGGCCTCGCCCGGCACTGTAGAGCCTGCTTTTTGCCCGGTTGATTAACGGCCCGGTTGATTAACGGCCCGGGTTGATTAGCGGCCTGTCACGGCATCCTGACCGACGTTGCCGCCCGCATCTCATCAAGTGGGGTCGCGGCGGAAAATCTCCTGATCTGACGTGGCATGTCGTCATCACCGGGTGGCGAAGTACCAATCTCATAGGCAAAGCCATCACCGTCAGCCGCCAGCAGCAATCGTCCCGGTGCGTCTGGCAAATTCGCCTCATCAAGCATGTCGCGCGTCACCATTACAGCAGCGCCGGTTCCTCCTCCTGACACCAGAGATGCGAGGATCCGCTGCGCTTCGGCATGGGTATCGCTGGGCACATCAGCCTCGTTCAGAACCTCGATCAGCTGCATGGCGGCGGCGGCGATATCGCCGCGCTGCAACTGCAATTCGATGGCAAGAACACCGGCGACGGGATCGTCGGGATCGATTCTGCGAATCCATTGCAGGGTTCGCGCGGCCGGTTCGAGATCACCTGCGGCAAGCTGCCCGCGCATCCGCTCCCGCGTCCATGACAGATAGCTTGTATCGGCGTGCGAGGCCCCCGAAATGTCAGCCGTGTCGCGCATCGCCGGCACCTCGGTACGGGCATACAGACCGGCCGGCCGGCTGATCGCAAGCAGCATCAGCAAGGCAGCTATCAGACCAGAAAACCGAATTCCGACACCACGCCAATCCATTATTCGATCAACCCGGAAGACATGCACACTCAAACCCGCAAACGTCGTCCCCTTCATCAGCGTGACGGTAGCGCAAATGAAGGCTCTCATCGATTCAAACTTAATTTGAAAAACTGACATGAAATCCATGCTAGAGTTTGATCTGTTGACAAGGCCGGGATGCATCATCCGCCGGCCGCGGAGGGAGAGTTTCATGGAAATTGGTTTGAAGGTTCTGCATTATTTCGCGATCCTGTTTGCTGGCGGTGTCACCGTAGGCAGCACCATCATGCAATCAGCCTATGTCCGCGCCGGAGAGGTGCCACCACCGCATGTCGGCAAGGCCTTCGCCCTGCTCGGCTATATCGGGCTTGGCTCGATCCTGACCCTGTGGATCACCGGCATCGGGCTGGCGCATCTGCTTTACGGCGGGCTTGGCATCAATGGCGCGTTTCACGCCAAGCTTCTTGGCGCGGCGATCGTCCTTGGCGCATCACTGTTCGGCAACATCCATATGCATGGCGCGATGAAGGCCAAGCGCCCACCCAACGCCGCGTTGATGAAGCGACTTGTACAGCTGGGGCGGGGCGGCATCGCGCTGGCCATCATTGCCGCGGCGGTGGCCTTTTCTGCCTAGCATCACGACAGGCGGTTCTCAGGGGCCGCGACGCCAACGGGCAAAGGTACGCCGGAAACCGGAGGTGCGAAAGGGCACAAGATCGTTCGCGGCCACCTGATTGGCGGCCGGCTGATCACCCTTGCGCCCATCGGCAAAGAGCGGCAGCCGCCGCATATGACGAAGCAGCGATTTCGGCGCATCGCCAAGCGGCAGGCCGGTCATGCCGGCAAGATCGGTGAAGACACGCTTGCGTTCGGACTTTTCTGGCCATTTCATCTTCACATCGGTGATCTTCACGAGGAAATAGAACACCGGGTCACGCTGCTGTGACTTCGCCGCAAAGCAGAGCGGGCGCTTGCTCTGCTTGACCTTGCCGTGCAATCCAGCCTCCTCGAACAGCTCGCGCTTCACCGCCGCGACAAGTGTCTCGCCAGGCTTCACCTCACCCTTTGGAAGGGTCAGCTTGCCCTTGTGGCGACGACTGCTGACAAGGCAAATTTCAACACCCGCGGGTGTCTTTCTATAGGCGATGGCACCAACCTTCATGATCACACCTTGATAAATATGCATAAAATGCACAGAATATACGCAATTATTGCGGGATTGATCGATGAATGCAAAGGAATTCAAGCGATGGCGGAAAGCCCATGGTCTGAGTCAGACCGGGGCGGCGCGAAAGCTTGGCCTGAAGATTCGCACAATCCAGTATTACGAGAAGGGCAAGCGCAAGGACAAGCCGGTTGAAATTCCGAAAGCCGTGGCACTTGCCTGTTTCGCCATTTCCTGTGGCGTCGAGGATGTCGATTACAGCGAGCCGGAAGGGCGCGCCATCAGACCGGATGTCCACAAGTTGCTGACGCCAAAACCGTGACCGGGGCGCAGGTCACCCATGTAGCCTGATCAATAGATCTTGGGGACATACAAATCGTCGGGAAGGGTTCGCCGCTCGTAATCCGGATTGAACACACGCTCCGGCAGCACAACCTTCTCATGCGGGATTTCGCGGTAGGGGATACGCGAGAGAATATGCTCCATGCAGTTCAGCCTCTCGCGCTTCTTGTCATTTCCCTCGACAATGTACCATGGCGCCTGGTCGATCGAGGTGCGCTCGAACATCTCTTCCTTGGCCTTGGTGTATTGCTCCCACCGGATCCGGCTTTCAAGATCCATCGGCGACAGTTTCCACTGTTTCATCGGGTCGTGGATTCGCATCAGAAAGCGAAGCTGCTGCTCTTCATCGGTGATCGAGAACCAGTATTTCAAAAGGATGATTCCCGAGCGGACCAGCATCCTCTCGAATTCGGTAACGTCCTGGAAGAACTGTTCGACCTCGTCCTCGGACGCGAAGCCCATGACCCGTTCGACACCGGCGCGGTTATACCATGACCGGTCGAACAGGACGATCTCGCCGCCGGCCGGAAGGTGCGGTACATAACGCTGGAAATACCATTGCGACATTTCACGCTCGGACGGTTTCGGCAGCGCCACGACGCGCGCCACGCGCGGGTTCAGACGTTGCGTTATGCGTTTGATGACGCCGCCCTTGCCGGCGCTGTCACGGCCCTCACAGATGATCAGGATCTTGGCGTTTTCCTTGACGACCCAGTCCTGCAGCTTGATCATTTCGGCCTGCAGGCGAAGCAAATTCGGATAGTAGATGCGCCCCTCGAGACTGTCGGGATGCTGCTTCTGATAGAGCTTGCGAACCTCTTCCGACAGCATCGGTTCATTGAATTCGACCTCGAGAAGATCATCCAGCGTCTCCTCGAATTCGAGTTCCATCCATTCACGCAATCTGTCGAACCTGTCTTCGGTCATCACCTGTCTTTCCGCATCAGCAGAGGCGCCGTTAACGATGGTATGGTTGTAGCACAAATACGGCCCATTAGACCATGAAACCGCACCATTAGGCAGCGCCTGTCACCCGCAATCAGCCGGCAAACCGCACCTGTGGCACACCGCCCGTACCAAGCCCGGTGATGGCGAACAGGCCGCCAGCCTGCGTCTGTGCCGGGTCGTCGGCAAGGCCGTCCCCCATCGAGGTGACATAGAGCGTGTCGAGGCCGGCCCCACCAAACATCACCTTGGTCGGCCGTTCCACCGGCATTTCGATGATCCGGTCGACCCGCCCGTCCGGCGTGATTCGCACCACCTGCCAGCCACCAAAGCCGGCCATCCAGTAACACCCGTCGGCATCGACAGTGCCACCATCGGGCCGGCCGGCAATCTGGCGGGTGTCGAAAAACAGCCGCTGCGCTGACGGGATGCCGGTTTCAAGGTCATAGTCGCAGGCCCATATGGTCCGCACATCGCGGTTTGTGTCGGCAAGATACATCACCTGGCCATCAGGTGAGAAGGCAAGCCCGTTGGTGGTGAATACCGGGTCGAACCAGCCTGTCACCTCATGGTCGGCATCGATCCGATAGAACCGGCCACGCCGTTCCGGCGGCGATCCGTCATCGCGCATCGTGCCGGCCCAGAACCGGCCCTGCGGGTCGGTCGTGCCGTCATTGAACCTGTTGCCGGCCAGCCCGGGCTCCGGATCGGCCAGCAACTGACGCGCACCGGTGTCCGGATCAAACAGATGAATCCCGCTTGCCGCGCCGACAATCAGCCCGCCGGCATCACGCCGCGCGAGGCAGGCCACCGGTTCACCCCAGGCAAAGCTTGCATTCTCGCCGCTTGACGGATCAAACCGGTGAACAAGGCCGGCCTTGATGTCGACCCACCATAAGGCCCTGTCACCGGCATCCCACCAGGCACCCTCACCAAGCCGCGCATGGCAATCAACGACACATTCAACGACGATCGTCATGATGTCTGTCTCCCTTGCGTCTCAGCTCTGGTTTCAAGCATGTCACCGCCTGTCTGGCAACCATGATCACGGTCTTGATGGTCCGGTCATGCCGCGAACTCAGGACAAGGCAAGCCGTGCCTCCTCGCTTGCCAGCTCGGCAGCGATGACATCGATGAAGCTTCGCACCTTCAGCGGTACGAAGCGCTTGTCGGGATAGACAACATAGATGCCAAGATCGGGTACCGTGTCGAATGCCGACAGTAGCCTGACCAGGCGGCCCGAGGCCAGCGCGTCGGCACAGCTGAAATGCGGCAGGATGGCGACTCCCACCCCCTCGATACAGGCATCGAGCATCATCCCGGCACTGTTGGCATAGAGTGCCGGCCGCAGCGGCACTGTTGTCTGCACGCCCTTGGCATCACGGCATGACCAGCTCGACGCGGCGGAGGCCAGTGAATAGATCACCGCCGGCAGCGCCGGAATATCCGCCGGACCGGTCGGCAGGCCGTGATCTTCCACCAGCCGGGGCGCAGCGCACAAATATAACGGGCAATCCCCGACCCGTCTTGCGATCAGGCCGGAATCCTCCAGCACACCAATCCGCACGACCAGATCATAACCATCCTCTACCAGATGAACGCGGCGATCATCGAAATCGACATCGACGGTGACATCGGGAAATTGCCTGGCATAGATGGCGATGGGACGACGCAGGAACAGCTCACCAAACGACATCGGCACATTGACCCGAAGCCGGCCTGACGGGCGGCTCTGCGCGTCGCCAAGCTCATCCAGCAAACTGCCGAATTCATCATGGCCACGCGCCAGCAGATCAGCAAGACGTTCCGCCGCCTCGGTCGGCACGACGCTGCGTGTCGTGCGGTAGAACAGCACGAGGTTCAGACGCTGTTCGAGGGACTTGATCTGCTTGCTGACGGCCGCGCCGGAAATGCCAAGCTCATCGGCCGCACCGACGAAACTGCCACGCTTCATGACCGCGCGGAAAATATCGACTGACGAAGAATAGAGCATTTTTAATAACCTGAGGTTACTTGTCTAGTGAATTCAAGGGCATTTATTTACCATAAATAAGGGTTAATGTTGAGACATTCGCACATAGCCTGCCGGGAGTATGACAGATGATCACGCACCACAAATATGACGATCTTGGTGGCGCCAACCATGGATGGCTTAACGCCAGGCACCATTTCAGCTTCGCCAGCTACCGCGATCCCGCGAAAATGAGTTTTGGCGAATTGCTGGTGATCAATGATGATGTGATCCAGCCACATACCGGCTTTGACACACACCCGCATTCGGATATGGAGATTATCACCTATGTTCGCCGCGGCGCCATCAGTCACAAGGACAACCGTGGCAACAGCGGGCGCACAACCGCCGGCAATGTCCAGGTGATGAGTGCCGGCACTGGAATCTCACATTCGGAATACAACCACGAAGACGAGGAAACCAACATCTTCCAGATCTGGATCATGCCGCGAAGCCGCGGCATCGAACCACGCTGGGACACGGCCGAATTTCCAAAAACACCTTCACGCGACACGCTGCCGCTTCTTGTCTCGGGGGACGGGTCAGCGCCGCTGTCAATCCACCAGGATGCCCGAATCTATGCCGGCAGGCTGGCCGCCGGCACCGCCCTCACCCACCATATCGAGGGTCAGGCCTATCTGCTGGTCTCCGAGGGCGAAGTTGCCATTGGCGGCCATGTTGCGAAACGCGGCGACGGTCTTGCCATCTCCGGACAGGATAGCATCGATCTTGGCGCGGCAGCCGACAGCGAGGTTCTGGTGATAGAGGTGCCGGGGCGCATTGAGGCGCGCTAGTCACCGGCCGGTGGCAGATATCCGTATCGCTCAAGCGTCTGTGCAAACTGCATCACAAGCTTTGTCTCGACGGGGTTGAGTTCATTGACAAGCCTGTCATTCAGCTCTGCCGCCGGCGAGAATATCACTCCAAGTTTCCGGTCAGCCGTCACCCATCCGCGGTCGGCGAGGGCCCTGACATTGCGACGCACTGTTTCCTTGTCGAGACCGGTCAGTTCGGCGATCAGCGCATAGGTCAGTTTTTTGCCCCTGGCCCCCGGTTGGTTCGCAAGCGCAATCCAGCTTTCCCGTGTGGCATCATAGGAGGTGTCGTCAAGATCCTCACTGACAAGGAGGAAATGGTGCCAGCAGACCACCTGCAGGACCAGATAGGCGTTCGCACTGCCAGCCATCTTCAGGCAATGCTGACTGCGGATGATCTCCATTTCGAGAAATCGCCGCCAGATAAGCTGAAAATTTTCGTCAAAAGACATGACAACCAAACATCAAAACCGGACCAGCACTGCTCACACTGAGCGCAGCACCTGTTTTTTTCAAGACAAATTCGGTCAAGCCGACAGAGCCGGCTAGATACTGAGACGGATTTTCAGACATTGAAAGCGTATCGGGCCAGCCATTGATTGATCGCGTCCCCGGTGACATTATGCGCCCGCACATGCCTGCCGGGGCGCCTGAGTTTGTGGGCAAGGAAACGCTGCAGGCTGACAGCGATTGGATATCCGCGCAGGAAGGACGGTCAGACGTGGCACGCACACCGGGATTAGCGGTGATCAGGGGTGACGGGATCGGCGGCGATGTCACCGACGCGACGCTGACGATTGCAGCGGCAGCGCTTGATGCTGTCGGCGCGACGGGCTTTACCTGTGACGACATTGATGCCGGCGCCGCCTGTTTTCAACGCACCGGCAAAGATATCGAACCCGGCGGCGAGGAACGCGCCGGCGACGCCGACGCCATTTTTCTCGGCGCCATTGGCCTGCCTTCGGTTCGCCATCCTGACGGCACCGAAATCTCGCCGCATCTGCGACTGCGCGAGCGATTCCAGCTTTATGCCGGCGTCCGTCCGGTGCGCGCCTACCCGAACACGCCGCAGCGGCTTGCCGATCCGCGCGCGGCAGACCTCGACCTCGTCATTATCCGCGAATCCACCGAGGGGCTGTTCTATAGCGCGGCGGTGCATGACCGCTCGCCGGTGGAGGGAGACCCGGCCGCCCCCACTGCGATATCCGACATCATGCGGATTTCCGCCAGCACAACGCGCAAACTTCATGAATTCGCCTTCCGGCTGGCGGCACGCCGCCAGCAGCGTGGCAAGCGCGGGCGCCTGACCTGCGTTGACAAGGCCAATGTCTTCAGATCACAAGCCTTCTTCCGCTCGATTTTCGACGAGGTTTCCAAATTCCATCCCGATATCGAAACCGGCTACAGCTATGTCGATGCCATGGCGCTCGACATGGTACGCCGGCCCTGGGAATTCGATGTGATGGTGATGGAGAACATGTTCGGCGATATCCTCTCCGATCTTGCCGGCGGGCTGGTTGGGGGCATGGGCATGGCCGCCTGCGGTGAGATTGGCGATGAAAACGCGCTGTTCCAGCCGGCGCATGGGTCCGCCCCCGATATTGCCGGCCAGGACAAGGCCAATCCGCTTGCCGCCATCCTCAGCGGGGCGATGATGCTGGATTACCTTGCCGCGCGATGCGACCTGCCGGCCTATGAAGTTGCGGCGGCACGGATTGAGGATGCTGTCGCGGCGGGCTTTGCGGCAAACGAACTCCGCCCGATGGAATTTGGCGGTGATATGGGAACCATCGCCATGACAGGAGCCGTCCTGGCGCACCTGCAAGGGGCAGAGTGATTCCGGAGACAGGACAATGTATGCGATCATCGTCGATTTCGAGATCAAACCCGACCGTCTGGCCGAGTTCCTGCCGCTGATGGCTGAAAACGCTGCCGCATCCATGCGCGAGGAACCCGGATGCCAGCAGTTCGATGTCTGCCAGGACCCCGACACCCCGCACCGTATTTTTCTCTATGAGATCTATGATGACCGCGCCGCGTTCGAGACGCATCTGGCATCAGCGCATTTCAGGCGTTTCGACGCGGCGACGAGGGAGATGGTGACTGCCAAGACTGTGCGGGCGCTCAATCGTCTCTGACACGTCAGGCCAGCGCACGGTCCGGGTGTTTCAGACGGCGCTGCCGAGAGCATAAGATCCGATCACCGCGAAACTTCCGGCAAGCTGCAGCAGAAAAATGCCGACCGACGCCAGATGCAGCAGCCCGAACATGCGTTTCGCCGTCGCATCACCGTCAAGATCACGGTCGCGATAGGCGTTGATCCGCGGCGTCAGGATGAAGACATTCACCGCGAACCCGCCCGCGATCAGGATGGAGACGGCAAGTTGCCAGTCCGCGTCCACCATCAGCGCTGCCACGCATGCCGCCAGCGAAAGCATAAGGCCGAACAGGAACAGGCGCGGGAACAACACCCGCAGAAAGGCGCCGACAGCCTTTGCAGACAGGGTCTTGAAGGCGGCCTGCGGCACCACAGCCATGAAGAACAGCATGAAGCCGGCAATCGCCGCGTGAATGAGGGCGAGGATGGCCATGCGCCACTCCCTGAATGACTTGTTTGTCAGACGTAACATATAGGAAGGGTGCCAGGGCGGCGGCAAGATGGAGCATTGCCGCAGGCGTTCAGCCTGATCCGACTCCCGCCCGGCCTGTCACCGAATTCTCAGCGAAGCCTCGCCATCCATCCGAGGCTGTTGTCGGTATCGCCGCCCTCGGGCCTGTATTCGGCGCCAAGCGGCGCGTCATAGCCGATCTCGGCGATATGCGCGAAGATATGACGATAGTCGATCTCGCCATGATCGGGACGGCCGCGCGACGGCACGCCAGCAAACTGGACATGGCCGGTGATGTCGAGATTGGCGCTCAGCCGACGGGTCAGATCACCCTCCAGGATCTGGATATGGTAACAGTCGAACATCAATTTCAGG
This sequence comes from Alphaproteobacteria bacterium, assembly GCA_009920665.1. Lineage (GTDB taxonomy): Bacteria > Pseudomonadota > Alphaproteobacteria > Puniceispirillales > Puniceispirillaceae > UBA8309. The sequence goes on along the minus strand of RFZL01000013.1, from coordinate 13,052 downwards.
TTCGGGGCCGCAACAGCTTCGATGATCCTGCGTGCCTGGTCGGTGTGATGCAGGAAATAGCCCGGCGCATCATGATGGTTCAGCGGCTCGATCAGGAAGGTGATGCCCGGCGCGGCTTCGGTAGCATGGCGCAGATTGTCGATGAAGCAGGCCTCCGCCTGCATGCCCTCGGCAAAACCCGCCATCACGTGAATCTTCGGCGTGTTGATGGCACCGGCATAGGCGATGGCCCGGTCGATCGCCACGCGTGCCTCGTCCTGGCGCCCGGGAAGCGCGGCCAGCCCGCTATCACCGGCGGCAACATCACCACGCAGCGTGTTCAGCCCCAGCATGGAAAGGCCGGTGGCATCAAGCGCCGCCTTCACCTCCGCCGGGTCATAATCATAGGGCCAGTGGCATTCAACAGCATCGAACCCGGCATCATGCGCCGCATGGATGGCATCGACAAGCGACCGGTCAGTCCACAGAAACCCCAGATTGGCTGAAAATCGCGTCATTCATCCCACTCGATGTCAAAGCCCGTTACCACATTGCGCATCTGCGCGTCGGTCAACATCCGCGGGTTCATACCACGGGTCAGCAGCGCCAGCCGTGCCATATCCTCAAGCTCCTCAATGGCGTTGCAGGCTGGCACGAAGAAGCGACTGCGCCATGCCATATGCCATCGAACCAAGGCCGAAAACAGCCACTTTCCTGACATTTTCACCGGTCACGCGATCTGTCTCCTGTGACAGGTGCCAGCACAATAGCAACGCCCTGTAGGATCACAAGATGGATAATATTCCCCTGTTACGTTGCCCACATTACTGATTACAGCTGGCAGAGCCGAATCCGACCTGATATCCATATCCGAGTGATGATCGAACATGAGCGCCCCGGCCGTAAGGCGCTATGGCGCGACCGGCAGGCTGAAATGAAAAGAGACGACAGACCCGACCGACCCGACTTCGAATCCCCGGCTTTCCTGCGGTCACATGTCGAGAGCATTCTGGCCTTTTACGAGCCTTCGGCGTTCGACCCGGAAGGGGGATTCTTCCATCATTTTCTCGATGACGGCACGGTCTATGACCGCGACACGCGCCATCTTGTGAGTTCCACGCGCTTTGTCTTCAACCATGCCAACGCCTTTCTGCAGACAGGCCGTCCACATTACCGCGACTGGGCGGCGCATGGGTTGCGCTATCTCGAGACCCATCATCGCACTGATCAGGGCCATTATCTGTGGCAGCGGAAGGCGGATGTGATCGAGGATGGGCGCGCCATGGCCTATGGCCATGCCTTCGTCATTCTCGCGGCGGCCTGGGCGGCACGGATCGGCATTGACGGTGCCGGCACGATGCTGGAGTCCTGCTGGGATTTCATGGAGGCACAGTTCTTCGAAGCAGGTCATGGCGCCTATGCGGATGAGCGTTCGGCCGACCTGTCAATGCTTGACAGCTATCGTGGGCAGAATGCCAACATGCATGGTGTCGAGGCGTTGCTCGCCGCCTTCGAGACCACCGGCGAGGCGCGCTATCTGGATCGTGCCGACCGGGTGGCGCATAAATTCACCGTCGAGCTTGCAGCCGCCGCGGACGGGCAGGTCTGGGAGCATTATGATTCCGGCTGGCATCATGACTGGCAGTACAATATCGACAAGCCGGACGACCTGTTCAAACCGTGGGGATTCCAGCCCGGACATCAGGTGGAATGGGCAAAGCTGCTATTGCAGCTTGACACGCACCGGCCCGCCGACTGGCATCTGGCGACGGCGGCTGCGCTCTATGACAAGGCGATGGAACGGGGGTGGGATGCGGCGCATGGCGGGCTTGTCTATGGCTATGCGCCGGATGGCGGTTTCGCCGATGCGACGAAATATTTCTGGGTCCAGGCCGAGGCGATCGCCACCGCCTGGCGGCTCTACAATCGCACCGGCGATGCCCTCTATCGTGACGATTATCAGCGGCTGTGGGAATGGTCATGGGATCATCTTGTCGACCATGAATATGGCGCCTGGTACCGCATTGTGAGCCGCGAGGGGGCATGGCTCGAACCGTTCAAATCACCGGCTGGCAAGGTCGATTATCACACCATGGGTGCCTGCTGGGATGTATTGTCGGTGATGGACGCCGACTGACAGGCATCGCGGGGGCAGGACCATGAACACATCATCCATGCCGAATGAAGCACCGCGCGCAGCCTATGACGTGGTCATCATCGGCGGGGCGATCATGGGATCGGCAACGGCCTTCTTTCTGTCGCAGAACGATGATTTCGACGGTTCGGTCCTCGTCATCGAGCGCGACCCGAGCTATCAGCTATGTTCGACCGCGCATACCAACTCCTGCATGCGCCAGCAATTCTCGACCGAGCTGAACATCCGCATTTCGCAGTTCGCGGCGGAGTTTGTGAAGAATCTGCGCACCCATATGGGCGGTGACGAACGGGTGCCGGAGCTGGATATCCAGAATTACGGCTACATGTATCTGGCCGACAATGCGCCCTTTGCCGAACTGCTGCGCCACAACCGCGATATCCAGCGCGCCGCCGGTGCCGGGACCGAATTGCTGACGCCGCAGGAGATCGCAGCCCGCTATCCTTTCTACAAGGTCGATGATCTTGTTCTCGGGTCGATAAATCGACGCGATGAGGGTTATTTCGACGGCGGAACATTGTTTGACTGGCTGCGGCGCGGCGCCCGCGAACGCGGTGTCGATTATGTCGCCGGCGAGGTGGTCGCGATGTCCCGCGACGGTGCGCATATCACGCATGTGACACTGGCCAGCGGCGAGACCATCGCCTGCGGCACCGTTGTCAATGCCAGCGGCCCGCGTGCCGCGCGCACGGCGGCCATGGCCGGAATAGATCTGCCGGTTGAACCACGCAAGCGCTTCACCTGGATTTTTACTGCCGAAACACCACTTGACCGCGATCTGCCGCTGACCATCGACCCGTCAGGCGTACATTTCCGGCAGGACGGGCCGGCGACCTATCTTGCCGGCTGCCCGGCCGATCCCGATCCGGCTGTCGCCTATGATGATTTCGTCATGGATCCGGACCGGTGGCAGGATCATGTCTGGCCGATCATCGCCGGGCGGATCCCGCAATTCGAGGCGATCCGCGTGGTCACCGAATGGGCCGGACATTACGCCTTCAACACACTCGACCAGAACGCCATTCTGGGACCGCATGACGAGGTCCGCAATTTCATCTTTCAGAACGGCTTTTCCGGTCATGGCCTACAGCAGAGCCCGGCCATGGGGCGCGGCATTGCCGAGCTGATCACCTATGGCGAATACCGCTCGCTCGATCTGTCGCCATTCGCCTTTGACCGGATTGCTGCCAACCGCCCGATCATCGAGACCGCCATCATCTGATCAGTCAAAATCCGGAAAGCCCGGTCACGAATGGAGCGGGGGTTGCTCTCGACAACAAGAATGCGCGGCATACTAGAGCCGCTTGCCGGCTTGGTCGAAACAATGCCGGGCGTTCGGGTCAAACCGTAGCCCCACCATCGTGCCGGTGACAAGTTCCTCGGCCGGGTCGACCCGCACGGTGATCATCTCGTCAAAGCCGCAATCGACATAGGCGAACTGCTCCGATCCGAGATATTCACAGACGCTGAGTGTTCCGGTGATCATGCTGTCATCCGCGTCATCTGCCGCGCACAGCATGATGTTTTCGGGCCGTACGCCAAGCCAGGCGATATCCGGCGGCATCGCATCAAGGCCGACTGTCCGCGGCGTTTCGGCAAGAAGGCGCAGCTTGCCATCCGCCATCTCGGCCGGCATCAGATTCATCTTCGGGCTGCCGATGAATTCGGCAACGAACTTGTTCTGCGGCAGATTATAAAGGTCCCGCGGGCTGCCGGCCTGCATGATTTCGCCCTCATTCAGCACCACGATCCTGTCCGCCAGCGTCATCGCCTCGATCTGGTCATGCGTGACATAGATGGTGGTGATGCCAAGCTGTTCATGGAGGCGCGAGATTTCCAGCCGCATATTCACCCGCAGCGCGGCGTCCAGATTGGACAGCGGCTCGTCGAACAGGAACCCTTTCGGTTCGCGGATGATGGCGCGGCCGATGGCGACACGCTGGCGCTGACCACCGGACAGCTGTTTCGGCAGCCGGTCCAGCAACGGCTCGAGACGGAGGATTTTCGCCACCGCCCTGACCCGCGCTTCAATCTCGGCCTTGCCGACACCCGCCGTCTTCAGGGCGAACCCGATATTGGCCGCCACATCCATATGCGGATAGAGGGCATAGGACTGGAAGACCATCGACAGGCCGCGCTCGGATGGCAGCCGGTCGGTCACATCATCGCCATCGATCAGAACCGAGCCAACACTGGCATCCTCCAGTCCGGCAAGGATTCGCAGCAGGGTCGACTTGCCGCATCCGGATGGACCGACAAGAACAATGAACTCGCCTTCATCGATATCGAAATCGACACCTTTGATGACCTGCAGGTCATCGAACCATTTTTCAATCGCCCGAAGCTCAATCGACGCCATGTGACAGGTCCCCTCCGCAATCTTCCAGTGCGGTTTCCCTAAGCGGTTTCTTTATGCAGCGCGGCGACCTCGTCGCGGCACAGTTCGAGATAGATGGCGGCGGTCCAGGAGAAATCCATGCCACCAAGCCCGGCACCGTCGAGCGGGTCAAAATATTCCGCCATGCCCTGCGATTCAACCAGGTCAAGGGTATCGTTGCTGATTCGCGCCGACAGCTCTGCCTCGCCGGCATCGGCAAGGCCGGTCCAGACCATATGGTTCATGATCGCCCAGACCGGTCCACGCCAGTACCGCTTTGATTCAAAATCGGCATGTTCCGGATCCCAGCTTGGCATGCCGTAGCGGCAGGCATCGAGGATCCGGCGGCAATGCGCCGCCATGCTGGCGCGCTGTTCAGCCGATCCGGCGCCGGCATAGAAACTCAGCATCGACGCGTTGGTGATGGCATTGCTGAAGGTGCCGCTGCGGATATCGCGCGCGCAATAGCCACCAATGGTGTCGTTCCATAGCCAGTTACAGCCTGTGGTCAGCCGGTCGATCCATTCCCGGATCTCGTCAAAGGCCTGATCCATGTCGAGTCGCTGCGCCAGCTCAAGCAGATCGCGGCAGGCGCGAAGCAGAATGAACTGGACCCCGGGGTCGGCCATCAGGAATGGCCCCCTTGCGTGGATAGCGTGATGGTCCCAGCCCACCTCGCGCCCGAACTGGACGATGGTGATGAAGCGGTCATATTGCGCCTGTGTCGGCCGCTGGTCGCTGTCAACATGCGAGGTGTCACGGCGGTTATAGCTCATCAAATTGTCGGGAACAGTGATGCCCTCCATGCCGATGTCCCAGTCCGGGCAATTGTCGCGCCCGGACTCCCAGGGATGAATGATGCCGATCACACCGGTTCCCTGCGGGTCACGGGCATTGCAGAACCAGCGATGATAGGCCATCAGGCGCGGGAAGACCTCGCGCGCCTTACGGCTGTCATAGGCCGTTCCCATGCGGACCATCCGCAGGATCACGCTGGCCAGAACCGGTGGCTGTGAATGACCGCTTGTCGACGGCTCGGTATTGGTCTGCCAGACACCGGGGCCGGGGAAATAGTCCGGATCGTGCTGACGGAAGACGATATGCGGCACCATGCCGTCATCCCACTGCGCATCGAGAAGCGCCATGATTTCGAGCCAGGCCCGCCATTTGTTGAAATGCCAGATACCGAGCGCGGTGAATCCGGAATCCCAGTTCCACTGATAGGGATATAGCCGGTTGGTGGGCACCGTGTATCCGCCGCGGTCATTGACCCTGATGGTCCTGATGGCTTCTTCGATTCGGCTTGTCATCCTCTATCCTCTGTTTGCGGACATCTGTCCTCTATCCCTTGACGCTTCCTGCCGTCAGCCCCGTGACAAGGAACCTCTCGAACCACAGGAACAGTATCAGAACCGGCGTTGTAGCGATCACGGCTCCGGCCATCAGATGCTGGCGCGGAACCTCCGAGGAATTCAGCGATACAATACCACGCGACAGCGTGAACAGCTTCACATCATCAAGAAACATGAAGGCAAAAAGGAACTCGTTCCAGGCGATCATGAAGACATAGAGCGCGACCGAGGCAATCGCCGGCATCGACAGCGGCATCGCGATCCGTGTGATGATCTGCAGGCGTGAAAGGCCATCCATCAACCCGGCATCATCAAGCTCCGATGGCAGGCCGGCGAAATAGCCACGAAGCATGTAGAGCGCGACCGGAATCGTCGTCGCCGGATACACGATGCACAGCCCCAGAAGTGAATTGCGAAGCCCAAGCTGGCTGAACACCGCATAAAGCGGAATCACCAGGATGATCGCCGGAATGAGATAGATCAGCAGCACCGAACCGGACAGCCATTTGCGGCCCGGAAAGCGAAGCTTCGCCACCGCATAGGCCCCAGGCACCGAGAACAGCAGTGTGATCAGCACCGTCGCCACCGAGACAATCGCCGAATTGAGCAACAATGTCCCGAAATCATATTCGGTGAAAAGCTCGATATAGGACCGGAACAGGACCGCGCCACCGACAGCCGGGTCGATCGAGAAATCCAGCGGGTTGGCAAGCAGACTTTGCTGGCTTTTCAGACTTGTCATCACCATCACATAGAACGGGACGGCGACAATCAGCACGAACATCATCAGGCCAAGGCCCCATAACAGGCGCAGATAGAATGTTTCGGCCGCATAGCGGGCCTGCATCGCCGGCGCCATCGCGCCAATGGTGCTGGTCAGGCTGAGCCAGCCTGCCGCGGCGGCGATGATTATGGCCACCACACTCTGCCAGGCCGGTAGCAACCCGTTCGGATCAAACGGCGCGCCTAGGGTAAAACCCCAGAGAAGCGCCGCCATCACCGTGATGCCGATACCATGCCGCACCAGACGGGTCGGCGGGCGCAGCAGGATGGCCACCGGGCCGGCGACCATGCCGGCAAGCAGGGCCGGACCGGCCTGTAGCGTCAGCCCGGCGCCCGTGGTGACGATCAGCGCCATCGTCACGATGATCTGCCAGAGAGCGACCCAGATTCCGCCGGCCAGGACGGCGCCGAACATGCCATGCATCCAGAACTTCATCAGCTGGCATCCTTTGGTGAAAAACGGATGAAGATCACCGAGAAGACAAGCAGCAGCGCGAAGATCACCACCGCCACCGCCGCGCCGGCACCAAGATTCGAGATCGCGAACGCCTGCTCATAGACATTGACCGTCAGTGTCCGCGTGCCGGCATTGCCACCGGTCAGCAGGAAGATGTCGTCGAACTTGTTGAAGGTCCAGATGAAGCGGAGCAGGAACAGCACCGCCAGAATGCCGGCGATATAGGGAAGCGACAGGAACCAGAATTGCTGGATCGGCGTCGCGCCATCGATCTCTGCTGCCTCGTAGATATCCGACGGAATCGACTGCATGCGGGCCAGAATGAACAGGAATGAGAGCGGGAAATAACGCCAGACCTCGAACAGGATGACCATTGTCAGCGCCATCGGCAGGGTCAGGCCGAAGCCGAACACATCGATGGTGACCGATCGCTGACCAAAGAAATTGATCGGCCCCTCGGCGACATCCATCTGCAGCAGCATGGCATTCACCGCGCCGGAGAACGGGTCGAACAGAACCACCCAGGAAAAGGCGACGGCAATCACCGGCGCGACATAGGGAAACAGCATCAACCCGCGGATCAGCGGCCGGCCAAAAAATGCTTTCTGCAGGATCTGCGCGGCGAACAGGCCCAGCAGCAGGGCCCCGGCGGTGCCGAAGACGGTGTAGTAGACCGATACCTTGAGCACATCCCAGAACTCCGCTGCCGAAAACACGCGTTCAAAATTCGCCAGCGTGAAATCAAACGACGTCATCACATTGTAGGCGGTGAAGGTGGCTGTCGGCACGCTGGCCTTGAAGCCGGCCTTGAAGCTGGCCTTGTCGCCGCTGAATCCATCGCCAGCCGTGATCCCGATGCGAATCTTGCCGCGCGCCTTGCCGTCCAGCGTGCCAAGTTCACAGCGAAGGGCGGCACCGTCGGACTCAAGGACGCAGGCCGGGTCGAGCGATGTGACCACAACCCCGGCCGGAAGGCTGTCGGTAAAGACAACCTCTTCCAGCGGATATTTGATCGACGAGTTGCGATAGCGATATTCGAGGCGCGCCTCGTCACCGGCGGCGGCGAGATCGCCCCGCACCTGTTCTTTCAGGATCAGGGAAGGCGGGCGCAGTTCGGCAAGGGTGACCGGCTTTACCGAAATCCAGAAATTCGCCAGCAGCGGCAGCAGCACAACCGCCAGAACAAGCAGAAATGTCGGCATCAGCAAGGCATAGGCAAGCCGCCTTTCGCGGCGTGCTAGTGCGCCCTCGCGTCGGCGATCTGGCTGGTCCATGTGATTCATCTGCTGTCTTTATGTCTGAAATGAAATGCGCCGGCAGCCGTCACATGACGGCTGCCGGGCAGATTATGACAGTTTACTGAACGGCACCAAGCTCGGCATTGAGCTTGGCAACCGCGTCAGCAGCGCCGATTTCGTCATCGATATACTGACGAACGACGCGGTTGATGGCCTGCGTGTTGATCATCTTCGACGCAAGCGAAAGCTGGCCTTCCTTCACACCCCAGCGATTGGCGGTCTCAAGGCCGCTGACAATCCGGCGGATGGTCGCCTGGTCATACAGCTCCGACAGCGGGGCCTTGCGGTCAACACCGACCGGAAGCTTCGACCATGCGTTCACATAGCGGGCCGTGTCGGTGACTTCACCGCGACGGACCGGGAACTTGCCCTCAGGGGCGATCGACAGGGTCGCTGTATAGCCATCCGTCATCGAATAGGTCACGAATTCGGACGCAACATCGATGTTGGCATCGCTGGTGACACCGAAATAGCGGATGTCGGCCCAGGCGGCGCCGCTCGGGTTCGAGGGACCGCCGAAGGTGGTCACGATGCCTGTCTTCGAGGCCAGTTCGGGCGAGGTCGGATCGTCATTGATGGTCGGCGGGGCCGAATCACGAAGACCTGCCAGCTCGTCAAGGATGAAGGGCGACCAGATGATCATCGCGGCCTGGCCAGCGAAATACATCTCGCGCGACTGCTTCCAGAAAAGCTCACCCGGAGGCGATGCCTTGGCAATCTTCTTGTAGAAGTCCAGAACCTCGGTCGTCGCCGCGGCGTCAAGCGGCGCGAAGCCGTCAGAGCTGACCGGCGAGACACCATTGGCGAGGAACACATGCTCCAGAACCTGGCTCATGAAGTTCTCGTCCACCTTGTTCGGCGCCACGAAACCATACATGGATGGCGGGTTGTGAAGCGCGTCAACAGCCGCCTCGATTGCCGCATAGCTTGTCGGTGCGTCAAGACCGGCGGCCTCGAACAGATCCTTGCGATAGACAACCATCTGCGTCCAGCCATCGACCGGAACGGCGGCTGTCATGCCGTCGAACTGCGCCATGGTGATGGCGCCGGGTGCGAAGGTGTTCTTCTGCAAATCGTCAACGATGTCGGAATTGGCCTCGACATCCAGAATGCCGGCCTCGGCCCAGGGCAGCACATATTGTAGCGGGTGGTAAATGACATCGGGAAGCGCACCGGCCGCAAAAGCAGCCGTCGCCCGCGTGCCAAGGTCTTTCTCCTCAACCGGAATCACCTCGACCGTGTGGCCCGTCTTCCTGTTGAAATCCTCAGCCATCGCCTGCTGCTTGGCAAGACGCGCAGGCTGGTTTTCGGTCGTCCAGAAGCGAATCGTGTCCGCCTGTGCGACGCCTGCGACAAGGGTGGTGATCACCGCCGTCGCTGCCGTTAGGAAAAGTGGTCTCATGAGTCAACACCTCCAGAGTTTGCTCTTGTTGTTTGCCGGACTGCCTGCCGGCTTTCCGGCCAACCCGAAACGGGTGGATTGGCCGTTCCCCGACGCACGAGTGACGCGCGCACGAGTTCCTGATTGTCGGCGGGCCCGGTGGTGCCCTCGACAAGACTGATCAACATTTCTGCCAGTTGGCGCCCGGCGGAGCGCTGCGGCTGGCGCATCGTGGTGAGTGGCGGCTCGATCCAGGCGCCGATCTCGAGCCCGTCATAGCCGACAAGCGAGATTTCGCGTCCCGGCACCAGCCCGGCGTCGCGGATCGCCTGCATCGCGCCAATGGCGACAACATCCGACACGCAACAAATGGCGGTTGGTGGCGGGTCGAGCGCCAGAAGCCTGACCATCGCAGCCTTGCCACCTTCGAAACTGAGCTCGGTCTCCTCAAGCGGTGCGCTGTCCGGATCAAGCCCGGCCTCACTGATGCCGCGGCGCCAACCGGCACGGCGCTGACGGGCGAAATTATAGACCTCCGGTCCGGCGATATGCGCAATCCGGCGGTGTCCGAGGCCGGCGAGATGCGCCGTCATCTCGGCAAAGGCGCGTTCATTGTCAACATCAAGCCAGGCCGTCTCGTCACTGTCATTGGACCGGCCATGCGACACGAACGGGATCTGCAGATCCCGCAGAACACGGAACCGCGGATCGTCGCTATAGGTCCGGGAGATCACCAGCCCGCTGATATGGCGTGTGCGGGCGATTCTCTGGAACAGCTCCAGCTCTTCGGCAACACTGTGGGGGACAAGCACCGTCAAGTCCCAGCCATAGCCGGCCAGTGCCTTGGCCATGCCGGCCATGAGTTCGCTGAGGAAGGATTCCGTCACCTGGCGATCCTGCCAGGGCATCACATAGCCAAGCGTCTCGGACTTGCCGAGTGCAAGCCGTCTGGCATGCATGTTCGGCTGGTAGCCAAGCTCGTTGGCCGCCTCACGAACAAGCCGCTTGGTCCGGTCCGAGATGTCCTGATAGTCGTTCAGAGCCCGTGACACGGTGCTCTGCGACAGGTTCAGCCGCTCGGCAATGACCTTTAATCTTGCTGGTCCCCCCATGCCGATACCTTTTCCGAAAGCGATTTCGGTGTCAACCGAAAACGCTTTCGGGCATCATTTTATCGTCCTATCCTGCGACAGCATCATGCGGTTCGCATGGGAATCACGGCCAATCTGTGCCGCATGTCGGGCGAAGGGAGACTGGAATGACGGACGCCACGGACGCGACCGGCCGGATCACACGCGGCCTTTCCGCAGCGGGCGACAGGCTGCTGACCAGCGATGACTGGCCGGCGCTGAGCCTTGACACGGCGCCTGACGATCAGGCTCGGCTTTGCCGTGCCTGGCTGCTTCGTGGACTGACCGCACATCCCGATCACTCGGCGGCAGAGGCACTGGTGAAACAGACCGAAGCCGCGACATCCGCCAGTCCCGACGGTATGGTGACACGCCATCTGGTATCCTTTCTGGAACGCAGTCTCGCTGATTTTGTTATCGACCCCGAAGACCGGCGCCATCCATGGGACATCTTCTGCCCACCAGCCGCCGCCGCCAGCGCCGCGCCCGATGATATGGCCGAAACCATTCGTGCCCGGCGCCGGTTGCATGACCTTACACCGCCATCAGCGCCGCTTCGCGCGCCGGCCGCAGAACTGCTGTTCACGGCCAACGCCCTGATCAGTCCGCCGCTCGATCCTGATTCACCCGATGTCCCGGCGGATCACCGCGCGGCCGGACACCGCTTCGCCGAAAGCCGGCAAACCTTCTGGTATGATCATCCCATCCCGCTCGATGCGCGGCCGGAGGAAAACGAGATCCTCTATGGGCTTGCCAGCCTCGACCGGGCGCTGGCCGCGGAATGTGAGGCTGGCACATTGCCGCCCGCGGCGCGGATGGATCTTGTCATGTCGGTCTCGGTCACGCACCCGGGCATGGAGGAAACGGGGTTTGCCTATGTGCGGGACATCATCACCCGCCATCTTGATTTGCGGCATTTGCGGGTTTTTGTGTTTGACGAGGACCGGTGCCGCGCCATAGCGCGGTGCCTGTGCCCGGGCGACGCGGCGGCAGCCGATATATTCGGTGTCAATGGCGCCTATGGCCGGCATTACAGCTTTCTCAAGGTGATCCTTCTTGTCTGGCAGATGGTGGTCAATCCACGCGTAAGATTCACCTTCAAGATCGATCTTGACCAGATCTTCGACCAGACGGCGCTGAAGTCGCATACCGGGCGCACCGCCCTGCAGACCATCGCCAATCCCCTGTGGGGTGGCACGGCGCGTGACCATGAAGGCAAGCTTGTCGATCTGGGCATGCTTGCCGGCGGGCTGGTCAATGAGGCGGACGCCGCGACCGGATTGTTCATCCCCGATGTCAGGCGGCCCGATACCGAAGCGCTCAAGGCACCATTGACTTCGCGTCGGCTGTTCTGCCCGCAATGGCCGCAGGCGATCTCCACCGAGGCTGAAATCCTGCAACGGGCACCCGGCTTTCAGCGCGTTCATGTGACCGGCGGCACGACCGGCATCACCGCCGACGCGCTTCGCCGCTGGCGGCCCTTCACCCCGACCTTCATCAATCGGGCCGAGGATCAGGCCTATGCCATATCGGCATTCGGCGAGGCGGAATATCTCGGACATCTCCATGCCGAAGGGCTGATCATGCGGCATGACAAGCAGGCCTTCGCCGCCCGCGCCATCGCGCATGCGAGCGACGGCAAGGCTATCGGTGACATCGAGAGATTGCTGCTTTTCAGTCGCTATGCGCAACTCCACCCGCAGGGATTCGAGACGCTCCGCGACCATCTCTGGCCCTTCACCGCCTGTTTCGTCTCGCCGGATCCGGCGGCGCTTGCCGGTCTGATCTTCGCCATTGACGGCGCCGCGAAGGGCGGCAGCTATGTCCGTAACGGCGCGGCGCGGCTTGCTGCCTGCCTGTCATTCTGCGAGACCGATATGGCGGCGCGGCTGGCGCATGAACGGGCGGGATGGGAGGCCATCCTTGGCGCGCTTGGCGAAGGTCGCGCCGCCCCCGCCGGCCTTGCCGATATCATTCGCCGATCGATGGTGGATTCTGCAGGCTGACGGGAACATCTGCCGGCGCTCTGGCAACCGCCCCCCCTGGCACCCGGCCCCTTGGCACCCAGCCCCCGATGCGTCATCCGGCCCGCCCGACCATCGGCCACACCACCTGCGTGCGCGACGGCGTCAGCATTTCC
>RFZL01000120.1 GCA_009920665.1 Alphaproteobacteria bacterium | reverse complement strand
CGATACCGGCAAGTCCGCGCGCATCGGGATCTTCGCCATAGGCATTCGCCGCCCTTGTCAGCGCCGCCGTGTCCAGGTCATAGATGGCGGCCAGATGATCGACAAGCGCCTCGAGCTGCGCCTCGTCCATGCCCTCGATTCGGTCGAGAAGCCGCGCGGCATAGACAAGTGAGGACACCTCGCCCGTTGCCGACAGCACGGCGTCGGCCAGACCCTCTGGCGTGTCATCGATGCCCTTGTCCTGGAGCCAGGACAGCACGCCTATGCGGGTTGGCGCGCTGACAAGCGCGGTCAGCATGGATTGCAGGATGCGCATCCGTTTTCTTCCTTTCGGTCGCGTGGCTTTTGCGGGTGTGCCGGATCGCGACATTATGCCATAGCTCACCATGCTGGCCGCAGCTAATTTTCACGCCCTTGCCGGCAGCTCTGGTCAAACGCGACGCAGCCGCTAATCTTGCATGGCAATTCGCCGGGCAGGGGGAGGCCAGCATGAGGATCGGATTCATCGGGCTTGGAAATATGGGCATGCCCATGGCTGCCAACCTGGCGGCTGCCGGACATGAAGTAACGGGCTATGACGTCAGCGATGTGCGCCCAGATTCCCTGAACATGGCATCGAGTGCGGCGGCCGCCGCAACCGGTCGTGATGCCGTGATCACCATGCTCCCCGACGGCGGCACACTCCGGCAGGTTGCAGCTGACATCATCCCTGTGATGGCGGCCGGCAGTGCTTTGATCGACTGTTCCACGGTGGATGTCGACAGCGCGCGCGATGTCGCCGCCATGGCAGGTGAGGCCGGCCTTCTTGCCGTGGACGCGCCGGTGTCGGGCGGCGTCGGCGGGGCGCGAAGCGGCAGCCTGACCTTCATGGCCGGTGGTCCGGATGCCGGGTTTGCGCTTGCTGCGCCCCTGTTCGAGATCATGGGGGCGAAAGCTGTCCATTGCGGCGGCAGCGGTGCCGGACAGGCGGCGAAGATCTGCAACAACATGATCCTTGGCGCGACGATGATCGTCACTTGCGAGGCCTTCGCCCTTGCCGACGGCCTTGGCCTCGACAGGCAGAAGATGTTTGATGTCGTCAGCACGTCTTCCGGCTACAGCTGGTCGATGAACAGCTATTGCCCGGCGCCAGGGGTCGGTCCCGACAGCCCGGCCGACAACGGCTATATGCCGGGCTTTTCCGCCGACCTGATGCTGAAGGATTTGCGGCTGGCGTTGCAGGCGGCGCAGAGTGCCGGTGCCGACACACCTCTCGGCGTGGCCGCACAGGCACTCTATGAGACGTTCGTCGAAGAGGAAGACGGGTCTGGCCGGGATTTTTCCGCGATGCTGCAAAGGTTTGAAAAACGCCGCCGCGCACCCTAGGATGCGCCGCGCGCCTCAGGGCCGGATGCCGCAAGGGCAAGGGAGAGACCGAATGACCGACAGGACCGCAGAGATCGTGATCGCAGGTGCAGCCCGAACCCCGATGGGGGCGTTCCAGGGCGAGCTTGCGCCGCTTGCCGCGCCGGAGCTTGGCGGTGCCGCCATCGCCGGTGCGATCGGGAATGCGGGCGTCGATGCCGCCGCGGTCGACGAGGTGATCATGGGCTGCGTGCTGCCGGCCGGCGTCGGCCAGGCGCCGGCGCGCCAGGCCGGGTTTGCCGCCGGCCTCGGTGAAGAGGTTCCGGCCTCGACCCTCAACAAGGTCTGCGGATCTGGAATGAAGACGGTGATGATGGCGCATGACCTGGTGCGCGCCGGCAGCGCCGGGATGGTTGTCGCTGGCGGTATGGAAAGCATGACCAATGCGCCCTACCTGTCGCCGGCCATGCGTGGCGGTGCCCGCCTCGGCCACCAGACCATGCAGGATCATATGTTCCTCGACGGGCTCGAGGATGCCTATGACCGCGGCAGGCTGATGGGCAGTTTTGCCGAGGATTGCGCATCGCGATATCAATTCTCGCGTGCGGCACAGGATGAATTCGCGCTGCGTTCTCTCGAACGCGCCCAGCGCGCTCAGGCTGACAGCGCCTTTGACGGTGAAATCACGCCGGTCACAGTGACCACGCGCAAGGGCGAGACCCTGATCGAGACCGACGAGCAGCCTGGCAAGGCCCGGCCAGAAAAGATTCCGCATCTGAAACCTGCCTTTGCCAAGGAGGGCACGGTGACGGCTGC
>RFZL01000119.1 GCA_009920665.1 Alphaproteobacteria bacterium | reverse complement strand
ACATCTGTTGAATCTGCTTTATTTAACGGTACTACATTTAATGGTACAGTCGCAAATATGGGCGATGTAAATGTTACTAACGCTTTAAGCGCGGATACTATCACAGCTACGACTTCAACTCAATCAGCTCTCTTTAACGGTACTACCTTCAATGGTATTGTTGCAAACATGGGTGATGTAAATGTTACTAACGCTTTAAGCGCGGATACTATCACTGCAACTACTTCAACTCAATCAGCTCTCTTTAACGGTACTACCTTTAACGGCGTCACTGCAAACTTTACAGAAATCAACGCGACAAATGGTACTTTCTCAAATATGCTTGAAGCAGCAATCTTTAACGGTGAAACTGCAATTATCAATGGCACTGTCACTGCGACTACTGTTAATGCCGATAACTTAAATGTTAGTACTTCTTTATCTGCTCCAACTATTAACGGAACAACAACTGTTATTTCACAATTGTTTAATGGCGGTAAGTTCAACGGTGATGAAGCAAATATTACAAATGTTAATGTTACTAGCGCTTTAACAGCTGATACTATCACGGCTACGACTTCAACTCAATCTGCTCTCTTTAACGGTACTACCTTCAATGGTACTGTTGCAAATATGGGTGATGTGAATGTTACTAACGCTTTAAGCGCAGATACCATCACGGCTACGACTTCAACACAATCAGCTCTATTTAATGGTACTACCTTTAATGGTACTGTTGCAAATATGGGTGA
The DNA here is from genome assembly GCA_009920665.1 of Alphaproteobacteria bacterium. Taxonomy (GTDB): domain Bacteria; phylum Pseudomonadota; class Alphaproteobacteria; order Puniceispirillales; family Puniceispirillaceae; genus UBA8309. The sequence goes on along the minus strand of RFZL01000119.1, from coordinate 1,461 downwards.
TGTAAATGTTACTAATGCTTTAAGCGCGGATACTATCACTGCTACGACTTCAACTCAATCTGCTCTCTTTAACGGTACTACCTTCAATGGTACTGTTGCAAATATGGGTGATGTGAATGTTACTAACGCTTTAAGCGCGGATACCATCACGGCTACGACATCTATTGAATCTGCTCTCTTTAACGGCACTACAATAAATGGTGTCACTGCAAACTTCTCAGAAGTTAATGCGACAAACGGTACTTATACAAATACGGTACAAGCAAATCTCTTTAATGGAACAAATGCAGAATTTGATGACTTGGTTGTTACAAATAGCATTAATGGCTCAAGCTTAATATTAAATGGAAACACAATCTCTATTGGTGCTTTAACACAAGGAAGCTTACTCTTTGCAGCAACAGCAAATGGTCTTAGTGCCTTAGAAAAAGGAAACGACAATTACGTTCTAACTGTTAACGGCAATACAATTTCATGGCAAGCTTCAGAAGTTGGAACAGATAATCTTGGTGACCATACTGCATCTCAAAACATTAATTTTAACGGATTCTCTTTGGTCAATGGTTTAAATGCTAATTTCACAAACGAGGTTGTAGCAAATGTATTCAATGGCGAAACTGCTATTATCAACGGTACTTTAACTGCAACAACTGTTAATGCTGATAACTTAAATGTCACTAGTTCACTTACAACAGCTACTATCAATGGAACAACAACTGTTATTTCTCAATTGTTTAATGGCGGTAAGTTCAATGGTGATGAAGCAAATATTACAAACGTCAATGTAACAAGCGCTTTAACTGCTGATACTATCAATGCTGCAACATCTGTTGAATCTGCTTTATTTAACGGTACTACATTTAATGGTACAGTCGCAAATATGGGTGCTGTAAATGTTACTAACGCTTTAAGCGCAGATACTATTACTGCTACGACATCTATTGAATCTGCATTATTTAACGGTACTACAATAAATGGTGTCACTGCAAATATCACTAACATTAATGCTACAGAAGTGAACTCTACAAATGGTACTTTCACAGATACTGTTCAGTCACTATTATTCAACGGTACTACTTATAATGGTGTCACTGCAAATATCACAAATGTAAACGCTGAAGAAATTAACTCAGCTAATGGTACTTTCTCAAGCATGGTTGAAGCTGCGATCTTTAACGGCGGTATCTTTAACGGCGACACTGCTATCATAGCAGGGACTTTAACTGCAGCTACTGTGAACGCTGGCACTTTAAATGTTGATAACATTGTCACAAACGAAACAGTAACAAGCACAGACAGTGTAAATTCACCACTATTTAACGGCGGTAAGTTCAATGGTGATGAAGCAAATATTACAAACATCAATGTAACAAGCGCTTTAACTGCTGATACTATCACTGCTACGACATCTATTGAATCTGCTTTATTTAACGGTACTACATTTAATGGTACAGTCGCAAA
>RFZL01000118.1 GCA_009920665.1 Alphaproteobacteria bacterium | reverse complement strand
CCGGCGCCAATCAATCCAATCCTGAAAACATTCATCTGCTTTCCGCTGTCCTTCATTCCTGAAACAGGCTGCTTTTCATCTCCGACAGAGGCGACTCAATGCGCGGCGTGAACCCCATTCGGTCGAGCACATCTGCCTGCAGGTCGATGCCCGGGGCGATCTCAACAAGATGCACACCGTCCTCGCGCAACTCGAAAACCGCGCGCTCGGTGACATAGATGACATGCTGGCCCTGCACGCTTGCCTGAGGGCCGGAAAAGGTGATTTGGTCGGCTTTTTCAACCAGCTTGCGAATCCGTCCGTGCGATGTAACCCGCAGAGTGCCGTTACCCGTCTCGAGACGGGTGCCGCCGGTATCGAAGGTGCCGCAAAACACCACCTTGCGCGCGTTCTGGGCGATGTCGATAAACCCACCAGGGCCAACCGTATTTCCACCAAGCTTGGACACATTGACATTGCCGGCGGCATCTATCTCACCGAATCCTAGAAAGGCAATGTCCAGCCCACCGCCCGAATAGAAATCAAATTGCGAGGGGCCGTCAATCATGCAGCTCGGATTCATCGCATAGCCGAACAGATCACCATCCATGAGCCTGCCGCCATAGGTACCGTGCTCGATGGTCTGGAAATAGCGCCCTGCATGACCGTCATGGTCGATCAGCTTGGCAATCTGATCGGGAATGCCAAAGCCAAAATTGATCACTGCATTTTCATAGAGTTCCTGCTGGGCGCGGCGCGCAATGACAAGACGTGACGAGAACGCCGGCTGCGGCGACGCCAGATCGTCCCGGCGATCCTGCCCGGACAATGCTGCTTCATAGACAACATCATAGCCTTGCCGCTGTGTCTCGTCGACGACGACGGCATCTACTAGTGCCGCCGGAATGCGCACCTCACGGGCCTTCATACTGTGCCGCGGCACTTTTCCCCGGACCTGGAAAATGACCTTGCCGCCGCTGTTATGCGCCGCCGCCGCTATTGCGTAGATATCGAGATTGGCCGGCTCTTCCTCCAGCGAGATGTTACCATCTTCATCGGCATAACTACCGCGGAGAAGCGCCACCGTCACTGGGACCGGCAGATAGCGCAGATAGTCTCGACCGTCGATGGTGATGATCTCGGTCAGATTTTGTTTTGCGGCCTCGTTCATGCGTCCGCCATCCAGTCGCGGATCAACGAATGTGCCAAGTCCGACATGGGTGATCAGGCCGGGGCGACCGGCGGCGACCTCACGCATCAATTGCATGATCACGCCACCGGGCAGCACATAGGCCTCAATTTCATTGTCCCGCGCCATCTGCTGCATGCGCGGCGACCAGACCCAGTGCCCCCCAATGACGCGGCTGGTCATGCCAGCATGCGCAAATCGGTTCATCCCGCGTTCCTGCCTGTCGCCAATACCAAGAGCATGGATGCATGTCAGATTACGGGGATGTCCGCTCGCAAGGAACCGGCGCTCGACGGCCGCGTGAAGCGCACTTGCTTCAACCAGACCGCCACCGCCACCGGTCAGTCCGATCACGGCACCATCCTCAATCATCGCGGCGGCTTCGTCCGCGGTAAGAAACTTAACCTTCGTCATCTTGCCTGTTCATAGATGTCGAACAGGCCGACATCCCCCTTCATCATCTGCCGCGCCATCACCATGCGGTGTATCTCCGATGTGCCGTCATAGATTCTCGCAACGCGGGCGTCCCGGTAATAGCGTTCGATTGGCAGGTCACGGCAATAACCGGCACCACCGTAGATCTGCACCGCTCGGTCAACAACCCGACCTAGCATCTCTGATGCCTGAACTTTCAGCATCGAGATCGCGCCGCGTGCCTCGTCCCCAGCATCGATGCGGCTGGCCGTCTGCCAAAGCGCCAGCCGGCAGGCATTGATCTCCATCGCCGAGTCGGCAAGCATCTTTTGGATCAATTGGAATTCACCAATGGCTGATCCGAATTGCCGCCTGTTTCTGGCATAGTCGAGGCAGTCATCAAGGATCATGCTGGCCTTGCCAACAGCCCGCGCTGCCACCTGTGCCAGCCGCACCCGACCCAGGGTGGCAAGCGCCAGCTTCAGACCCTGCCCCTCCTGTCCAAGAAGACAGCCTTCATCAAGCTCTACATTCTCGAATTGCAGTTCAACATGCGATGTGCCCCTCAACCCCATCATCGGCTGATCGCGCCCAACGGTGAATCCGGGACGACCCTTATCAAGAATGAAGGTAGAAATACCACGCGCACCGGCATCCGGATCCGTTACC
>RFZL01000117.1 GCA_009920665.1 Alphaproteobacteria bacterium | reverse complement strand
CGCGGATCGGCTTTCGGCTCGAAGCCTTCACCCTGCATCAAGATTGCGACCAACACCGAAATGTATGAGCGGCTGATTGCGGATATGGATATCAATGCCGGCGCGATGCTGACCGAGGGACGTTCGCTCGAGGAGATGGGGCGTGAAATCTATCAGATGCTTCTCGATGTGGCGTCTGGCGCGCGTTCAAAATCCGAGGCGCAGGGGCTTGGCGATTACGAATTCGTGCCCTGGCAAATCGGTGCCACGATGTAGTGGCAACCTGCCGGGCCGCATGCCGATATGGCGTGATTGCCGCGCGACCATGAAGATCACCGAACAGGAACAAAGCAATGACAGTTGGCCTTCTTATCATCGGCGATATCACCACCGAGATGCGTGACCGTCTCGCTGGTCGTCTGGACCTTCATGATGCGCACCGGATCGACGACATGGCCGGCTTTCTGGGGCGCGAAGGCAACAACATCCGGTATGTGCTGACCGATGGCCATTACGGGGTCGCGCAGGACTGGATGGAGGCGATGCCGAACCTGGCATTGATCAGCAATTATGGTGTCGGCTATGACGCCATCGATGTTGGTCTGTCGGTATCGCGCGGGGTTCTTGTGACGCACACGCCGCGGGTGCTGAGTGACGAGGTGGCGACAACCGCCCTGATGCTGATGCTGGCAAGCTATCGCGATCTTCTTGCAAGTGATGCCTATGTGCGGGCCGGGCGCTGGCCCGAAGAGGGGCATATGAAACTGTCGCGTTCGGCTGATCACCGGCGCGTCGGAATCCTCGGTCTTGGCCGGATCGGGCTGGCGCTGGCCCGCAAGCTGGAACCCTTCCATGCCGAGATTGCCTATCACAACCGCGCACCGCGCGATGTCCCCTATCAGTATTATGACGATCTTGCCGAAATGGCCGCCGCCTGCGAGATCCTGTTTGTCGTGACCCCGGGCGGGGATGATACGCGCGGCATTGTCGACCGGCGGGTGCTTGACGCGCTTGGCCCGGAAGGGTTGCTGGTGAATGTCTCACGCGGGTCGGTGGTCGATGAGACAGCGCTTGTGGCGGCGCTTCAGGACCGGCGGCTTGGTGCCGCCGGGCTGGATGTCTTCACGAATGAGCCGCATGTGCCGGCGGCGCTGTTTGACATGCCGAATGTCATTCTCACGCCGCATATCGGCAGCGCCACGGTCGAGACCCGGCGCGCCATGGGCAACCTCGTTGTCGACAATCTGCTGCAGCATCTTGCTGACGGGCGGGTCATCAGCCCGGTGCCGGAATGTGTTGATCTGGCGATGGTGGTCGACAGCTTGGACGCCTGATGCCGCGTCTCAGGCGGCGCTGGCTCTGACTGTCTGCCCCCTTTTCCAGGACGGAACAGGCCGCTCGGGCAACGAAGTTTGACCGGTGCCGATCCCGCGCATTAAACAAATTCGGCGACACGCCGTTTCAGAGGGTGCATGAGTGATTTTTCATGTTTCTCCCTCCTGAAACTCGGTTCCCCGGTGGCCTGCGCTACCGGGGATCTTTTTTGCCCTGAGGCATGCCGTCAACCGGCGACTGGCCAGTAATTGCCGGACAGCTCGGCACAAAAAAGGCGGCGGCCCTGCGACCGCCACCCCCGGTTTTCGGTTCTGATAAAGGCCCTACGCGGCGTCGATCAGTGTCTTCGGATTTGCGTTGATGCTGATCTGCTTCGGCTTGTCGGCTTCCGGAATTTCGCGCTTCAGGAAGACGGTCAGGATGCCGTCGACGAACTGCGCGTCCTCGACCTTCATATATTCGGCAAGTCGGAACATCTTCGAGAACCCGCGCTGCGCGATCCCCTGATAGAGATAATTGCCGCTATCCTCGCCCTTGCTGGCCTCGATGGTCAGCACGCCCTTTTCGGTCTGGATGCTGATGTCGTCGGTGCCAAAACCGGCGAGTGCAAGCTCGATCCGGTAATGTTCCTCATCATCCTTGGCGATGTTGTAGGCCGGATAGTTCGGCTCCTTGCGGTCGGCAAGGCGGTTCAGTTCCTCGAACAGGCTGTCGAAGCCAACGAACTGGCGGGCCATGGGGGTGGTAAACAGAGTCATTCTCATCTCCTCTTTCAAGCGAGTCTGGTGCCGTCTCCCGATCAGGCAAGGCGGCGTGTTGACGTTTGGTGTTGTAACCCGTTACGGCGTTACAGAATGGATATGGGATGGTGAACTGGCTGTTCAAGGGGCTGGTCATCCTGCCCTGAAATGGCCTTTTTTGGACCATTTTGCGACCATGCTGGCGTTGCAACCTTGCATCATACCT
>RFZL01000116.1 GCA_009920665.1 Alphaproteobacteria bacterium | reverse complement strand
CGCCTCGCTGTCTTGCAACAGTTCGGTGGCAGCCACCGATGCGGACATCGCCGGATCCGGCGACGCCGGCGGCATTGAAATAGGCAGCGAAATCGAGGCGCTTGTCCAACGTCTGTTGCGGCGCGAGGAATTTCAGACGGTCATATCCGTCGCCTCGGACCTGATCACTGACCACCCGGACTCGCTTGTCCTGCATTTCGCGCTTGGAACGGCCTATTCCAATCTCGGCCAGGCGTTGGAAACCGTCCATCACTGTCAGCGCTTTATCGACATCCCGTCCGATGCGACGACAGAGACATTCAAATCCGCCAATCTTCGTGCCGTCGAAAACAATCTTGCCCTTGCACTGAAGGACCTCGGCTTGCTGGAAAATGCCGAGGAGGTCTTCACCTCGCTACTGGCGAAGGAGGAAGATTTCGTCCCGGCGCTGATCAATTACGGCAATTTGCTGAATGATCGCGCGCGCCTGCCGGAGGCGCAGCAGCAATTCCTGAAGGCAATCGACATTGAACCCGATAATGCCCTCGCCTACTGGAACCTGCATTCGCTGTCGAAAGATCGGGACACCGCGCGGTCAATTCTCGAGTACTGTCTGGCCAAAGACCCGACGAATGAACTTGCCAACATCACACTGGCTGGTCTCCATGCCTTTGAAGGGGATACCTTCCACCTGAAGAAACTGGCCAGCAACGGGTATCGCAACAACCCTCTCGTCAGATCGATCGAATGGATCCTGTCACTTCCCGAATTGCCGCAGATCCATTTCAACAGATGGGCGCTGTTCGACACGGCGGTGGCGCGGGCAGATCGCCGACGGCCGATGTATGAATTCGGCGTGTGGATGGGAAATTCCTTTCGGTATCTGATCGATTCCTTCCCGAACGGGTATGGCTTTGACACCTTCGAGGGTCTTCCGGAAACCTGGCACGGCCTCCCGCAGGGCACCTATACAAGCTTTGGACAGGTGCCGAACATACTTGGTGCGGAATTCATCACCGGCGACTTTCGGGACACGCTTCCCGGTTTCTTTGCCGAGGCGAGGCCCAAGGCCGGCCTGATCAATTTTGATGCGGACCTCTATTCCTCGACAATCACCGCGCTGACCCACGCCGCGCCGGTGATTGATGACAAAACCATCCTGATTTTCGATGAACTGATCGTCAATCGGAACTGGGAACAGGATGAATTCAGAGCGCTGATGGAGTTCTGTGACAACAACAACCTCTCCTGCGACGTGTTCGCGGTGTCTCTGTTCACGAAACAGGCGGCATGTCTGGTTCGCAAGACCTCGGCTGAGCCGGACAACGGCTAGTCCGACGCCATCCACGGGCGGACAGACCCACAGGCGGCAGAGACAAACATCACCGTGCCAGATCAGGCCCTGAGCAGGGTCTGATGCCGCCCACGCGATTGTCCTGCCTGAGGAATATGGAAGAATTGGTGGAGCCAGACGGGATCGAACCGACGACCTCCTGCTTGCAAAGCAGGCGCTCTCCCAGCTGAGCTATGGCCCCATAAATTCCGCCGCCTCTGATGGCGACCTGCTCCGGTCACATGGCGGTGGCGAAACCGCTGCGAGTTATCTGCGAATGGCCGCTGCCGGTCAACCCCTTTTTTCAGATTGAGATACAATTGAGATACAGCGGCGGTACCTGAAAAGAACAGCGGCCGACGCGATCACACGCCGGCCACTCTTCGGAGGAATCTTCGCGGACTGTCAGGCGGCGGTGTCCCGCATGGCCTCAATAACCGCGTCATAGGTCACCTCGCCGCCACGGACATTCAGCCCGTTGGCAAGATGCGGGTCACGGTCAAGCGCCGCCAGCCCATGTTCGGCAAGTGCCAGAACGTGCGGCAGCGTCGCGTTGTTCAACGCTTCCGACGAGGTCAGCGGCACCGATCCCGGCATATTGGCGACGCAGTAATGCACGACTCCGTCGATGATGTAGGTCGGGTCGTCATGCGTCGTTGGACGCGATGTTTCGAAACACCCACCCTGATCGATGGCGACATCGACAAGCACCGAGCCGGGCTTCATTTCGGACAGGAAGGATTTCGAGATCAGCTTTGGCGCGCTTGCCCCCGGGATCAGCACAGCGCCGATAATCATATCGGCATTGCGGCAGACCTCCTCGATGATCGCCTTACTGGAATAACGGGTGGTGACGGCGCTGCCAAACAGGTCGTCCAACTGGCGCAGGCGCGCCACAGAACGGTCGAGGATGGTGACTCTCGCACCAAGTCCAACCGCCATTTTCGCGGCATTGGTATAGGTGACAA
>RFZL01000115.1 GCA_009920665.1 Alphaproteobacteria bacterium | reverse complement strand
GCGATGTTCCAGATGATCAGCCACGGGCTTGTTTCGGCGGCGCTGTTCTTCTGTGTCGGCGTTGTCTATGACCGGCTGCACACGCGCGAGATCAGCGCCTATGGCGGTGTCGCCGCGGTGATGCCGCGTTATGCCGTGTTCTTCATGTTCATGATGCTGGCCTCGGTCGGGCTTCCCGGTACCAGCGGCTTTGTCGGCGAAATGCTTGTGCTTGTCGGCGCGTGGAAGGCCAGCAGCTGGGTGGCGCTGTTCACCGCGACAGGACTTGTTCTTGGGGCCACATACATGCTGTGGCTCTACCGCCGGGTGATGTTCGGCAAGATTGTCAGCGCCGAGGTCGAGGCCATGGAGCCGATCGGCCGCCGCGAGGTGATGATCTTCGTGCCGCTGACGGTTCTGGTGCTGTGGTTCGGCGTCTATCCGGCCTCGCTTCTGGACGTGATGGCCGGAAGCATTCAGATCGTTCTTGACAGTGTCGCCGCCGGCGGCGCCTTCGTGATCGCGGGGAGATAGGTCATGTTTGTATTCCAGATGGCCGATATCATGACGGCACTGCCGGAGATCTTCCTTGCGGCGGTGGCCCTCGTCCTGGTGCTTGTCGCGGCCTATGGCGGCGAGACGGCGGCAAATGCCCGCCGTGTCACGCAGCTGGCCATGGCCGGGATCGTCATCGCGCTGCTGCTGGTCGTCAACAGCGATCAGGTGATCACCTCCGCGTTCGGCGGCATGTTCTCGGCCGATTCCTTCGCCGGTTTCATGAAGGCGCTGGTGCTTCTCGGCACTTTCGCCGCGCTTGCCATGTCAATCCGCACCAGTGGCGACGATGACATCAATAAGCCGGAATACAGCCTGCTGATCCTGCTGGCGCTTGTCGGCATGATGCTGATGATCTCGGCCGACAACCTGATGGCGCTCTATATGGGGGTCGAGCTGCAGTCGCTGCCGCTCTATGTCGTCGCGGCGATGCGCACGAGCTCGCTCCGCTCTTCCGAGGCGGGGCTGAAATATTTCCTTCTCGGCGCGCTGTCGTCGGGCCTGCTGCTCTATGGCGCCTCGCTTGTCTATGGCATCGCCGGCACCACCGATTTTGACGGCATCGCGCTTGCGCTTGCCGGCCAGGACCTGCCGCCGGTCTTCATCATCGGCATGGTGTTCATGATCTGCGGCCTTGCCTTCAAGATTTCCGCCGCGCCGTTCCATATGTGGACGCCGGATGTGTATGAGGGATCGCCGACACTGGTGACGGCGCTGTTTGCCATCGCACCAAAGGTGGCCGCCATCTCGCTTCTGATGCGCCTGACCTATGGCGCCTTTGGCGGCATTGCCGACCAGTGGCAGCAGGTGCTTGTCGCGCTGTCCGTCGCCTCGATGGTGATCGGCGCGCTCGGCGCGATCATGCAGACCGATATCAAGCGGATGATGGCCTATTCCTCGATCGCGCATATGGGCTATGCGACGGCAGGCCTTGCCGCGGGAAGTGTTGCCGGCGCCACCGGCGTGATGATCTATATGACGGGCTATGTCTTCATGGGGGCGGGCACCTTCGCGATCATCCTGCTGATGCGGCGTGACGGCGCCGAGGCGACGAAGATTGTCGATCTGAAAGGCCTGTCGCGGACTCATCCGGCGCTGGCCGTCGGCCTGCTGATCATGATGTTCTCGATGGCAGGCATTCCGCCGCTGGCCGGGTTTTTCGGCAAATGGTACGTCTTCCTCGCTGCGGTCGAGGCCGGACTTGTGCCGCTCGCCGTCATTGGCGTGGTCACGTCGGTTGTCGGAGCCTTCTACTATCTGCGGATCATCCGCCTGATGTATTTCGACGATACCGACACGCCGCTCGATGCCGGTATCCCGGTGGCGAACCGCATGGTTCTCGGGGCCAGCCTTGCCGTGGTTCTTCTGTTCTTTGCCGGACTGGGAAGCCTTCTTGGTGCGGCTGACACGGCTGCGGTGGCGCTGATCATGGCACGCTAGGTGCCGTGATGACGGTGCCTGCCGTACTTTCCCTGACCAGCATTGATGTCGCGACATCCTCGTCGGACCTCGCCTGGCAAGTAGCCGCCGAAGGCGCGCCGGCCGGCACCGCATTCCTTGTCGGCGAGCAGACGGCAGGCCGCGGCCGCCGCGGGTCGGGATGGTCCTCGGCGCGCGGCGGAATGTATCTTTCGGTCGTCCTTCGCCCGCAAGCGGACGCCTCTGCTCTCTGGGGACTGTCCTTTGTCGCCGCGCTCGCCATCCGAAAGACAATTGCGGAACGGCTCCCTGATCAGGAAGTCGGGCTGAAATGGCCGAATGACGTGGTTGTGGCCGGCGGCAAGATCTGTGGA
>RFZL01000114.1 GCA_009920665.1 Alphaproteobacteria bacterium | reverse complement strand
TCGATCCAGTAACGCGCCACCATCGCCGCGTAGTGGCTCGTGCCGGCGGCCAGCATGACAATGCCGTCGATGGCGGCAAGGTCCTCGCGCGCAAGCGGCGTAGAGAGCTTGCCGTCGGGCCCGGTCATGGCGGCAAGCGTATGCGCGATGGCATCGGGCTGTTCATGGATTTCCTTTTCCATGAAGTGGCGGTACCCGCCCTTGTCGACGACACCCTGGCTGGCGGCGACGATCACAACCTCGCGATTGACCGGCGTGCCCTCTGCGTCGAACACCTCGGCGCCCTCGGGACGGATGACGGCATAGTCATTGTCTTTCAGATAGATCACATCGCGCGTCAGGTGCGACAGGGCCACGGCATCGGATCCGATGAAGCTGGCCCCCTCGCCGAGCCCGACGGCAAGCGGCGAGGCATTGCGGGCCACGATCATCATGTCCGGATGGTCGGCATGCATGGCGGCAAGCGCGAAGGTTCCCTCGATCCTTGCCATGGCCTGCTTGCCCGCCTGCTGCGGGGACAGCCCGTTATTGAATGCCTCCAGAAACAGGTGCGCCAGCACTTCTGAATCGGTCTCGCTCGAAAAACTGTGTCCCTTGGCTTCCAGCTCCGCACGCAAAGCCACATGGTTCTCGATAATGCCGTTATGGACGATCACGACCTTGTCGCCGGCCATGTGAGGATGGGCATTGCGCTCCGACACACCGCCATGGGTGGCCCAGCGCGTATGACCAAGTCCCGACTGCCCGTCAAGCGGGGCCTCGCGCATCACTTCGGACAGGTTGCGAAGTTTGCCGACGGCCCGGTTCATCTGGAACGCACCGCCGGACTGGGTGACGATCCCCGAGCTGTCATAGCCCCTGTATTCGAGCCGCTTGAGGGAATCCAGAATGGTTTCGGAACAGGCTTCCAGCCCGACAACACCGACAATTCCGCACATAACCAGGCTCCAATGATCAAAATTCGCCGATTTCCTGAACCGGAACGGCAACCCTGCCAAGATGGCCAGACAATAACGGCATAAAGGTGACGATAAAAGCTACAAAACCACCAGCAAATACCGTGATCTCCCTATACCGGTACAATATGCCGTTATCGTTGATGAATCGCACCCGTTCGGCTTAAATAGCGCTATGAGTTTCACCGCCATCATTCTTGCCGCCGGCAAGGGCACACGGATGAATTCCGCCCTGCCAAAGCCACTTCACCGGGTCGGGGGGCACGCGATGCTGGCCTGGTCCATGGACGCCGCCCGCCTTGCCGGTGCCGAACGCATTGTGACAGTGCTCGCGCCCGGCTCTGAAGACATACAGGACTGGCTCGACGGCGCCCCTTTCGCCATTCAGGAAGACCAGCTGGGGACCGGCAATGCCGTAGCGTCTGCCCGCGAGGCAGTAGGCAATGAAGACGGCGTTGCCATTGTGATGTTCGCCGATACCCCGCTTGTCTCCGCCGCAAGCCTGAAGCAGCTTGCAGACGGCGTCAAAGCCGGCGCTGGCATCGTCATCGCAGGGTTCCGGCCTGATGACCCGTCAGGCTACGGACGGCTTGTCGAGGACGCTGACGGCACCATCAGCCGCATCGTCGAGGACAGGGAATGCAGCCCTGCCGAACGCGCCATAGGACTTTGCAATGGCGGGATCATGGCAGTCAGCCGATCATCGCTCTTCACCTGGCTTGACAGGGTGACCAACGACAATGCCAAGGGCGAGTATTATCTGACAGACATCGTCGCCATCGCGCAGGCCGATGGCGCGGCCGTCCGCCATGCCGTGATCGACGAGACCGAGGTGATGGGCGTGAATGACCGGAGGGACCTTGCCGTGGCTGAGGCGGCGTTGCAAGCCCGGCTTCGCCAGGCGGCCATGGAAGCAGGCGTCACGATGATCGCGCCCGAAACCGTATTCCTGTCCGCCGACGCGGTGATCGAACGCGATGTGATCATCGAACCGCATGTGGTGATCGGCGCCGGATGCCATATCGGCGAGGGCAGCATCATCCACGCCTTTTCGCATCTCGAGGGCGCGCGCCTCGGCGCCTGCTGCGTAATCGGCCCCTATGCGCGACTTCGCCCCGGCACCGAAGCTGCCGACGGCGTCAAGATCGGCAATTTTGTCGAGGTGAAGAAGGCCCGTCTCGGTGACGGCGCAAAGGCCAGTCACCTGACCTATCTCGGGGATGCCGAGATTGGCGCCGGCGCGAATGTGGGCGCCGGCACGATCACCTGCAATTATGACGGGTTCGGCAAATACAGGACACTGATTGGCGAGGGCGCTTTCATCGGATCGAATTCTTCGCTTGTCGCTCCGGTCAGCATCGGCGCCGGCGCCATCATTGGCGCAGGCAGCACGATCACCTCGGACGTGGAGGCTGACAGCATTGCTGTGGAGCGTGGCGAGACAAGGCACAAGCCCGGTGGCGCGGCACGCTTCAGAAGCCTCAAGACCAAGGCCAAACA
>RFZL01000113.1 GCA_009920665.1 Alphaproteobacteria bacterium | reverse complement strand
TCGTCAATACGCAGAAGACGATGACCCAGGGAAGCCTGATTACAACCGACAACGCGCTTGATGTTGCCATCGAGGGTGGCGGGTTTCTTCAGGTCCTGCTGCCGGATGGCCGAATTGGCTACACCCGCAATGGCGCCATCTCGACCAACAATGAGGGCGTGCTGACGACCTCCAGCGGATATGTCCTCCAGCCCGAGATCGCCATTCCAGACGGTGTGTCGCAAATCAATATCTCGCGTGACGGCATTGTCAGTGTTCTGGTTGCCGGCCAGGTGGGTGCCGAGGCCGTGGGCCAGCTGACTCTCGCCGATTTCACCAACCGTACGGGCCTGCAGCCAATCGGCGAAAGCTTCTTTGTCGCGACTGACACCAGCGGTGCCCCGATTGTCGCCAACCCGAACGAAAACGGCATGGGCCGCCTGATCCAGGGCGCTCTTGAGTCTTCCAACGTCAATGTCGTGACCGAGCTCGTCGAAATGATCGAGACGCAGCGCGCCTATGAGGTCAGCTCGAAATCAATCACCTCGGTCGATGAGATGCTGCGCTTCATCTCGCAAAATCTCTGATCGCTGATTGAGGTGTTCACGATGCCGGCACGTATGACAACAGTGCTCTGCCTTTTAATGGCCAGCCTTGCTGGCGGCTGTTCAACCTATGTTGAGAATGAGGCATCACTTGATTTCAAGCCGATTTATGAGAGTGCTCATATGACCCCCGAGGCAGGGTCGCCAACCGGCGGAATCTTCAAGCAGAATTCCAGCGGCCTTTTCGCCAGTGACATACGTGCCCGCGAGGTTGGTGACATTCTGACCGTATCGCTCAACGAGACCTTTGCCGCAACCAAGACGCAAAGCGCGGCGTCATCAAAAAATGACAATTTTGCGGTCACGCTGCCAACCGGCCTGCCGAATATTCTGACTGGCGGTTACGACAAGGACGCAGCGGGCCTCAATGCTGGCACCACCCGCAGTTTTGCCGGGTCCGGCAACGCGGCACAGTCGAACTCGCTTACCGGCTTCCTGACCGTCACCGTGACGCGCGTGTTCGAGAACGGCAATATGGAGATCGCCGGCCAGAAAAAACTGCGCCTGAACAATGGCGATGAATATGTAAGGCTCACCGGGCTTGTGCGTCCGGAGGATGTTTCGGCAACAAACGTCGTGTTGTCGAACCGTGTGGCCGACGCAGAAATCGTTTATGTCGGCGCTGGTGAAATTGCGGATTCCAGCCGTCAGGGCTGGCTCAGCCGCACAATGCGAAACATTTCGCCGTTCTGATCAGGGATGAGGCCATGCAAACCGTATTGTTGAACAGACTCGCCAGATTGTGCCTGCTGCCCCTGCTTTTGCTGGGGATGGCGGTGACATCGGTCCAGGCAGACAGGCTGAAGGATATGACATCGATTGCCGGTGTCAGGTCGAACCAGCTTGTGGGATACGGCGTTGTCGTGGGTCTTGCCGGCACCGGTGACGGGTCATCCGGCCTGACCCTGCAATCATTGCAGTCCATGGTCTCGCAATTTGGCCTGGTGACAGATGCTGCCAACCTGAACGCAAAGAATGTCGCCGCCGTCATGGTGACGGCCGAAATGCCGGCCTTCATGAAGCCGGGACAGCGGCTCGACATTACTGTCTCGACAATCGGCGGTGCGAAGTCGCTCCGCGGTGGCACCCTGCTGATGACACCGATGCTTGGCGCGGATGGCGAAACCTATGCCATCGCGCAGGGCAATCTGGTTGTCGGCGGTCTTGGTGTTGCCGGCAATGACGGGTCCTCGGTCATCGTCAATATTCCCACGGTTGGGCGGATTCCGCGCGGGGCATCGGTCGAAAAGATGGTCGACACGCCATTCCAGTCGACCGAAAACGTTCTTCTCAATCTTCACCAGTCGGATTTCAGCACCGCGATGCGTGTCGCCGATGCGGTGAACGAGGTGTTCGGGCCCGAGGTCGCAACACCGCTTGACGCCTCGACCATCAAGGTGCGCGCGCCTGTCGATCCGGCGCAGAAAGTGTCCTTTGTCAGTCTGCTGGAGAATATCGAGGTCGATCCGGCGCGGCCGGCCGCGAAGGTGATTGTCAATTCCCGTACCGGCACCATCGTCATCGGCGGTGATGTGCGCGTGACGCCATCGGTGGTGACCCACGGGTCGCTGACCGTGCGGATCAACGAGGACAAGGATGTCACGCAGGCTACAAATGTCGCGCAGAATGCCCAGGGTGCAGTGGTCACGCCCGGAGAGGCCACAATCACTGACGACACCGAAATCATCATCGAGCAGGAACCCGCCCGCGCTTTCATCTTCGATCCGGGTGTTGAATTGTCCGATGTGGTTGACGCGATCAACGGTGTCGGGGCGAGCCCCGCCGATATGGTGGCCATTCTCGAGGCCCTTCGCGAGGCCGGGTCGCTTCGCGCCGAAATCATCGTGATCTAGGGGAGACGACCATGAGCATTGATACAAACGCCCGGGCCATGTTCGATGCGCTTCGTACCACCGCCGGCAATGAGGCGATGAAAGCACCCGACAAGGATGCCGACCTTCGCGAAGCGGCCGAGCAATTCGAGGCCATCTTCCT
>RFZL01000112.1 GCA_009920665.1 Alphaproteobacteria bacterium | reverse complement strand
TGAATGCCGTCGAGGTCATCCTTGACGCAACAGGCGTGTTCAACGGCCAGATCAACGCCCGGCGTGTGGAGCTGTCCGGCAACTTCAATGGCAAGCTTGTCACCGAGGAACTGACCGTGGGGTCCACCGCGGTGATCGATGGCGACCTGAAGAGCAATGCGCTGGTGATCGAGCTTGGCGCCGAAGTGTCGGGAACGATTGGACGCAAATCCTGATTGGCCAGTCAGATGCCATCGAATCCAGCCAGCCGGGATTGCATGCTGGCAATGAATCTTTCGACCGCCCCCGACGCCGTGCGTTCGGTCGTAATCGCGGCATGACCAAGGGCGATGCGCGGCATATCGCCGGCAATCTGCACAAGTTCTCTCGCCAGAGCGGTGTTTTTCAGAACATAGCGTGGCACGGCCGCGAGGTGATCGCCAAGCCGCAGCAGTGACAGAATCATGTTCGAGGGTAACTCGTTGGCCTGCAGCGCATCGCTGATCCCGAGCCGGCGAAAAAGCGTGTCCGTGGCTTCCCTGATTCCCGTGCCTGGCTGATGCAGCGCCCAGCGGGCATGGTTCAAATCCTCGGTGGTGATGGAACTGCGGCCGGCCAGCGGATGATATCGTGAGGCAAGAATGATG
Source organism: Alphaproteobacteria bacterium (assembly GCA_009920665.1). GTDB lineage: Bacteria > Pseudomonadota > Alphaproteobacteria > Puniceispirillales > Puniceispirillaceae > UBA8309. Next base: position 1,955 of record RFZL01000112.1, on the reverse strand, counting down.
ATCCGGCTGTCAAACAGCGGTGTGACCAGGCTTGCCGGCACCTGCGTTGCGATTTCCGGTGGACCAAGAACGACATCGACAAGCCCGTCGCGCAGCATCTCGGCAAGCAGGCCGCTATGCGCCTGGCGCATGTCGAGACGGGTCGCCGGATTGTCGCGGGCGAAATCGGCAACAGGCTGGGGCAGGGCATGCAGGCTCAAGGTCGGCGTGCATCCGACCCGCAACTCGGTCTCATAACCACGCTTCAGGGTATTGGTCAGGGCGCTGATCCGCCGCTCCGCCAGAACGATGGCGTTCGCCTCTTCAAGGATACGCGCGCCAAGTGTTGTCGGGATGATCCCCCGGCGCGAGCGGACCATCAATTCGAACCCCAGCCTGCCTTCCATCAGCTTCATGTTGCGGGTCAGTGCCGGTTGTGTCAGGCCAAGCGTGCTCGCGGCGCGGGTGAAGGATCCGGTGCGGATGATCTCGTGGAACTGCAATAGATGGCGGGGGTCGACGGAACGCATGCCGCAATATACCAAAAGCTGATGAAAAAGGTGAAAGGAATAACGCCAGACTATCTGTTTTCAGGGGCTGGCGTCGACAGTGACAGCGTGGCACTCTTTTGCTGGCGATGGCTATCCGGGGCCGTTTCACAGGAGGCAGATCATGGCTGGGTACAAGGTGATGGGCAGGTCGGTGGCCGGGTCCTTTTTCGTCGAATGTCTGCTTCGCGAGGCCGGCGCCGATTATGAATTCATCCATGTGTCGCGCGGTGACAGCAAATCCGACGATTTCGTCGCCATCAATCCACTGGCACGGGTGCCGGTACTTGTTCTGCCGGACGGACGCCACATCATCGAAACGGTCGCCATCTTCATTCATCTGATTGAACGGTTCCCGCAGCTGGCGCCGGCGGATGGCAGCGCCGAACGCGACCTGATGTGGCAGCATCTGGCGGTCATGGCGACAAGCCTCTATCCGGCGATGCACCGGCATCACCACACGCATTACTACGCGCCCGAGGAGATGTTTGACGGCGTTCGCGACAAGGCGCTCGAAGATGGTGACAGATGGTGGGATTATCTGAACAGCCAGCTTGACCCCTTTCTTGGTGGGGCGGCGCCCGGGCCGGCAGATTTCTACATGTTCATGATGACCAGATGGGCCCCGGACGGTGACAGAATGCTGGCAGGCAGGCCGCGGCTCGGCAGCTTCATGGAGCGTATGCAAACCCACCCCACCGTCGATGCGGTCACGCAGAGCCATGGTCGCCCAAGTGGTGGTTGACCACCAGACCGGAACAGGAGCCTTCATTTCATGATCCAATCGCTCGTCTTCGACAAGGATGGAGTCATTCTCGATCTCGTTGGAACCTGGTTTCCGGTTGTCGAGGAGCTGGTCGACTACACACTCAGCCGGATGCCGGCGGTCAGCCGTGACACCGTCACCCGCACCGATCTTCTGGCCGCTGTCGGGGTGGAGGAGGCAACCGGCCATATCGACCCGATGGGGCTGTTCGCGATGGGGTCGTTCACCGATATCAGAGCCGCCTGGCAGAGGCTGATGCCGCCGGGGGCGGTTGATCTTCAAACGGATGAAGAGTATCACGCCGAATCAAGGCGGCTTGTCCGAGAGCTTGCGCATGGCAATACGGTGCCAAAGGGTGATGTGGTGACGCCACTGACGGCGCTTGCCGACTCCGGATTCCAGCTGGCCCTGCTGACAAATGACAGTGAGGATTCCGCCCGCCAGAGCCTTGATGAGCTTGGCATCGGGTCACTGTTCAACCCGATAGTCGGGGCCGATTCCGGGCATGGCGGCAAACCGGAACCACATGGGCTGCTGCACTGTCTTTCCGTGCACGGCACCGATCCTTCACGGGCATTGATGATTGGCGATACCGGGGCTGATTTCGGAGCGGCGGTGAACGCCCGCGTCGCCGATTTCATTTGCATTGCCGATGATCCGCA
>RFZL01000111.1 GCA_009920665.1 Alphaproteobacteria bacterium | reverse complement strand
CTACATTTCAGGGGTTCTATGCGAATGACCGCATGGCCTATCCGCTCTATGAGGCGATTGAGGAAAATGACGGGATTGCCCTGTTTCACACCGGTCAGACCGGAGTGGGATCGGGCATGCGCGGCGGCAACGGGATGCGGCTGAAATTCAGCAATCCTATGTATATGGATGATGTGGCTGTGGATTTTCCTGACCTGAAGATCATTCTCGCCCATCCGTCTTTCCCCTGGCAGGAAGAGGCGTTGGCCGTCGCCCAGCACAAACCGAATGTCTATATCGACCTGTCCGGTTGGTCGCCGAAATACTTCCCCGAGATTCTCGTTCGCTATTGCAATTCGATTCTGAAGAAGAAGGTGCTGTTCGGATCAGACTGGCCGATGATCACGCCTGAACGTTGGTTGAATGATTTCGAGAAGATCGCCATCAAGGACGAAATCCGGCCTGACATCATCAAGAACAACGCTGCCCGTCTTCTCGGGCTTGGGGGTTAGGAAGCCGTGAAGGATTTCGCCGCACCAACTGATGACATTCTGTTTTCCCTTCATCAGGTTGCTGATGCCGGGGCAACGGGAAAACATGACCCGGACCTTGCGGCAGATATTCTGGGCCAGTTTGCGGCTTTCGCCGAAAACGTCATCGCGCCGACGAATCGCATTGGCGACAAGCAGGGATGCAGGCTTGAGAATGGGCGGGTAAGAACGCCGGACGGCTTCGCCGACGCCTTCCGGCAGTCGGCCGAAGGTGGTTGGCTCGGCCTGACTGTTCCTGAGGAATTCGGTGGTATGGGACTGGACCACCTGACCGCCGCCGGCGTCTCCGAAATCTCCACAGGTGCCAATCACGCCTTGCAGATGGCGACCGGCCTGCTGCCAGGGGCGGTATCGACACTGCTGCGTTTTGGTACGGCTGATCAGAAACACCGGTGGATTCCAAGCCTGTCTGAAGGTCGGACATTGAATACCATGTGCCTGACCGAAGCCGGCGCTGGATCGGATCTGTCGCGCGTCCGCACGAAGGCAGAGCGGCAGAATGGTGGCTGGCGGTTGAGTGGTGAAAAGATATTCATCTCAAATGGTGATCAGGACCTGAGCGAGGACATCCTGCATTTTGTGCTGGCGCGAAGCGGTGCGCCTGAAGCCGGTACAAAGGGACTGTCGTTGTTTTTGTGTCCGTCAAAGATCGAAGGTGGGCGCAATCATGTCGGCGTTGCCCGGATCGAGGAAAAGCTGGGCATTCACGGCTCGCCAACCTGCCAGCTTGTCTTTGACGATGCCGAGGCCGAACTGATCGGCGAGGAAGGCGGTGGCCTTGGCGCCATGTTCACCTTGATGAACCATGCGCGGATAGATGTCGCGCTGCAGGGCGTCGCCCATGCCGCGCGGGCCTGGGACATTGCCAGCAGCTATGCCGGCGCGCGCGCGCAGGGGCGCCGTGCTGATGGCGTGCCTGCTGTGCTGTCGGACCACGCCGATGTCCGCCAGATGCTTGATGAACAACGCGCTCTTGCGGTCGGGTCGCGGGCGATGTGCCATCTGGCGCTTGTCGTGCTTGAGGATCCGGACCAACTGCCGCTTGCCGATTTCCTGACGCCGGTGTGCAAGATGTTTGCGACTGAAGCCGGCATCAGGGCTGCCGATCTCGGAATTCAGGTGTTGGGTGGCTATGGTTATCTTGAGGAATATGATATCGCCCAGACTTGGCGCGATGCCCGTATCACCTCAATCTATGAAGGGGCGAACGGCATCCATGCCCTGACGGCTGCAACCCGGGGGTTGAAAGCACATGACGGCGCCGGAGCGGACGCGTTTGTGGACTTCATAAGCAGGCTTGCTGGTACGGTCGAACCTGTCCTGTCCTGCCTTGCCGAGTGGAAAGAGATGCGGCGCGAGACACTGGCGCATGATGGCGTTCCACCCAACGCTCGGCTTTTTGCAGCAGTGACGGCCGAATTGTTTTTCCGCGCGTCTTGGGCCCATATTGGCAAGGTGTCCGGCGGCACAGCATTTGAAGGTGAATTTCAACAACTGGCGGACAAGGTGCTGAAGAGCGCCATGCCCCTGCCGCGTTTTTGTTCCTGAGGCGGCTAAAAGTGACCTGGAGAAGGCGCAGACCCCACAAGCCAAAGCACTGATTTATCATGCCACGATAAGTGCCCAGCTAGCCTTTGTGGAACGAAAGGGTTTTGAACCAGCGGTGATGCAGAGTTTGGCTCTGGAGGTCGAAGGCACGGTCACTGATCAAGCCAGAGCCGGAAACCGCTCTCGCCTATCTTGATTTTAGTTCCCAGGAGATTGCGATCGCCGCATGTCTGTCGGGTGACGATGCCCTCTGGCAAGCCTAAGCCTCTGGTGATCCCTACATCCAGTTTGCAATCGATGCGGGTCTGGCACCGGTCGGTGCCACAAAGGAAAGCCACAAGGAGGAGCGTGATGCCTGCAAGGTGATCATGCTTGGCGTCCAATATGGCATGTCAGCCTACGGCATGGGGCAAAAAGCCAGTCTGTATGTTCTTGAAGCCGAGGACCTCCTGCAGCGCCACAAGGACGTCTACCACACCTTCTGGAAGTGGGCAGAGCAGAACGGTAATGCCGGCCTCGCAAGTCAGGAATTGCACACCATCTTTCGCTGGAAGATCCGTGCAGGCAAAGGACGGGATGTTAAAGAGAACACCTTCCTCAACTGCCCCATGCAAGCGAATGG
>RFZL01000012.1 GCA_009920665.1 Alphaproteobacteria bacterium | reverse complement strand
GTGTACTCGACCCGCTTGGCGCGTCGGTCACTGATGGGCCCGATCTGTACTTTACCCTGATCCGCGGCATGGCCCGATCACTGAAGGACTGCCTGACACAGAACGGCTAATCCGTGGCGTCCATCCAGCGCAACAATCCGCGCCGCTCTGCCGGCGCCGGATGGAGCTGTTATTGTGCCAATGCCACGCGGCGAAAACGGCATGCGGCGTGGCAACCCGATCATGTTGACCGCGCCGGCGCGTGACCTTGTGGTATCGGGGGGAGTCAACCTTGGGTGTCGCGGGCTGCTTGAACAACGGCCGGATCTCGTCCATATCTATCCAACCACGTCATACGGTTACCTGATCGATAGCGACACCATTGGCGCCCACGCGGCAATCTTTGGGGATTCCTTGCCGGCATCGGTCTCGCGGCCGGTCGTGGCACCTTTCCCAACGGAGTGAATACCCATGGAACTACAAGACGAAATCACCATCCCGGCACCTCGCGATGAGGTTTACAAGGCGTTGAATGACGTCGCCGTGTTGAAAGCCTGCATCCCGGGATGCGAGGAACTGGAGCGCGAGGGTGAGAATGATCTTGTGGCCAAGGTCACGCTGAAGGTCGGCCCGGTGAAGGCACGCTTTGGCGGACGGGTGACGCTCGATCCCAGCAAGGCACCGGACGCGTTCAGCCTGTCAGGCGAAGGTGATGGCGGTGTTGCCGGTTTTGCCAAGGGCGGCGCGGATGTCGAGCTGATCGAGGATGGCGAGCAGACGATCCTGCGCTATACCGCCAAGGCCGAGACAGGCGGCAAGCTGGCGCAGCTTGGCGGGCGCCTGATCACCAGCACGGCGAAGAAATTGTCAAAGATGTTCTTTGAGAAGTTCGAGAAGGTCATGAGCGGGGAAATTGACCTTGAGGAAGCCTCCTGAGGCCGGCATTCGCCGCCATGGCCGGCGATCGTGGCGGGACGCGCTGTCTTTGAACTCCGTGTGCCCGGACAAAGTGGGTCCGGGCAATCCCGCGATACCCCGCCAGATCTCAGAACAGCGGTTTGAGAATCCTGTTTTCCTGTCGTTCAATGAGTGGGGCCACCTTGGAAATGTAGCTCAGCCAGCCGGGATCGCTGAACAGCGTTGCGCGTCGGGTTTCACGGTCTTCAAAGCTTTCATAGCCCCATAAATGAACGACCTGATTCTGCGTGCCTATATCGGTGAAATAATATCCGATCAGGTTGCCAAGGATGGATTTCTGCACATCCATCCCCTCTGCCAGATACAGATCCCTGTAATCCTTCAGGGCGCCGATCTTTAATGTGTAGATGCGTTCCTCGATGATCACCCCGGAATCCTCCTCACTTTGAACATGACTGTATCATGTCCGATGACACCCGCGCCCGTCACCCTCAGGTCACCTTCTGCCTGGTCTGATATTTCGGATCATCCCAGAGATCGTCATTGATCACCTCGGACATCACCTCCACCGCCGCCATGACGTCACCCTTGTCCAGATAGAGCGGTGTGAAGCCGAAACGCATGATGTCCGGCGCGCGAAAATCACCGATCACGCCCCGATCAATCAGCGCTTGCATGGCGGCGTAGCCATGTTCGAAGGCAAAGGACACCTGTGAGCCGCGCCGCTGTGGGTCGCGCGGGGATACCAGCGTCAATCCGGGACAGTGCTTTTCAACCCCGGCGATGAACGCCTCCGACAGCGCAATCGATGCCTCGCGCAGGTCGGCCAGGTCGGCGCCGTCCCACACATCAAGCGCGGCGTCGAGCATCGACAGTTGCACAATCGGGGGTGTGCCGACGCGCAATCTCTCGATCGACATGGCGGGCCGGTAGCCGGGTTCCATGGCGAAGGGCTCCTGATGCCCCATCCAGCCCGCCAGCGCCGGCGCGACGGTCTCGATAATGTCGGGGCGCGTATAGATGAAGGCCGGCGCCCCCGGGCCGCCATTCAGATATTTGTAGGTGCAGCCGACGGCGAATTCGGCGTTTGACGCGGCCATGTCCAGCGGAATCGCGCCGGCGCTGTGGGCGAGGTCCCAGATCATCACAGCACCGGCGTCGTGGGCAGCTTTCGTGATCGCCTGCAGATCATGCATGCGGCCGGAACGATAATCGACCTGGGTGAGCATCACCGCCGCCACCTCCTCGGTGATGGCGTCCAGCACGTCCTCGGGCGCGGGTGTTCGCAGTTCGTACCCCTTGTCGATGGTCTCGATCAGCCCCTCGGCCATGTAGAGATCGGTTGGGAAATTCCGGTTGTCTGACAGAATGACCCGGCGGTCGGGACGCATTTTCAAAGCTGCCGCCAGCGCCTGATAGACCTTGATAGACAGGGTGTCGCCGGTGATGACCGATCCCGCCGGCGCCCCGATCAGCCGTCCGATCCTGTCCCCCACGCGCTGCGACAGTGACATCCAGTCCGCTGAATTCCACGCCCGTATGAGTTCACCGCCCCATTCCTCGGTCAGCACCTTGACCGTGCGCTCAAGAACCCCCTTGGGAAGGGGGCCGAGCGAATTTCCATCCAGATAGATCACCCCATCGGGGATATCGAACAAATCCTTGTGTGGCAGCATCACAGCTCACCCCGCAAATGCCAGAGTTCGGGGAACAACTCGACATCCAGCATCTGGCGCAGATACTGCACGCCCGAGGTGCCCCCCGTGCCGCGCTTGAAGCCAATCACCCGTTCCACCGTGGTGACGTGGTTGAAACGCCAGCGGCGGAAATAGTCTTCCAGATCGACCAGCTTCTCGCCAAGCTCGTACAGCGTCCAGAATTCATCAATGTTCTGGTACACAACCTTCCATTTTTCCTGAATGGCGGGGACCGGCGCATGCGGTTGATGCAGCTGCGGCGCCGGAAGATTTTTGCCGTGGCCATCGACCGTGCGGAACAGATGTTCGATAACCTCGTGATAGAAGCTGGGCCTTGCCAGTTCGTCTGACAGTGCCTTGTGAATCTCGGGTAGGTGCGAATGCAACCTGAGCATTCCGGGGTTACGGTTTCCAAGGATGTATTCGATCATCCGGTATTGATAGGACTGAAAACCCGATGATGGCCCCAGGGCATCGCGAAAGCGGGTATAGTCCGCCGGGGTCATCGTGCGCAACACGTCCCAGGCACTGTTCAGCTGTTCGAGGATCCGGCTCACCCGCGCCAGCGTCTTGAACATCTTCGCCGTGTCCCCGCTCCGCAACGCCTCGCGGGCCGCCGTCATTTCATGAATTGCCAGCTTCATCCAGAGTTCACTTGTCTGATGCTGGATTATGAACAGCATCTCGTCATGCGCATCTGACTTGGGTTGTTGATGCGCCAGGATGTCCTCGAGATGGAGATAATCGCCATAGGACATCGAATCACTTTTGGTCATCTTCGCGCCTTCCGGGTGGTTTGGTGTCTGCGGGTCCATCATTCATCGGCAGTCAGGCTATGACAGTCAGGCTATGACAGTCAGGCCATGCCGACCTGAATCTGGTTGGGAAGGCAGTCGTCGGGCCGTGTGTCAATCATCGCCTGCAACTCGTCCCGCAGCGGGCGCATCTGCGGATTGTCGAACTGGTTCACCAGCTCATGCGGGTCCGCCGCCAGGTCGTAAAGCTCACCGGCCCCGCTGATGCTGTCTACCGTCATCTTGGCGCTTCTCGTACGCACCGTTTGCAGGGACAGCGCCACGCCGGTGCGGGTCGGCAGCAATTCCCACTCATTGCGCGCGAAATCGCGGCCGGCATTCGGGTCATCAAGCAAGGGACGCAGGCTGCTGCCATGCTGGGCCAGCAGGGGAGATGTGCCGGCGTAATCGGCGAAGGTGGCCGCCAAATCGAGCGTCGACACCGGATTCTCATTGACCTGGCCTGCCTCTATCCCTGGGCCGCGCATGATCAGCGGCACACGAAGCAGTCCCTCATAATGCATCGGGCCTTTCAGGATCAGCCCGTGATCCCCAAGCCAGTCGCCATGATCCGAGGCATAGACGACAATCGTGTTCTCGGCCAGCACCAGCTCGTCAAGACTGGCCATGATGCGGCCAATCTGATGGTCAACAAGCGCGATCTGCCCATAGGTGTTGGCGATGATCTCGCGAAGCTGCTCATCCGTCTGTTCCGGAATGCGGCTGTAGGCCTTGCGCGTCTCGGCATTTTCCTTTGGCCCGGTTGGTTCGGCGGTGAGGACCTGTTCATGCCACCAGGGCCGGCCCTCGAAGGTCCGTTTGCGATGCGGTGGCAGATCGACATCCTTCGGATCATGAAGATACGACCAGGGTTCCGGCGCATCGAACGGATGATGCGGATCGGGAAAACTGACCCAGGCACAGAACGGGTCATCGTGCCGGCTCTGGTCATGCAGCCAGGTGATCGCCCGATCGGCGGTCCAGGTCGAGTTGTGCCAGGCGACCGGCAATCTTGAATGCCAGGTCTGCGCGGCCCCTTTCGTGTCACGGGCGTTTTCGGCATAAAGCCGGTTTTTCTCATCCCCCTGCCCGTCGGCATGAAACCAGCGCTCGTAATGCTGGCCGGCCGGCGGCTTTTCCGGCGGGAACCAGTTATGGCCAACCAGCATCATCTCCACATGATCAAACCCCATATAGGGCCCGTGCCAGTCATCGGGATAATCGGCGGACGAGCGCAGGCATTCGGGTGATCCTGTCGGGGCGAAGGTGTGATAGGTGGAAAAATGCGCCTTGCCGAAATAGCCTGTCCTGTAGCCGGCCGCGCCAAGCGTGCCGGCGAACCCTTTCGCGCCGGTATCCGGGTTCAGATCAATGCCATTGTCGTGAACCCCGTGGGTGCGCGGCAACTGGCCGGTCAGGATCGAGGCCCGCGCCGGTTGGCAAACGACACAAGGGGTGATGGCTGATGAAAACCGTGTCCCGTCACGGCACAGCTGATCCAGATGCGGGGTCTTGATGGCGCGCCCCTCGATGCCGAGGCAGTCCGCGCGGTGCTGGTCAGCGGTGATGAAGAGAATGTTGGGTCGTGTCATCGCCTCGAATTCCTGTAGGTGAAATAGATGATGATGCCGGCCGACATCACCATGAAGAGGATGCTGATCGGGCTGGAAACCAGAAACCAGGGATCGCCGCCTGTCGATGCGAAGGCCTGCCGCGAGGTGGCTTCGAATGACGGCCCCAGAATGTAGGCAATCACGAACGGCAGGACCGGGATGCCGGTCATCCGCATGACAAATCCAAGCACGCCGAACCCCAGCAGGAAGACAAGCGCCAGCAGATTGGCCTCCTGCGCGTAGATCGAAGTCATGGTGATCAGCAGGACTGTCGGCATCAGAATTTGTTTCGGGATCCTGATCATGACTGACATCAACTGCATGACGCGCCCACCGACAATCCAGTTCGTCAGATTTGCCACGATCATCAGCGTGAACAATCCGAAGACCATCACCATTTCCGGGTTTATGCCGCTGCTGGGAACGCGGAAGACCCCGGGGCCCGGGTTCAGTCCGTCAACCGTTTCCATCGCCAGAATCAGGAAGATGGCCGCCGCGTTTCCTGGAATGCCAAGCGACAGCACCGGAATAAGGTTGGCACCCGACACCGCCGAATTGGCGGCCTCGGTCGAGGCCACGCCCTGGATCGCGCCGCTGCCGAAATCCGGCTCGTCAGCAGCTTTTTTCACGGCATGGCGACGCCGCCCCTTGGCATAGCCAAGCGTCGCTGCCAGCGTCGAACCGATCCCCGGCAGGGCTCCAATCATCGTGCCTATGAGCGCCGAAGGGCCGATATAGGGCATCAGCTTCACCCGGTCGGCAAGCGTCAGATCGCGGCCTTCATTGAGTTTGATGGGCTCGATCCGGCCTGTCGTCTCGCGTTGCATGCGGGCCTGCACCATGGCGCTGAAAACTTCACCGATGATCAGCGTGCCAAGCACCACAGTGGCGATGGGAAAGCCACCGCTCAATTCATTCATGCCGAGACTCAGGCGCGGATAGAAGCCCTCCCCAGTGCCAATGAAGGCAACAAACATGCCGGCCCCGAGCGCGATCAAGCCCTTGCTCATCCTGTCCCCCATCACCGCGGCTATGAAGGTGAGCGACAGCAGGATCAGGGCTGATTTCTCGGGGAGGTCGAGATAGGTCTCAACAAAGATGGCCAGAAACGGCGCACAGACGATCAACACGATATCCGAAAAAGTGTCGCCGCTCACCGAAGCGAAATGCGCCGTCTTCAACGCCTGCTTCGCATCACCCCGTTTTGTCATCGGATAGCCGTCAAGCGTTGTCATCAGGGCGTCCGGCGTGCCCGGCGTGTTGAACAGAATGGCCGGCACCGCACCGCCAAGCGTGGCCCCCTTCATGATCCCGAGAAGGAAGCCCAGAATGGGCAGCAACGAGGCTGTTTCATACCCGAAGACCGAGATCAGGATTGGCAACGCGATCGCCATCGCCATGGGCCCGGCCAGCCCGGGCGTGGCACCTACCAGAATACCGAAGAACAGCCCGCCAATGACCATCAGGATGTTCAGCGGCAAGCCAGCCACCATCTGCCCGGAAAACGCCGCCTGAAATCCCAGAAGGACGTGATCGAACAGCCCCATCACACATCACCATTCGGTGGCAGGATGATGTCCTCGAACGGAAGATCGAAACAGCAGCCGACACCAAGCGCGATCAGGAAGGAACGGATCAGGACCCGGCGTGATATCCGCCCGTCCATGAACCAGCTGAGGCCGGCGATCAATGCCGTGCCACCGGTCAGGAATCCGATGTAACGGAAAGGCACGGTGGCGCGCAGGCTGCGATAGGTCCATTCCTGCGCGGTGAGCATATCAGCAAATCCGACGACCACCGGTCCGGCATAACGCATCAACGCAAGACTGGCACCGCAGACGGCCACCAGAACCAGTAAGGACAGGGCGTAGTCCCGGTCGATTTTTTTGTCATCGCGGCCGGCGCGGAATATCAGGCCGAGGGCGGCCAGCCCCATGATCAACGCCGCAATTGTCGGGGCCAGCGCATCACCAATCACATAGCGGCGGCGCACATGCTCAATTAGCCCTGTCTCACTGTCAAACGGCACCCAGACAAACGCAATCATGGTAGCGATCGCCAGAACATTCAGGCCAATCAGGGTGTCGGAGCGCGGACGGGTCATGATGGGATCATTACAAAATAGATCTGCCAGCGCACTGGCAGATCTCGATTTTGTGGTGCCGCCTTACTGGGTGGCCTTCAGCAGGCCCTCGGCATCTGCCGCATCCCTGGCAAGCAGTCCGCCCAGTTCCGAGCCGGAAATGATCGCAGCGCCGCCAAAGGCTTTCTTGATGATGCCGCCTGCCTTCGTGCTTTCATCGGTCACAACCTCGACAATCGCCGCCGTCAGCGCCTTGCGCGCATCCGTCGGCAGGCCCGCGGGCGCGGTGAACATGAAATAGCCATCGGCCGGAAACGGCACGTTCCGATCACCGATCAACGGCGCGTCCGGGGTCTGGACAAGCGGCACCGACAGGGCCGAGGCCAGATTGACCAGATCGCCGGCGGCAACACCCTTGCGCTGAATACCGGCCATGAATCCCAGATCCATATCGTCTGCATTCACGCCATTCATCACGGCCTTGCCACCCTTGACCTCGATGATGTTGAACTCCACCCCGTTATTCTTGCCAATCAGATAGGCAATGTCGGCAAGCTTCGGTGACATCGTGCCGAAACGCAGCGTTTCACCAGCCTTCGCGGCGGCAAAGACATCGTCGATCGTTTTCCAGCCCTTTGAGGATTTGGCAACAACACCCATCTGGAAGCCGGCGACGGTAGTCAGCGGTGTGAAATCGCCCTGCGTAAAGCCTGCATTCGGGTTGGCGACCATGTTGTAACCGAATGATTCGGTCACGGCCATGCCAATCGCGGTGCCGTCATTCGGCTCTTCCTTCAGCGCCCGCGCCAGCTTGGTGCCGCCGCCACCGGTCACCTGCTGGGGAATGATTTCCCAGCCATGCCGCTTCTGCAGTTCGTCCGCGACCTGGCGTGCGATGGTATCGGCACCGCCACCCGCGGCGAAGGCGATCATCAGCTTGATGGGACCGGACGGCTGCCAGTCCGCCATGGCGACGTGCGAATGGCTCAGCAGTCCAAAGGCGGCAACGGCAGCAATCAGAAATTTCTTCATAGGATCCTCCAAAATTCGTGCACGGAAATAGAAACGGCATCAAGTTGACAAGTCAACCATAAAGGTTGACCAGTCAACTTTTATGGCCATAACATCAGACATTCGTTGAAAGGTTTCTGGAGACGCAGACCGCATGAACAATCCGAAATATGATTTTACACGCTTGCTCACCTACCGGATTGCGCGGCTTCAGGCCAAGCTGAACGCTCAGGCCACATCACTTCTGAGGACCCATGCACAGATATCCCTCAGCGAATGGCGCGTCATCGCGATGCTGTCAGACCCCAGGGTGGAAACCCAGAAGGATGTGCTTGAAGCCATGGGCCTCGACAAGGGCCAGGTCAGCCGCACGATGCAGCGACTGAGCCAGAAGGGCCTGATCATGCGCATGTCCCCGGCCGAGGCGCAGCGGGAACGCGCCATCAGGCTGACCGACAGCGGGCGGCAGCTCCTGAAGAAGATGACCCCGATCATGATGCAGCGCCAGGCCCATCTTCAGAGCGGGTTCGATGCGGGGGAAGTCGACCAGCTTCTTGACCTTGTTGGCAAGTTGGAAAGCAAGTCCGGCCATCTCGATATCTCCTGACCACGGCATAATCTCATGACAAGAAATCTCATCGTCATCCTGTCCGATGAACATCAATCCCGCGCCATGGGATGCGCCGGGCATCCCTTCGTCAGGACGCCGCATCTGGACCAGCTGGCGACGCGCGGCATGCGCTTTACCAACGCCTACACGCCGTCGCCCATCTGCGTGCCGGCGCGCGCGGCGTTCACAACCGGCCGCTATGTTCACCAGACAGGCCACTGGGACAATGCGATGCCCTATACCGGCACGCCCGAGGGATGGGGACACCAGCTCCAGCGCAATGGCGTGGTGGTGGAATCCATCGGCAAGCTGCATTATCGCGACGCCGCCGACCCGGCCGGATTCGACAGGCAACATATTCCGATGATGGTCAAGGATGGCGTCGGCATGGTCTGGGCATCCATTCGCCAGGAGGATCGGCGGCTGATTGGGACAGACCGCATGCTTGGTGACTATATCGGCCCGGGGACAAGCACCTATACCGCGTATGACAGCGCCGTGGTGGAGCGCACGCTCGACTGGCTGGAGGCGGCGAAGGACCGGACTGACGGCTGGTGCCTCTATGTCGGACTTGTCGCCCCGCATTTCCCGCTGGTCTGTCCGCAAACCTTCTATGACCTCTATGCCGACACCGATTTCGGGGACAGCAAGCTGCACCCCGCCGATGGCCATCAGCGGCATCCATGGATCGAAAAGCAGAACGCGCTGATGGATACGGAAGCAAATTTCGAGAATGAGGATGAGCGCCGCCGTGCCTTCATCGCCTATCACGGACTCGTCAGCTGGCTTGATGACAATATCGGCCGGATCCTGAGCAAGCTGGAGGCAACCGGCCTCGATGCCAGCACCAACATCATCTATTCCAGCGACCATGGCGATAATGTCGGCGCCCGCGGGCTGTGGGGCAAATCGAACATGTATGAGGAGTCCGTCGCTGTGCCGTTGATCATGGCCGGCCCCGACATACCGCGTGGCAGCTGCGATACCGCGGTCAGCCTGCTCGACATCTCGGCCACCATTCCCAGCCTGTTCGGCCTTGCGGTGGAGCCTGAGGTGATGGGCGCCCCGCTGCAGGAACTATGCGCCCACCCGGAAGATCCGGACCGCGTCATCTTCAGCGAGTATCATGCCGTTGGCGCCGTATCGGGGGCCTTCATGATCCGCAAGGGGCGTTACAAGCTGATCCATTATGAAGGTTTCGCGCCGGAACTGTTCGATCTTGTCGCCGATCCCGAGGAAACGCGGAACCTTGCCGACGATTCTGCCATGGCATCGGTCAGGGACGATCTGTACAGCGAACTGAAGGCGATCTGCCAACCGGCAGAGGTCGATATGAGGGCGCATGCCGACCAGGCGGCGCTTGTCGAGGGCTATGGCGGGTTCGAGGTCGCCAAAACCATGGGCGCGCGCGCCGCCACACCCCCACCGGAGATTACATGATGCGTATCACCTGCCTTGGCACCGGCACGCCCGAATCACACAGGCGGCGGGCCTCATCGGGCTATCTTGTCGAGATCGGCGATGCGCGAATCCTGCTGGATTGTGGCGGCGGTGTCGTTTCGAGGCTGATCGAGGCCGGCTTCCGGCCGGGCGACATCACGCACCTGTTTTTCACCCATCTGCATTCCGATCACATGATGGATTACGCGCGGCTTGTGCATGCCGCATGGGATGAGAAAAGCCCGCCGCTGAAAGTCTGGGGCCCGGCGCCACTCATCGAGATCACAGACAAGCTGTTCGGCCGGGACGGCGTGCTGGCGACGGATCTTCGGGCACGGACGGAATTTTCAGGATCGCAGGAGGTCTGGCGCGCCCGCGGCGGCACGCTGCCACGCCCCTGGCCGGAGCCAGCCATCACCGAGATCGCGCCCGGCTTTACCTTCGAGGGCAACGGATGGCGGCTGTCATCCTGCACCGCCCCGCATGCGCAGCCCTATCTTGACTGCATGGCCTTCCGCATCGATACCGAACGGGCCTCATTCGTCTATACCGGCGATACCGGCTTGTGCGACGAGGTTGAGGCGCTGTGCCGCAACGCCGATCTTGTTCTGCACTGGTGCTACAGGCTGCGCGAGGAAACCGACTTCCCGACAGTCATGGAATTTTCACCCCACGCCGGCGAGATCGCCGCGATGGCGCAGCGGGCGCAGGTGAAACATCTCCTGCTGACGCATATCCGCGCGCATATGGATCAGGACCATCATCATGCCGCCATGCTTGCCGACGCCAGCGCGGCCTTCGACGGCGAGGTCGGCATTGCCGAGGATCTGCTGCGGGTCAGCCTCTAGCCTCCACCTGCAATTCGCCATCGGCGATCTGCTGCGCCTCGATGCTTTCGAACAGCGCCTTGAAATTACCCTCGCCAAAGCCGTCATCACCCTTGCGCTGGATGAACTCGAAAAAGATCGGGCCGATCACCGTTCGCGAGAAAATCTGCAGCAGGATTTTCGTCTCGCCGCCATCGACGACACCTTCGCCGTCGATCAGGATGCCGTGCCGCTTCATGCGATCCAGCGGCTCGTCATGCCCGGCAACCCGTTCATGACTGAGATCGTAATAGGCATCCGGCGGTGCTTTCATGAACCGGATGCCGCGCGCGGCGATCTCGTCGACGCTGTCATAAATATCATGCGCGCCAACGGCGATATGCTGGATTCCCTCACCCCGATATTTGTCAAGATACGAGACAATCTGCCCGGTCTCGCCACGGTCCTCATTGATCGGGATGCGGATACGACCACAGGGCGAGGTCAGCGCCCGTGAATAGAGGCCGGTGAATTTGCCCTGGATGTCAAAGAAGCGGATTTCCCGGAAATTGAAGATATCACCATAGAACCGGAACCAGACATCCATGTTCCCCTGATAGACATTATGCGTCAGATGGTCGAGATAGTGGAAGCCGACGCCGCCGGGATAGGCGTCATGAACCCAGTCGAATTCGGCGTTATAGGGGCTTGTGTTACGATACTGGTCAATAAAATAGATCAGCGACCCGCCAATGCCATGGATCGCCGGCGCATCCAGCGCCTTGCCCTCGCCGTCATAGGGGGTCGCGCCCTTCGCGACAGCATGGTCGAACGCATGCCGCGCATCGACAACCCGCCAGCCCATCGAGGCGGCGCAGGGACCATGCGCATCGGCAAAGATCGCAGCATGGCTCCGCGGCGCGGCATTGATCAGATAGGTGATGTCACCCTGCTGCCAGACCTCGATCGCTTTCGTGCGGTGCGTCGCGACATGCGTGTAGCCCATCATCGTGAACAGATCGCGCAGCATCTGCGGTTCGGGATGGGCGAACTCGACAAACTCGAACCCGTCGGTTCCGGCCGGATTGTCGGCTGAAATCACGGCATAGGGCGCATCATGCGGGAACGGTCCCATGGCAACCTCCTTTTGAGTGCTCATCATCATCGGGTTTCGTCCGCTATATTAATGCGCTTCAGATGATTGATTTGCGCAATTTCAATATTAAATTCTGGTTTTTATGTACAGTTCATGCATATTATGGGTAATGAAAGACGATTTTGATCGCCGGATTCTGAAGCGGCTCCAGGCACAGGGGAACGCCACCAACGCCGAACTCGCCGACGCTGGCGGCATGTCGGTATCGCAGGCCGGGCGTCGTCGCGCGCGACTCGAGGCTGACGGCGTGATCGAAAGCTATCGCGCGCGGCTGTCACCGACAAAGCTGGGACTGGAAATTCAGGCGATGATCCAGATCTCGCTGAATCATCATTCGCGCGACTCGGCCGACCTGTTGCACCGCTATCTCGCGGACCAGGACGAAATCGTGAATATCTGGAGCCTCACGGGAAGTGCGGATTACCTGCTTCAGGTATTCTGCCGGGATCTGCCGGCGCTGAACCGCCTTGTCCATGACGATCTGCTCGCGCAGGCGTCAATCAGCCATGTCGAAACCAAGATCGTGATGGAACAGATCAAGTCGGGGACGGCCCTTCCCCTTGATCGGACCTGATTCGATCTGATCCCACCTGACCTGACAGCGTCGCGAACACCGCAGATACAACGTCACGTTATTGGCAGGCGCCGCTAGATATGGCGCTGGCGGGCCTTGCCGCGATACAGGCTGAGGATTTCGGCGTTTGCCTCGGCAGCGTCGTCATCGCTGATGCCCAGCACAATTCCCTTGCGGCGGGTCTTGCCGCGCCGATCAAGGATCTGCCGGTCGCTGACCGTCGTGCGCTGCGCACAGCGCCGCGCCCATTCGAACAACCGCTCATAGCAGTCCGCCACCGCCTCGCCATAGGCCGGGTCGCGGCCAAGATCGCGAAGCTCCATCGGGTCGTTCCGCAGATCGAACAGCATTGGCGGAAAACCACCCTCGGCATGCATGAATTTCCAACGATCATCGGTCATCATGAACAGCCGCGCGTCCTTGGGTGACACGTCAAGGCGCGTCGCCATAGGCGTGATCGAATAGTCATATTCGCTGATCGCGTAGCGGCGCCAGTCATCCGGCCTGTCGCCCCGCAGGAGCGGCATCAGCGAGCGCCCCTCGAGCCATTCATCGCGCGGCGTGCCACCCGGCCTCGGGCGACGGGTCATACACGATCATCGGCACGCGCACGGACGGGTCATGGAACAGGTCCTTCTCGCCAAGCCAGTGGTCGCCAAGATAGTCGCCATGGTCCGAGGTGATGACAATCGCCGTGCTGTCCATCAGGTCGTTGTCACGAAGATGCCTGAACAGCAGTCCCATCTGGTCGTCGATCTGCTTGATCAGCCCCATATAGGCGCCAAGCGCCGCATCGCGCACCGAATCCTGCTGGAAGGCCCGGCCGATGATGTTGCCCGAAAAGGCCGCATAGACCGGGTTCGGGTCGGCAAGTTCATCCTGGTGCCGTGCGGCCGGCACAAAGCTGTTCGGCCCATACATGTCGTGATAGGGCGCCGGCACGATATAGGGCCAGTGCGGCTTGATATAGGACAGATGGCACATCCAGGGCCGCGCGCGCGCCGGCGCGCCCTCGTCGAGAAAGCGGATCATCTCGCGGGTCAGCCACGGCGTCTCGGAATCCTCCTCGCGGATATTCGCCGGCTTGTTGGCGTTCGCATAGATCCAGCCCGAGGCGATATTGTCTTTGTCATCGATTCCGGCATTGGCATAGTCATGCCAGGGATTCTCAGCCTCATAGCCCTTCTCGCGGAGATATTCGTTATAGGGCGAATGCTTGTCATCGTAATTGCCGTCCGGACCGGTGCCCCACAGCCCGTCATCACGAACCAGCACATCAAAGCCGCATTCGGCAAGCCGTGCGCCGATGATGCTGTCGGCGGCGAGACCAAGACGCTGCATGCCGTCGGCATCGACCTTCATATGCGTCTTGCCGATCAGCAGCGCGTCCATTCCGGCCTCGCGAAGGTGGTCCCCCATCGTCCATTCGCCGACACGCAACGGGATGCCGTTCCATGTCGATCCGTGCGAGCTGATATAGCGGCCGGTATAGAACGACATTCTCGACGCGCCACAGACAGGCGACTGGACATAGGCCCGGTCAAAGCGCACCGAGCGGCTTGCCAGCCAGTCGATATGCGGTGTGTCCAGATGCGGATGGCCGGCACAGCTGAGATAGTCGAAACGCAGCTGGTCGAACATGATGAACAGGATGTTGCGCGGCTTGGTCATTGAACGGATACCTGCGTCACTGGAAAATATGGCCGGACTGGCCGGAAATGGAATGTACTTCCTGGAACTGATGCACCCCGTCAGGACCGAAATTGCGGCCGATGCCGGACTGCTTGACCCCGCCAAAGGGCGACAGCCCGTCCATTGCTGTCGGGCCATGCGAATTGATGTTGGTGAACCCGGCTTCAAGCCGGCGCGCCAGCGCGACGGCGCGCGACGGATCGGCCGACCATACCGAGGAGCTGAGGCCATAATCACTGTCATTCGCCATGGCTATAGCCGCTTCCTCGTCATCATAGGCGATCACCGGCAGGGTCGGGCCGAACTGTTCATCCTTCACCACCGAGAGTGACGGGTCGGCATTGATCACCAGTGACGGACGCAGGAACTGCCCGGCGGTAAAATCGCCCTCATCATCTATCTGACCGGAATAGCGGATGTCCTGACCGGCAGCACCCGCCTCTTCCAGCATCGCCTCGACGGTGCGTTTCTGCTGTGGGGTGGTCAGCGGACCCATGGTGACGCCATCCTTCAGCCCGTCACCGACGATCTGCCGGTCCATCACCGCAGACAGACCGTCAACCACGTCGTCGAACAGTGCCCGCGGGACATAAAGACGCTTCAGCGCCATGCAGACCTGACCGCTTGTCAGGAAAATGCTGATATAGAGCTTCTTGAAGAATTCCGGCGATAGCGGGGCATCATCGAGCAGAATGCCCGGATCATTGCCGCCAAGTTCCAGCGTCACCGGGGTGATATTCCGGGCGGCCTGCTGCATGACATGCCGGCCGATGCGGATCGAGCCGGTGAAATTCACCTGCCGGACAAGCGGGTGGGTCACCAGATCATCACCGATCACGGTCCCGTCGCCAGTGATGAGATTGACCACCCCCGGCGGCAGCATGGACGCAATCTTCATGATCGTCTGCGCCGGCGCCAGCGTGGCGAATTCGGACAGCTTGACGACAACCGTATTGCCGGCCAGAAGAGCATGCGGCAGCTTTGACCCCAGAATGGCAAGCGGCCAGTTCCACGGGACGATCAGCAAGGCCACGCCGCGCGGGCTGCGGGTAACGACGGTGTCGAACATCGGGCCGCTGACGGTATCCTCCGCCGCCACCGCATCGGCAAAACCGGCCACCTGGGCAAACCTGTCGGCAAGACGGGTGACCTCGATATTGGTTTCGAACAGCGTCTTGCCATGCTCGCGGGTCAAGAGCCGCGCCCGCGCCGCGGTTTCCCCGGCATCGGCATTCAGCGTCTCGGCAATGGTGCGAAGATAGGCGGCACGTTCATCCATCGACGACGCCGACCATCCGGCAAGGGCGCGCTGCGCCGCCTGCATCGCGGCATCGACATCATCGCGGGTGGCGGCGGCGGCGTGGCCGACGGTCTCCGACGGGCGCGCCGGATTGACCAGCCGATATGTAGCGTTGCCAGTCGCCGCGCGCGCCGCGCCATCAATGAACAGACCGGTTGTGACTTCTTCCATTGGTCTATTCCCCGTTCCGCTGCGCCATCATGGCCATGGCGCCCATGCCGCCATCGGTGATGACATCGACACCGTTCATCCAGCTTGCCGCCGGCGAGACGCAGAAAGCGATCAGCTCGGCAACCTCCTGCGGCGTTCCCGACCGGCCGACCCGCGCTAGGTTCGCGGCGACCATCGGGCCGAAGGCCTTGACGAAATCATCCAGAATGCCGGTGCTGACGGCGGACGGGCTGACAGTCACAAACCGGTGCTTGCCGATATACGGGGTAACCGCCCGCTGGTGCCAGTAGATCAATGCCTGTTTCGACAGGATGTAGGCTTTGGTGGCGTCAACCTCGTTGCCAGCGCACCATTCATCGAGGCTGGCCGGCGTCTGGGCCAGCAGGTTCTCGAGCTGGTCGAGATTCGATTGCCAGCCCATACCGGCGCGAGATGCCACCGACACAACGGCCGCGCCCTCGTTCAGTTTCGGCATAAAACCCTCGATGAAGGCGCATGTCGCCAGCGTGTTCACCGTCAGGCAGGGCACCGCATTGTCATCACGCGGCGGAACGCCGGCGATCGAGCATAGCCCGTCAAAGCTGCCATCCGCCGCCTGCAGCGCGGCGGCAATCGAGCCCGGATCCATCAGATCAAGCTGGATCCACCGGTCACCGCTGTCCGGGTCCCGGATATCAAAGATCACGACCTCATGCCCGTCGGCACGCAGCCGCGCCGCCGTCGCCGCGCCGATCCCCGTCGCGCCACCTGTCAGTGCCAGTCTCATCCGTCGTCTCCGTTGTGAATATCAGTCATCAGGAACATCTCAAAAGAACGCAAAAGAACAAGGTCCGGGCCGCCAATGGTGGCCGCCCGGAGCCCCATGTTGTTTAGTTCATCGCCCCGACTTCGCGGTAATATTTCGCGGCGCCGGGATGCATGGTGATCATGCCCTGCTGGCGGGCGGCATATTTGACGTCAAGCGCCTTTGCCCATGGCGCGGTCGAGGTGACCTTGTCAAGATTGTCCCAGAACGCCTTCGTCATGCGGTAGACAACGTCTTCGGACACATTGGCGTTGACCGCAATGCCGACAGCCGTGTTCAGCGAGGTGACCGGTCCGTCATTGACCTGATTCTTGTAGGATCCGGCAGGGATGTCATCAAGATAGCGGAACTTGCCAAGCCATTCCTTGGCACCGCTGGTGTCCTCGGGGCCGAGGAAGCGAACGCTCTCGGTCTCGGTGAACTGCAGGAACGGACCGCACGGGTCGATGCATCCGGTCACGTAGACATCCACCGAACCGTCGAGAAACGCCTGGAAGCCTGTGGTCCAGTTGGCATCGATGGCCTCGAAATCGCCGGCCTTCGCATCGAGGCCGGTTGTGCTCTTCACCCAGCCATAAGCCGCATTCCATGCACCGCCACCGGTCGGGCCGAGAAAGACCGACGCGCCCTCGATGTCATCAAGAAGCTTGATATCGGAATCCCCGCGAACGGCGAAATGATACTGGCCGTAGGGAAACCACATCAGCAGCTGTACGTCTTCGGCAAGTGCCGGTGCCTCGGCGGTCTTGGCATACATGCGCTTGCCGCCTTTCATCAGATTGTAGACGACAGGCGACGTCATCGACATATCGAGATTGCCGCGCCCGACCTCGAGCATATGCGCGGTCGCCGCACCGCCGGCGGCGACTTCGATATTCACATCATCAAGCTCCGCCGAGACGATATTGGCGAAGGTCGCCATGGTAATGGCCTGCGAAAGGTTGGCAGGAAGCGTGGCCATCTTGAGGTCAGCCGCCTGTACAGCCGACCCCATGAAGGCCGTCGCCGCGGCCAGAATTGCAAGTTTCTTCATTCTTTCCTCCATTTTCGATCAGGCGGGTGATCTTCCCGCCGATCCTTTGATACGCCGATGCCAGAAAACCAGCATCACCGCAACGAACAGCGCCGGCAGGGAAATCCTGAAATCCGGCACCAATACACAGAACCCGCTGACAAGACGCGCGAAGCGCTCCCAGCCTGCGAGGGTGGCTTTCTCATATCCGGCTATGGCCGAGGAGATCAGCCACATGGACAGGCAGAATGCCAGACAGATCCAGCCATAATCGGCCCAGCTCACCGTCGTGATATCGATCATCGACGGACTGGACACGGTCCGGCCGGACATCCATTCGAACACCACCTGCAGCTTGTAGATCACGGCCGGGTGGTAAACAAAGACAAAGGGAATGATGAAACCGGCAATGGCAAGGCGTGAGGCCTGCCATCCGGTCTCGATCGGGTTCGCGCCGGCGATCGGCGCGGCAGCGAAGGCGGCCAGCGCCACCGGCGGCGTCACCGTCGAAATGACCGCGAAGAAGACGACAAACAGATGCAGCGTCAGTGGTGCCAGCGCCACCGTGTCGATGCCCGATGACAGGGCGATGACAATGACAAAGTAGGTGGCCCCCGGCGGCAGACCCATACCGAGGATGATGGCCCCGAGGGCGACGACAATCAGCACAAGGAACAGCGGGCCGCTTGCCAGCTCTGTCAGGAACAGCGCCAGCCGGCCATTGAATCCGGAAATGTTCAGAAGTCCGATGACAAGACCGATTGTCGCCACGATGATCAGGATCTGCGCCGCCATCCGGCCCGCCTCGGCAAGGCTGTCCAGCACACGCCGCATACTGCGATATTCGGGAAACAGCACCAGCGCGGCACCCAGCGCGGCGAGGAAACCGAAGAACCCGGCGCGGGTGATCGATGGTTGCGTGATCAGGAAATAGACCAGAACACCCAATGGCAGGATGAAAATCAGCGTCTGCCGCATCTCGGTCCGGGTCAGGGCGGGTCGCTGATCCGCCGGCAGGCCACCAATCCCCTGTTTGCGCGCCTCGAAAAACACCGTCATGAAGACGCCGATATAAAAGAAGATCGCCGGCGTGACCGCCGCCATCATGATGTAGCGGTAATCCAGACCGATCTCCGCCGCGACGAAGAAGGCGACGACCCCCATCACCGGCGGCACCACCTGCCCGCCGGTCGAGGCCGCCGCCTCGACAGCGCCGGCAAAGGGCGGACGAAAGCCGGCCTTCTTGATCACTGGAATGGTCATCACGCCGGTCGAGACGACGTTGGAAAGCGCGGCGCCCGATATCGTTCCAAACATGGCGGAACTCGCCACCGCGGCATGCGCGGCACCGCCTGTCAGGCCGCCGGTCAGGCGATTCGCGATCTTCATCAGCAACGTGCCGGCGCCGCAGGACATCATCACCGCGCCGAAGACGATGAAGATCAGGACATTCCGCGAGACGACCTGAAGCGGCGCGCCAAAGACACCGCCTGTATCCACCCAGAAGGCCTGGGTGATGAAATGAAAGTTCTGGAAGAAGGTATCCCGCGACGCCCCGCCACCGAAAATGGGCACCGAATCGGGGATGAATCCCTTCAGGAACAGGTAGGCGATCCAGAAGACCGTGAACCAGACGATGAAATTGCCAAAATGCCGGCGCGTGAGGACCAGCGTGACCGCCATCGCCACCGGGAACATGAGATAGTCAGTCATCGAGGGTTCATGAATGAAGGAATTGTCCCGCATCCAGACGGTGACGATCCAATAGCCGAAGGTGATGAGTGATATCGCGGCGACACACAGGTTTGTCCGCGGTTTCTCGCCGCGTGAAACGTGACCCAGTGTGGCGATCAGGAAGGCGGCGAGGAGTGGACCACCAAGGAAAATCGCCGTCTTGGAAAAGACGTTGATTTTCAGGAACTGATAGAGTGATCCGAAAATTCCCTCGCGAAGGGCGATACGCTGCGCCCGACGAGACAATTCATCAAAGTCCGGGGTCAGCAGGGGCGTCACCCATTTCACGAATTCCTGCAACAGCGATTGTGATGCAAACAGCAGAACCAGCAATGTGAACCCGATGCTCAGCCAATAGGCGGCACGGTCACTCAGGCGGGCTGCGAATTGTGCATCCATCAACTTACCTTCAGGTGCGGTCACAAAATTGTGAGTATTGCCGAAACAAAGGCAGAGCTCGATTGCCCGACCTAGAATACATAGAAAGATGCGTCCGGATGGAAGGTCACCCAAGCGCGGACATACTGCTTGTAGCTTTGCAGCTGCTTCAGGCTCTTGCCCTTCAGCTTGCCCTTTGTGCAGCGTCCGAACACATCCCAGCCTGAACCGGTGCCTTTATCCTTCATGCCGTCCCCGGTCATTTCGAAATCCAGAGCTGTTCCATCCACCGTGCGGTCATAGACAAAGGCGGAATCTCCCGTATCGTCCGTGACTGCGAGAAGCGGCGTGCCTGCGACCTCGTCCTGCACCAGACGATGCTTGACCAGCTGGTTCCAGTCATAGGCCCGCGCGACATCGCCAACCTCGACCCCGACAACCAGCGGCGGCGAGGCCTGCATATGCCATCCCGGAAGGCTGATCTCGTAGTTCAGAAGCGCTGTCCTGATATCATATTGTTTCCGGAACAGCGGGTCATATTGCAGGACAAGACTGTCCGGATATTTGGCAAGCCAGCTTTCAAGGCTCATCTGCTCGAAAGGCAAATCCTCCAGAGCGCGTCCCTTCAGCGGCCCTTTGATGGCGTCGCCGACTTCCTGGCGCCACCAGCTTCCTGTAGTTTGGTCACGGAAGGTGGCGTTGTAGTTGATCGCCCCCACAAGGGTGAATTCCAGCGCCCTGCCATCGACCAGCCGGTCATAGATCCGCCCGCTGTTGCACAAGCCGCAATAGGTTGGCCAGATCGGATGGCCGCCAACCTCGTCGGCAATCTGATGGTGGTAATAGAGCATGTTGACCGGGAACGCTTTCTGCTCGCCACCATGGCTGATGCCAAGCACCTGTTCCTTCATGCCGACCTCATTGCCGGCGGCGCCTTCAAAACGTTTCTGGGTGATTGGCAGGAACTTGAACCGGCCAACCCAATAACGGTTGAACAGCCAGTAGATGAATCCCCAGGCAAGCCCCAGCGCAACGCCGCCCGGGATCACCGCCATGCGCTCTTCGGCCAGCATGTCGAAGAAGATGGCGCTCAGCCCCAGCACAAAGATGATTCTGAGAGGCACTATGCTCGACCACATGAAATGGGCGAGATCCATCTGCCATGAAAACCGCTGCAGAACAGGCGGCGTGCCGTTGGCGCTCAACCCCTTTATCAGCTCAGTCAGCACCAACGCCGCAAAGAGAATCAGGAAAAGTTCGGTCATCTGTTGTCTCCCCGGGGCTTTCGCCCGTTACGCCAGCCTGCCCGGACGATCAGTCGTCCGATTGCTCAAGTTCTCTGGCGCATTGAATATAATAGTGGCGGGTCGGGCAGTTGATCTGGCCGACAGCATGATCCCGCAGCACCGCCGCCTTTGCCGCGCGGGCGCGGTCCGCATCCTCGTCGGCATGGATCAGCCGGTCGAGAAGCTGCAGCGCCCATTGGTACTCGCCTGCCGCGCGCGCGGAGTCTATTTCCTGCCAGACAGATGCGGCGCCACCCGCCAAACCGATCATCCGGGCCGCCTCATCCTGCGGTGACAGGGGCATTAGGGATGTCGGATTGCCATCGAACCAGCCCATGGTGCCAACGAAATAGGCACGTACAGCATAAGCAACGGAGCCATAATATTCACGAAGATGCGGCTTTTCGGCCAGCTCCAGCGGCAGCGCCACGCTATGCGCCAGCTGGTCGATGGTCAGCCCCGCATCCATACCTTTGCGGGTCTCGGTCACCACATGGCGGATGGCATCGCGGTAGTCGGTCAGCGTGTCCTGAATGACCTCGGCCCCGAACAGCGGTCTGGTATGGCCAGGGCCAAGCACTTCAGGATTAAAGCCCATCAGCAGGTCCATCGTATCCGCCCAGGTGTCGAAATCGCGATAGGCTGTCCCGCGGATGGCATAGAGATTGGGGAATGACCTGTAGAAATTATCACCCGAGAACAGCACCTTCCTTTCCGGATACCAGACGACCATATGGTCCGGCGTCTCGCCGGGGGCCATGACAAGTTCCAGATCGATGCCTGACAGTGTGATGCGTGTGCGCTCGGCCGAGATCAGGCGGGTCGGTGCCATCATGCCTGCCCCCATACCCTGAAGCGGGCGATCGCCCGGCCCGACACCGATGCCGATGATTTCATCCGGATAGGACAGACCGATCCCGAACTGCCGCTTGGTGCGGGCCTGCATCGCCTTGGTGGCGCGCGGATGCCGCATCTCCTCGATCAGCGGATCCTCGGAGCCCTTGTCGCTGGTGATCACCTCCGGCGCATTGCCCGCGGCGAACACTGCCGCGCCGGACACATGGTCGCGGTGCGAATGGGTCAGGATGATCGACGCCACCGGCAGATCGGTGATCTTGCGAAATTCGGCCAGAATATTCGCCGCTGCCGCGGTGGTTTCAGTTGTATCGATGATGACAAGGCTGTCCTTGCCAATAATCATATAGACATTCGAGGCGGCAAAGCCGAACGCCATATAGACATTATCGGCAAGCCTGACGATCTCCTTCCTGAAATAGTCAGGATGGGCTTTCAGTTCGGGATGCATGTTGTGGCCTCCTCGGTGGGCGGGGCCGGCGTGGCATTCATCGGCGCCGGACCATGATTGACATCGCGCCTGACACTCATTTCTTCGACCAGCCGAGCGTTATGGGATGCGCCTTGCGCTGTTCGGTGACGGCGCCGACATGCTTGCCAGCGTCCCACCCTACCGGTCGCAGCACCTTGTCGGCGAAATCGATCGATTCCTGGTCGGTAACCGTGGCGATCGTGTCATTCCAGCGATTCAGATACCCGCCAACCGAAATCACCGCGAGAATCTCGATGATCTGGATATTGGTGAAATGTTCACGCATCTCGGCGAAATTCTCCGGCTCTGTCGCGTTCGGGGCAACCCCGGCCGCCATCGCAAGGCGCAGCGCGGCGCGCTCGGCATCAGTGAACAGATCGGAGGTCTCGAAACTCCACAGCGCCTGAATCTTCTCGTCGGGCACTCCGATCTGGTGAAGATGATAGGCACCATGTGACTGACAGTGGCGACATCCGCTGGCAAGGCTGGCGACCGTGAACACCAGCTGCTTCAGCTCGCCTGACACCTCGCGTGCCGGAAAGACCAGCTGAATCATCTGGTTCCAGGCCTCGCGCAACTCGGGCCAATGGCCCATCTCGAATTCCTGCCGGTCCTCATAGACAACGTCGTTCATGTCGGTCCCCTCCCATTGCCGGGCCTCAGGCCTGCCCCGTTGGCAGCGGCACACGGTTTGCCACGGCGATTTCAAGTTCAGCCAGCTTTTCGACCAACATCGCCCTGATGGCGGTATGATCCTCGCTGTCCCACAGGTTGGTCATTTCGCCCGGGTCATTCTCCAGATCGAAAAGTTCGTTCCGGCATTTGCCAAGATACATCGACAGCCGCCACTGCCCGTGAACCACGCTATGAACGCGTGGGCGGTGTCCGAACGCTTCCTGCGGCCGCTGTGTCTCATACTGGATGTGCGCCGCATCGCGGCCGGCACCACCGGCCACCGACATCACCTGTCCCTGCATGCCGATCGCGCCTTCAAGCCCGGCATGCTCAAGAATCGTCGATCCGATATCATGTGTCTGCGCAAGGTCGCTTGACCGCGCGCCGCTCGGTCCTTTCGGGTCCGCCCAGATGAAGGGAACATGGGTCAGGCTGTCATACTGCTCGGCCCCCTTGAACAGCAATCTGTGCTCACCAAGATGGTCGCCATGATCCGAGGTATAGATCTGCACCGTATTGTCCGTGAGGCCGGCATCGGCGGCGGTATCGCGGATGCGGCCGACAGCATCATCGATCATGGCGATCATGCCGCATGTCAGGGCGCGCGCCTCCTGCGCCTCGCGCGGTGACACGGCGACGCTGGCGCCACTATTCTGCCCTAATGTCGGGTCATTCGCACGATCCCTTTCGGCGATCCTCACATAGTCCGGCGGGTCCCAGTCATTGGCGGCATAGGCCTGCGGCACCGGCATATCCTCGGGCCTGTACATGTCCCAGTATTTGCCGGGCGGGGTGAAAGGATGATGGGGGTCGGGGAACGACACCATCAGGAAGAACGGATCGGGATTGCCACGCCGTGATTCCAGATATTCGCATACCCTGTCGGCGATATAGCTTGTCGAATAATGCTCTTCCGGGATCTTCACCCGGATCGCCTGCGGACAGCTGTAATCATGCGGGAACTGGATCTCGCGCGATCGCAGCGCGTGAACCTCCGGCGCCACGTCCCTGACATGACGTTCATGATGACCGCCGGTGTTGAAGCCATGTCGCAGCACCGAGATATATGTATCGAAACCGTAATAGGGCAGCGGCATCTCGGGGTTGTCCTGCTGCCAGAATTTCTGCCGTTCATACTGAAATTGATCACCGTCGAGGTCAGATCTGACAGCCTCGGCAAGCTCGTCCGGTGGCGGCGTGAACCCTTCACGGGCGGCAGGCGTCTCGAACTGCACCGGGAAGGTCGATACATTCTGCAGATGGCTCTTGCCGATCAGCGCGGTGTCATACCCCGCCGCCCGCAGCAGCTCGACAAAGGTCACATTGTCATGCCCAAGCGGCACGCCAAGCGATCGCACACCGTGGCTTGACGGCATCCTGCAGGTCATCAGGCTGGCGCGGTTCGGCATACAGACCGGCGAGGCGACATAGAACCGGTCATAGCACACCCCCTCGGCGGCGATGGCGTCGATATGCGGCGTGCGCAACACCGGATGGCCATTGCAGCCCAAATGGTCATAGCGCTGCTGATCGGTGATGAAGAGAATGTAGCTTGGACGGTCTGTCATTTTTGTCATGCTTTCCTGTCAGGTGGTGGCCCGCATTCTGCGTCCAAAACCATGGAAAAGGATGACACCGATACTGGCGAGGACGGCCGGACCGTAAATCTCCGGCGGTTTCACCATGACAAGCAACGCCAGAATGATTCGGATGGTGATCTGCACCGGGCCAAGCGTCCTGCGGTCATAGGCCGCCATGGCGCTGGATACCAGATAGAGCGCCAGCGCCAGCCGCCCCATCAGAAGCATCAGCCAGCCGATATCGATTGTGCCGTCATACCCCGGCAGGAACGCGCCGCTTGCCGGGTCGATCACCGCCTGTTCAATCAGCAGCAATTCCGGATAGATCGCGAAGACAAAGGGAATGGTGAACATCACGATGCCGGACTTCACGGCCGAAAAGGCTGTCCTCATCGGGTCGGCGTGGGTGATCGACGAGGCGGCAAAGGCGGCCAGCGCCACCGGCGGGGTGATGGCCGACGCCACCGCGAAATAGAAAATGAACATATGCGCGGTGAAGGTCGCCAGCCCGAGACCGACAAGCATCGGCCCCATCAGCAGCGCCGCGTTGATATAGGCCGGCACGGCCGGCATTCCCATGCCAAGAATGACCGCCAGGAACATCGTCAGACCAAGCGCCAGCAGCTGCGAGCCGACAGAATTGGCCGAGATGTCGAACGACTTCAGGAAAGCCAGCACATCCACCGCGACGAATTTCGCAAGACCGGTGAAATTCAGGCACACATCGATGACCGTGATCGCCAGGAACATCAGATAGAGAGTCGAGACAAGAACCCCGGCCTGCGCCAGCGCATCAAGGATCTTGCGGGGATGCGCGCGGAAATCCCGGTCGAGGAACATCAGGCCGATCAGCAGCATCACCGCCCACCATCCGGCGGCACTCGCATCACCGGCGGCATTCTGCAGCAGCTCGACGCCCCAGGGAAGCGACGTGATCATGCAGACATCACCATTCCGTTCGACGACCGCGCCAAGCGCCACCGAAATCCAGCTGCATCCGACGGAATCCTTTGGCGTCAACAGCAGCAGCAGCACAAGCAGGACAGGGCCGAAAATCTGCAACAGCTGAAGCCGGTCCTGGCGCGTCAGGCGCATATCGTCTGTCAGCTCTCCGACCGCCTGAATATCCTGCTTCCGCGCCTGGAAAATCACCGACAGAAACAGACAGAAGAAATAGAAGATCGCCGGGATCGCGGCGGCGATGATGATGTCCCGATAGGGCACGCCGGTCAGCGACGCCATGATGAACGCCGCGACGCCCATGATCGGCGGCATGATCGACCCGCCGGACGACGCCGCCGCCTCGACACCGCCGGCAAAGACCCTGGAGAAGCCGCGCTTCAGCATCATCGGAATGGTCAGAACACCAGTCGAGAGGACATTGACGACAGGTCCGCCGGTGATGGTGCCAAACATGGCCGAGGAGACGACGGCGGCATGCGCCGGCCCGCCACGCAGATTTCGCGTCAGCGAGAAGGCAAGCTTGATCAGCGCCTGGCCACCGGCGCAGCGTCCGAACAGAGCACCGAGGATGATATAGGGAAACACCAGCAGCATCAGAATATTGATGAAGCGGCCAAGCAACCCGGCGGTGTTGTTGACAAGCGCATCACGCACATATTCGCGGCCGGAGGTGAGGCTTCGAACCTCTTCACTGCTGAGCAGCGTCACAAGATATTTGTTCTGTCCTTCGGCACCGAAAAAATACCAGTTCATCACAGTCAGAAAGGTGTAGGCCGCCACAAGAATCGAGACCATCACAAGCGGCAGGCCCCATACCTTGATATTGTAGAGAAGGAAGATGACGATGGCCCCGAACAGGATCAGCGGCAGCAGGCCTTGCGTGGTGTTGAGACAGGCCGGATCATCAGCCGTTTCCGGGATGGGAAGCCCCATCATCTTGGAATAGTCAACCTCCGACTGCAGCGCCTCTGCCACCAGCCGCGCGCGGTCGCCGGTCATGATGTCGATCAGGCACACCGCCTCCAGCTCTATGAGATAGGTCACGGAAATGGCCAGTCCGGCAAGGACCAGAGCCACATCCAGCACCAGCCCGGCGCGTCGTCGCAGAACGGACCTGTCGCTCCAGCTTCGCCATATCGAGTGTGTCAGGGTGACAATCACCATCATCCACACAAACAGGATTGGATACAGCCATTCCGTCGGGAACCGCCTGACCTTGAAATATGGCACACCGGTGACCGACCGCCACAGATCATCCCATCCCGGGATCGCCGGTGTCACATTCATCAATCCGACAATGACCAGAGCCACGGACAGCCAGTACACGACCGGGCCGCCGGCTTTCCGATTCTGATCCGATGTCTGGCTGATTTGCTTCATGGCGTCATGTCCCTTGCCGCACAGATGCGACGTGCAGACTGTCAGGCAGGCCTTGCCGGCCGCCTGACAGTCATGTCACATCATGCGTTACGGCTTGGCGCAATCAGCGATTTTGTGACCGGCCTCTTCCCAGGCGCGCACGGCACCGGGGTGGAATTTCACCGGATTGGGACCACACAGTCCGGCCACCTTCGGATCGATCACGCCATAGTTCAGCGTTGCCATGAAGGGCGCGACCGTCTTGATGGACTCCAGATTCTCGATATGCGCCTTGGTCAGCTGATAGGCCAGTTCCTCGTCCATGCTCTTGTTGACGAAGTCGCCACCGGTGACCGCCATGCCACGGAACGTGTCGTCCTCGGACATGATTGTCCAGTCGCTGCCCATCATTTCCTGAATGAAGGAGACCGGCGCCGTATAGGCGACGGATCCCGGCTTGTTCAGCAGCTTCTGGGCAGGCGCGGATTCAAACTTGTCCTTCGGCAATGACCACATCGTCATCGCCCCGGCAGCAATGTTGCGCGTCTCGCGGGGGCCGGGGAAATGGACCGTCAGCACCGCGGCATCAGCGGTGCCATCGACAATGGCGGCCGATGCCTGGTTCCAGTTCACGGTGATCGACTCGTAGTCCTGGCCATGCTTGGCACCGCCAAAGAACTGTGCCAGCGCTCTGGAATTGCTGGTGGCAGCGCCGCGCGGCGGACCATTCAGGATCTTCCGGCCCTTGATGTCGTCCCATCCACCAATGCCCTTGGCGTTATAGGCGTACATGGTGAACACGGCCAGGGTGTGGGGATAGAGAAGCTGGATCTTGGCCCCGAGCTCCGCACCCTTCTCCTTGCCAACCTTGGCATAGGGGCCGGCGCCCTTGGTCATCAGGAACGGCAGGATGAACGGCCCGTTCGCAAGATCGATCTTGCCCTCGGCAAGCTCCTTGAGATAGTTGGTCGCAACCTTGCCTTCCGACAGCTGGATGTTCGCGATGCCGCGCTCGGCGGCGTTCTCGACCAGCGCTGTCGCTGTCAGCGCGACCGGCGTCCCGCTGCCGGCGGTGTGGAATGTCAGATTCACCTGTGCCACTGCGGCGGCCGACATCAATGTCGCCGCGGCCGCCCCGATGGCCATTTTCTGCAGAATTTTGATCACCGTCACCTCCCATGACTGGCTTGTTGGTGCGCCTTGCGCATTTGTTTTCCGCTTAGCTTTGGGGGGACAAGGCCATATGTAAATAAAAATTATTTGGCATGCCATTCATATTTGAATAAACAGAAAGTCATTTTTCCGGTGCGGATGGACCGCCATGCGAACGACACTTGATCCAAAGCTTCTCTATCATCTCCACATCATCTTTGAATCAGGATCGTTGTCGGCCGCCGCCGAAATGCTGTCGGTGTCGCAGCCGACGCTGTCGCGCACGGCATCGACACTGGAGGCGCAGGTTGGTCGCCAGTTGATGGTGCGGGGCCGAAACGGCGTTGTCTTCACCGAGGCGGGCATCCTTCTCGCCAAACAGGGACGAAAGATCGCCTCCGATCTGAAACAGGCTGACGACATTCTGAACGCGCTGAAGAGCGACAACCCGCCGACCATTCGCCTCGGTGTTGGCCCGTTGCTGGCGCATGCGGCAATGAATGATTTCGTGACCGGCATGATGCAGGCAGGGCGCAGGGCAAGCTTTGATGTGCAGATCGGGGCCGCGCGACAGCTTGTCTCGGACCTGTTGCACGGTCATCTCGACATCGCGGTGATGACCACCCCGACCAACATGCGGGTCGAGCATCTGCGCAGCCTGCATGTTGCCGATGACCATATCGGCCTGTTTGCCGGGCCGAAATCACCCTTTGTCGGCCGCAACAGCCCGGTCACCCGCGACGCGCTCGCCAGCGCCAACTGGATGGCCATCGACGCCGCGTTCGGGCCGACATCATCACATGAAAACATGCTCAGGAAGCTCGATTTCCCCTATGTCGTGCCGGCCATCCAGTTCAACATGAACATTCAGGGGCTGGTCAGTGCGCTGGCCATCTCGGACGCGCTGTGCTTTCTGCCGGCGCGTCTCACGCGCCTGATGACAAAGCACACCGGGGTCGAGGAAATTCCACTTGCCATCAAATCCGAGGCACGCCAGACGGCGATCTGGCACGCCGCCGATGCCGATCTCAACTCCAAACTCGCCGAAACGATACGGGAATGCCGGTCTTTCCTGACCCGGCGCCTTGCTGATGCGGGCGGATGAACAGGGCAAGGACATTCAGGACATTCAGGACACCGGGCGAAGTCGGGCAAGCCCGATAGCTGCCGGGCAGTATCGATAAAGCGCGTTCAAGCATGTTAAGGGACAGGGATATAAAACATATTTGCGGAATTATGCGTTATCACCGGTCACGGCAAGGTGACGGCAGGCCTTTATGCCGCGTGCCAACAAGAGGACAACAGAAATGGCCAAAGACGGCGCCCTCGCCTTCCTGAAGATCAGGGCGGTGCCCCATCTGTTCTGGAGCGCCCCGCGCCCGCTGACGATCCGGCCACCGGCCATCTCGGTGGCGATGCTGGCGGTCGGGCTTGTCCTCTTCGGCCTCGGTGAGGCGCTGCTCATCGCCTCCGGCGTCGGGGTCAGCCCGTGGACGGTGCTGGCCCAGGGCATCACCAACATCACCGGCTGGAGCGTCGGCCTCGCCACCTTTGTCATCAGCGTCACGGTGTTGCTTGCCTGGATACCGCTGCGCCAGACGCCGGGGATCGGCACGATCCTGAACATCATCATCATTGCGGTGGTGCTGGATCTGGCGCTGCCCTGGCTGCCGCAGTTCGAATCGCTGGCGCTGCGGGTCGCCGAGGCCGCCGCCGGCGTCATCGTCACCGGCATCGGGGGCGGCATCTATCTGATCGCCAATCTGGGGCCGGGGCCGCGTGACGGGCTGATGACCGGGCTGCAACGGCTAAGCGGCTTTCCCATCGCCGGGGTTCGCAGCGCCATCGAGATCGGCGCCGTCGCGCTGGGCTGGTCGCTTGGCGGCGTGGTCGGGATCGGCACGCTGCTATTCGCCTTCGGCATCGGGCCCTGCGTGGCGGCCTCGATGTACGCCTTGCAGCAGGTCTTTGCAAACAAACAGAGCGAACCTGGCTGAAACCGGGCGAGGCTTGGATCACCATCGCAACAGGCGGGGTTCGTCTTTCGGCACCGGCTGTGCTGTAATGACGCCATGAACCTTGTTGCCCTGAAGTCCCCACCCTTTCGAAGCTACATCTTCGCCCTCCACATCGCCCTGAACGGTTTCTGGGCGCAGCGCGTCATCATCGGATGGCTGGCCTGGATACTGACCGGCTCGCCAAGCTTTGTCGGCCTTGTCGCCTTTCTGAATTTCGTGCCGACGCTGTTTGTCAGCCCACTATTCGGCGTCATCGCCGACCGCATCGATGTGCGGATTGGCAGCATCATCAGCTATTCCTGCGCCGGCATTGTCTCGGCCATCTTCGCCTGGATCTGTCTTGCCGACGCGCTGACACCGCTGCTGCTTGCCGGGTTTTCCCTGTTGACCGGGGTCATTTCCTCAGCCAACCATCCGATGCGCATGTCCCTGACGCCGCGCCTCGCACCGCCGGAACATCTGTCATCGGTGGTCGCACTGACGGCGCTGAATTTCAATCTGTCACGGCTGATCGGCCCGGCCGGTGGCGGCGCTCTCATCCACGCTATCGGCGCCCCGCAGTCGCTTGTTCTCACAGCGGCGGGCTACGGCGTACCGGTTCTGGCGCTGTGGTTCATGCGGCCGCGTGACAGGTCGCGCGATGCCGCGCCCGAGCCCGGCAGCTATGTCAGCGAGCTTCTGGGGGGATGGCGCTATGCGCTGCACCGCCGCCTTGTCAGAACGGCTGTCATCTTTGCCGGCATCGGCGCGCTTGCCGGCCGCAGCGTTCTGGAAACCTTGCCGGTGCTGGCCAATGGCGTGTTCGAGCGCGGACCGGCCGGGCTTGGCCTGATGACGGCAGCTGCCGGTGCCGGTGCCGCCGGTGCGGCGATTTTCAAGGCAATGTCACGGGCGCAGAGACCGGGTGTGTTCCAGACACATGTGCTTGTGATGCTGTTGCTGGTGCCGTTGCTGGTGGCCGGACTCAGCCTGGTCAACAGCTTTCCCGTCGCGATGGGTTTTGTGATGATGCTTGGCGGCTGCGTGACATGGCTGGCGATATCGCTTCAGGCCCTTGTCCAGATGGCGATCGATGACCATTTCCGCGGCCGCGTGATGGGGCTGTGGACAACGGTGTCGATCGGCAGCGGCGCCCTCGGCGCGGTGATCATGGGCATACTGGTCGACCGGATCGGCGTCGCCCCGGCGCAGGCTGTGATCGGCCTGGGGCTGGCCGGCCTCGCTGCGGTGATGATCCGGCGCTTCATGTCGCGCGGCTAACAGGTGCCGCCCGCCATCATTCACCGATGGCCATCATGCCCAGATAGACCGTCTGCACGCAGTCTTCACCGAGAAGCGGGTTGAAGAACCGCACCTCCTCGGCGCTGGCGGCGGTGAAATGTGACTCCAGCCGCGACAGGAAGCGGCTGTCTGGCCGGTCATTCGACCACAGGGCGAAGATCCCGTTTCCGGTCAGGTGACGCTTCAGGCGGGCCAGCCCGTCATCGCCATAGAGCGCGGCATGCGACGGGTTCAGATGAAAGTCCGGGCTGTGATCGATATCGAGGAGAATACCGTCGAACCGGCGCGCCGGCTGGTCCGGGTCAAACCCGGCATCGCCAAGCGCGAGGGCGAAGAAATCGCCTTCGACAAACCGGCACCGGGGATCATCGGCCAGCCTCGTGCCAAGCGGCAGCATGCCGGCCCGGTGCCATTCAATGATCGGCGCCAGATATTCGACCACCGTCAGCGAGCGCACCCTGTCATGACCCAGCACCGCATCGGCCGTGTAGCCAAGCCCCAGACCACCAACCAGTATGTCAGGCAGGATGTCCGGCGCCGCCGCGGTCATGCGGTCCAGCGGGATATCCGCCAACGCGATCTCGGACGCGGTGAACATGTCCGACATCAGATGCTCGTCATTCAGAATGACCTCGACAACATCACGATCCAGCGCCAGAACACGCCGCCGCCGCAGGATCAGCTCGCCAAGCTGCGTCTGCCGGTAATCAAGCTCTTCAAAGAATTTCGACATGGATGTTCCCGTGCCCGGCCGGCCCGCCAGACCTAGATCGAGCCCGCCTCGACCATGTAGTTGTTCGAGCTGCACATGGCGGCATCGTCGGAGGCCAGGAACACGATCATCCGCGCGACATAGACCGGGTCGATCAGGTCGGGAAGACATTGCCGTTCACGATGCGCCTCCAGCGCCTCAGGCGTCGCCCACAATTCCTTCTGGCGTTCGGTCATGATCCACCCCGGCACCACCGTATTGACGCGGATCCGGTGCCGGCCAAGGTCACGCGCCATCGTACGGGTCAGTCCATGCACCGCCGATTTCGCGGTGGTATAGGCCGGAAAATTGCCCTGATTCTCCCACCATGAGTTCGATCCGATATTGATGATCGACCCACCACCCGCATCGATCATGTCCGGCGCGACGTCCTGAATGGCGAAGAACATGTGGCGAAGATTGGTCGCCATACGTTCATCCCAGAATGCGACGCTGACATCCTTCCAGTCATGCCGGTCGTCACGCGCGGCGTTGTTGACCAGTGTGGTGAACGGGCCAAGCCGGCCACGCAGCGCCGCAAGGCCGGTCTTCATCGCGGCAATATCACGAAGGTCGCAGATCTCATACTCGACGGTGCCACCGATGTCGGCCTTCAGCGCGGCGCTGGCATCCGCGTCAAGGTCAAGGAAACCGACACGCGCGCCCTGACCGGCGAAGGCCCGCACGATTTCGGCACCGATGCCGGAGGCGCCACCGGTGATGATCACGGCCTTGTCGGCCAGACTTGGATAATTGGCAAATTGTGTCACTTTTTCACATTCCATGCTTGGTTGTCGATTCACGCAGCTCATCCCGGAGGTATCTGCCGCCGCCTGCCCCTGTCATGCCATTACAGAGGCCATACCACAAGGCAGCGACGCGGATATTGGCATTGCCCTTCGGCAAAAACACATCGAAACTGACCTGCAAGGATCGTCACAGCAAGAAAGGCAGGCCATTATGTTCGGCGTTATCGAGGGTACCGGGTTCGAGATCATCAGGCCGGAATTCGCCGACCGCATCCTGTTCCACGCCCATGTCGAACGGTTGTGGACGGGCGGGCGCTGGTGCGAGGGTCCGGCCTGGTTTGCCGCCGGCCGCTATCTCGTCTGGTCCGATATCCCAAACGACCGGATGATGCGATTCGACGACACTGATGGGTCGGTATCGGTGTTTCGCCAGCCATCGCAGAACGCGAATGGCAATGGCATCGACAGGCAGGGGCGGCTTGTCACCTGCGAGCATCTTTCCCGGCGCGTGACCAGGACCGGGCATGATGGATCGGTGACGGTGCTCGCCGACAGGTTCGAGGGCCGGAAATTCAACTCCCCAAATGATGTCGTTGTCCGCGCCGACGGGTCGATATGGTTCACCGACCCACCCTACGGAATCCTGATGGATTATGAAGGCCGGCGGGCGGACAGCGAGATTGGCGGCTGTCATGTCTATCGTTTCGACCCGGACACGGATGACGTGACCGCGGTGGCGACCGATTATGTGAAACCGAACGGGCTGGCCTTCTCGCCGGATGAACAATACCTCTATATCGCCGATACCGGCCGCTCACATGATCCGGACGGGCCGGCGCATATCCGTCGCCATATTGTTTCGGATGATGGGAGGACACTGTCCGGCGGCGAGGTATTCGCGACCTGCAGCAGCGGGATGTTCGACGGCTTCAGGGTGGATCGTGACGGCTATCTGTGGAGTTCGGCAGGTGATGGCGTGCATTGCCTGAGCCCCGACGGCGATCTGGTCGGCAAGATCCATATTCCCGAGACAGTGGCCAATGTCTGTTTCGGCGGCCCGAAGCTGAACCGGCTCTTCATCACCGCGACCACGTCACTCTATGCGGTGTTTCTGAATAGCAACGGCATTCACCCCGCCCGGTGATGGCCCGGTGACGACCCGGTGACGACCCGGTGACGACCCGGCGGGAATCACGCGCCGGACCGCAGGCGCGCCGGTGCCAGCATCGCGGCTGACAGCCCCTGCGCCGCAATATCCGGCGGCATCGCCGCGCCCTGCGCCAGGCTGGCGGCAACCCGCGCCAGCGCCGGGCTTGTCTGGATGCCATAGCCCCCCTGCCCGGCAAGCCAGAAAAAGCCCTCGGCCTTATCCGAGAATCCCGCCACCGGCGTCTTGTCGGCGACGAAGCTGCGAAGTCCGGCCCATTTCGACAGTGGCCGCGTGACCGGAATATCGAAGGCGCGCCCGATCCGGTCAAGACAGATGGCGACATCCATCTCCTCGGGCTGCACATCGCAGGGTGGCATCGGGTCTTCATTCGCCGGCGAAACCAGAAACTGGCCGCTTTCCGGCTTCAGATAAAATGTCTCATCCATGTCGATGGTCATCGGCAGGCTGCCTGAATCAATGCCCGCCGGCGCGGCGATCATCAGCGCCGTCCGCCGCTTCGGCACCAGGCCAATGACCTCGGCACCGGCCATGCGTCCGACCTCCTCGGCCCAGGCCCCGGCCGCGTTGATCACCACCGGCGCGGTAAACACCGCATCGCCGGCACTGACATGCCAGACACCGGCCTCGCGGCGCAGCGCCGTGACATTGCGGTTGTTTGCCGCCTCGCCGCCACGCGCCTTCACCTGACGCAGAAAGCCGCGATGCAGCGCGTTGACATCGATCTCGCTTCCCGACCGGTCGATCACACCATGTGTGGCATAGCCCGGGCGGAGCGTTGGCTGTAATTCGGCAAGCCTGTCAGCCTCGACCATCTCAAGCGATATGCCATCACCGGCATCGGCGATGAAATCCGCTGTCGCGTCGCGTTGATCCTCGCGCGCGATCATCAGGATATCGAGCCGGTGCAGCAGCGGTGTCCCGGTGAAACCGTCCGGCGGGTCATGGAAGAACGGTCCGGCGGCGCGGGTCAGCGCGCGGATCGCGGGCGGCCCGTAGGCCGGCACATACATCGCCGCCGACCTGCCGGTTGAATGGTAACCCGGCTGGCTTTCGGCCTCGAGAAGCAGAACGGCGGCATCAGCGGCGAGTTCCGCCGCCGCCGAGGCCCCGGCGATGCCAGCCCCGATCACGATGAAATCGAAATGCGCCCCTTCACCCGGCATCGACGTTACCCGGCATCCAAATCACCCGGCATCTAGGCGTCGGGCCTGGTGCGCTTGCGCGGCCGGCCGCCAATGCCAAGCGCGAGAATGACCACAATCTCGTCGGCATGCGGCGCATCGCCGATACAGATCTCGGCAGCATCCATATGATCAAAATCCCAGATGCTGCGCTTGCTTGTCATCGGCACGGCAAGGCTGGCGCCCGGCCCGCCAAGCTTCTTGGTCGAGGGAATGATCTCGCTCGCCTCACCAAGCGCGCCGCGAACCGGCGCCCCGAAACGCGGATGGATGAGGGCGGCAGCATGCTCGATCTCGCCATCGGTGCCGATAATCGCGCCCTTGCCATAGGAATCGACGTCATCCGGCGCGGCGCCAAGTGCCTCCAGCCCGCGCGCCACCAGCGCCGCCGAGATCGCCGCGCCGAGATCCTTCAGCATATCGAGATCGCCATCGGGCTGGCCTGCCAGCGGGTTGGGGATCACCGCTGCGACAATGCATTTCCGGCTTGGACCGGAGGCTGGCGCACCGGCCTCCTTGTAGATGTCCTCGACCGTCGCCACCATCTTCCGGATATCAAGCGTTTTGTTCATCTCACCCAGTCTCCCTTCCTGCTACCGACCAACCCTGCCACATCGCCGGCCCCCGGCGAAAGCGGCTTTCGCCAACCATTTTGCCGGCCAGATGGCAAAATTTTATCATTTGGTAAAAAATAATGGACAAAGCCGAATTATCCGGCAATCTTTTTATGTGGCTCCGGTTTGTGGCGGTTGACCAATAGACGCGCCATGCGCCGCGGCCCCAGATGAGGTTTGCTGCGAGTGGAGACGAACATGGTCGATCGCTATCTCGAGGACGGGATCCTCGATGGCCGGCTGGATGCCGGCGATTACGACGGGAATTTCGGCGACGCGCACCCGCCGCTTGACACGCATGAGGCATTGGTCGCGGCGGACAGGTGCTATTTCTGTTATGACGCGCCCTGTGTGACCGCCTGCCCGACCGGGATCGATATCCCGAAATTCATCCGCCAGATTTCGACCGGCAATCTTGACGGGTCGGCGCGCACAATCTTTGACCAGAACATTCTTGGCGGCATGTGCGCCCGCGTCTGCCCGACCGAAACCCTGTGCGAGCAGGCCTGCGTGCGCGAGACCGCCGAGGGCAAGCCGGTGCAGATCGGCCTTTTGCAGCGTCACGCCACCGACCATGCGATGAGCCATGGCCGCCAGTTCTACAGCCGCGCCGCCGAGACCGGCAAGAGTGTCGCCATCATCGGCGCCGGGCCGGCTGGGCTTGCCTGCGCGCACCGGCTGGCGATGAAAGGCCACGCGGTCGTTGTCTATGATGCCCGCGAGAAAGCCGGCGGGCTGAACGAGTTCGGCATCGCCACCTACAAGACAGTCGATGATTTTGCGCAGCATGAGGTTGATTATGTTACCGCCATTGGCGGCATCGAGATCATCACCGGCAAGCGTCTTGGCGACGGGCTGTCGATCGACGGGCTGTCGAAGGCACATGACGCGGTGTTTGTCGGCATCGGCCTGTCCGGTGTCAACGCGCTTGGCGTCGATGGCGAGGATGACGCCGCTGTCGCCAACGCGGTTGATTTCATCGCCGCGCTTCGCCAGGCATCGGACCTGTCCACCATTCCGGTCGGGCGGCGGGTGATGGTTATCGGCGGCGGCATGACCGCCATTGATGTCGCCACGCAGGCGCATCTTCTCGGCGCGCAGGAGGTGACGATCGCCTATCGCCGTGGCCGCGAGCAGATGAACGCCTCCGAGGTCGAGCAGAACCAGTCAACCTCCAAGGGCGTCAATATCCGCCACTGGATGAAGCCTGTCGAGGTGACGAAAACCGACAGCGGCAGCCTGCTTGTGAAGATGGAATATACCACCCTGTCCGGCGGCAAGCTTGCCGGCACCGGCAAGTTCCAGACCTTTGAGGTCGACCAGCTTTTCAAGGCCATCGGCCAGACGCTGGAGGCTGGCGACGCGCTTGCCGGGCTCACGCTGGAACAGGGACGCATCAAGGTCGATGAGTCCTTCCGCACATCAAACCCGTCCGTCTGGGCCGGCGGCGACTGTACCACCGGCGGTGACGATCTGACGGTGACCGCGGTGGCGCAGGGGCGCGACGCGGCCGAATCCATCCACGCGGCACTGTCCGCCTGACCCGGTCACGAAGGAGGCATCCATGGCTGACCTGAGAAATGACTTCGTTGGAATCAAATCCCCCAATCCGTTCTGGCTTGCCTCGGCACCGCCGACCGACAAGGAATATAACGTCGTCCGCGCCTTCAAGGCCGGCTGGGGTGGCGTGGTCTGGAAGACGCTGGGGCTCGACCCGCATATCGTCAATGTCGGCGGCCCGCGCTATGGCGCGATCTGGGGTGCCGACCGGCGGCTTCTGGGGCTGAACAATATCGAACTGATCACCGACCGGCCGCTTGAAGTGAACCTGCAGGAGATCAAGTCGGTGAAGCGCGACTGGCCGGACCGCGCCGTCGTGACCAGCCTGATGGTCCCCTGTGAGGAGCCGTGCTGGGAGGAAATCCTGCGCCAGGTCGAGGATACCGGATGCGACGGTGTCGAGCTGAATTTCGGCTGCCCGCACGGCATGTCGGAGCGCGGCATGGGCGCGGCGGTCGGCCAGGTTCCGGAATATATCGAGATGGTGACACGCTGGGCAAAGGCGAACACCCGCATGCCGGTGATCGTCAAGCTGACGCCGAACATCACCGATGTGCGCTATCCGGCACGCGCCGCGCATGCCGGCGGTGCCGACGCGGTATCGCTGATCAACACCATCAGTTCGATTGTCTCGGTCGATCTCGACAGCTTCGCGCCGCAGCCGACCATCGACGGCAAGGGAACGCATGGCGGCTATTGCGGCCCGGCGGTCAAGCCGATCGCGCTGAACATGGTGGCCGCCATCGCGCGCGACCCGGAAACAGCCTCGCTGCCGATCTCGGGAATCGGCGGGGTCACGACCTGGCGCGATGCCGCCGAATTCATCACGCTGGGGGCCGGCAACGTACAGGTCTGTACCGCCGCCATGACCTATGGCTTCAAGATCATCGACGATCTTGTCGAGGGGCTGGAACAGTGGATGGACAATGCCGGTCACGCCGATCTCGACGCCATCCATGGCCGCGCCATCCCGAACGTCACCGAGTGGCAGTATCTGAACCTGAACTATACCACCAAGGCGCGGATTGATCAGGACAGCTGCATCAAATGCGGGCGCTGTCACATCGCCTGCGAGGACACCTCGCACCAGGCCATCACCAACATGGTCGATGGCGAGCGGCGCTTCGAGGTGATCGACGAGGAATGTGTCGGCTGTAACCTGTGCGTGAATGTCTGCCCGGTCGAAAGCTGCATCACCATGGAGCAGATTCCCTCCGGCGACATGGATGAACGCACCGGCAAACCGGTTGCCGACGAATATGGCAACTGGACGATGCATCCGAACAATCCGATGCGGGACGCCGCCGAATAGGCGCGGCCGCCTCGCCAGCCGGTCAGTCTGATCCGGTCAGTCTGATCCGCTCAGTCGGACCCGTTCAGCCGGGTCCATCCCGGCTGATCAGCTGTCCGAGGAACAGCGTGTCGAGCATCCGCGCCGCCTCGTCAAAATAGCTCTTGTCGCCGGGGCCAAGGCCCAGGACATGGCGCACCTGGACGCTGAAATCGGCGTAATGCTGCGTCGTCGACCAGATGGCGAACAGCACATGGCGCGGGTCGCAGGGGGCCATCCGCCCCT
Organism: Alphaproteobacteria bacterium; assembly: GCA_009920665.1. Lineage (GTDB taxonomy): Bacteria > Pseudomonadota > Alphaproteobacteria > Puniceispirillales > Puniceispirillaceae > UBA8309. Next base: position 17,446 of record RFZL01000012.1, on the reverse strand, counting down.
GGTCAATCCAGCCTTGCAGAATCGCCGCCTTTTCCTCGACAAGCTGTTTCAACTCGGTCTGCAGGAATCCGCCGATATGCGGCGCACCGGCGAGGATCTCGTTCGCGAACAGCCGTGATTCGCGCGGGAAGCTGTGCGAGGACTCCAGCTTGCGCCGGATGTAGGACCCGATTTCATCAACCGGATCGCCGTCGGGGCGTATTTCCCGCAGCGGCGCCAGCCAGACATCCAGCAAACCGGTCAGCAGCGCGATGTGGATTTCCTCCTTGCTCTTGAAATAATAGAGCAGGTTCGGTTTTGACATGCTGGCCTCGCTGGCGATACGGTCAAGCGTCGCCCCGTGAAAACCGCTTTCGGAAAAGACATCGAGGGCGGCCCGCAATATCCGCGTTTCGTTTTCCTTCTGGATCCGGGTCTTGCTGCCAGTCGGCTTTTCCGCGGCGCGCAGCTTCGCGTTACCTGTCATGTGTCCCCATTCCGCGACAAATTATTTTTTCGCGCCACGCCATCCTAAGATATTTGACCAAACGGTAAAAATGATATTTCATAATTTTTGTGACACCGTTTCCACCCCGGTCGTGGAAGGTCAACCCGGCCAGACAGCCGAGACGGTCGACCAGCGGGCCTGCCCGCATTTCAAAAGCCTCGCGATGCTGAGGGAGTGTGCCACAATGCCTGACAATACCAATCTGCAACCGGCAAACCTGCAAGCAGCCACCCCGCGCATGTTGTCCGGCGCGCCGGGCATCCATTGCATGACGGCGGACTGGAAACACCGGCATCGGAACGGATAAAAACAGGAAGGAAACGGCAAATGGCTTCCGACATGAACAGCACGATGATGGATCAGCGCGGCAAGAATTTCCGGATCAATGGCGAGCGGCTGTGGGAATCGCTCATGGAAATGGCGAAGATCGGCCCCGGGGTTGCCGGCGGCAACAACCGCCAGACCCTGACCGACGAGGATGCCGAGGGACGCCGGCTCTACCAGGCCTGGTGCGAGGCCGAGGGGCTGCAGATGGGACTCGACAAGATGGGCACCATGTTCGCCCGCCGCGAGGGCACCGATGCGTCGCTGCCGCCGGTGATGGTCGGCAGCCATCTCGATACGCAGCCAACCGGCGGCAAATATGACGGCGTTCTGGGTGTCCTTGCCGGGCTGGAGATCATCCGCACGCTGAACGAGACCGGCATCAGGACGCGCCACCCGATCGAGGTGGTCAACTGGACGAATGAGGAAGGCACCCGCTTTTCACCGCCGATGATGGCCTCGGGCGTCTTTGCCGGCGTGCATACGCTTGACTGGGCCTATGGCCGCACCGATGCCGGCGGCAAGACCGTTGGCGATGAGCTGGCCCGCATCGGCTGGATCGGCGATGAGGAGGTCGGCGCGCGCAAGCTGGCCGCCTTCTTCGAGCTGCATATCGAACAGGGGCCGATCCTCGAGGATGAAGCAATCGACATCGGCGTCGTCACGCACGGGCAGGGGCTGAACTGGCTGCAGGTCACCCTGACCGGCAAGGAGGCGCATACCGGATCGACACCGATGCCGAAACGCGTCAATGCCGGGCTCGGCATGGCGCGAATCACGCAGCTTGTCGATGAAATCGCCTGGTCGCACGCCCCGCTCGCCGTTGGTGCCGTCGGCCACTGCGATGTCTATCCGAACTCACGCAACATCATCCCCGGCAAGGTTGTCTTCACGATCGATTTCCGGCACCCGAAGCAGGAGGTGATCGACGATATGGAAGCGCGGCTGCGCGCCGGCGCAAAAGAGATCTGCGACGAAATCGGTCTGCAGATGGAGATCGAGCAGGCCGGCAAGTTCGACCCGGTCGAATTCGATGATGGCTGCGTCGGCGCCATCCGCCGTGCCGCCGAAAGGCTGGGATATTCGCATCGCGACATCGTGTCCGGCGCCGGCCATGACGCCTGCTGGATCAACCGCGTCGCGCCGACAGCCATGATAATGTGTCCATGTGTCGACGGGCTGTCGCACAATGAAGCCGAAGACATAACCAAGGACTGGGCGACCGCGGGCGCCGACGTGTTGTTCCATGCCGTCGTCGAAACCGCCGGAATCGTCGATGATTGACCAGGGAGAAGCAAAATGAGCACCGTCATCAAGGATGGAACCATCGTCACCGCCGACCGCACCTACAAGGCCGATGTTCTTGTCGAGAACGGCAAGATAACAAAGATCGGCGAAGGGCTGTCCGGCAATGAAACGCTGGATGCCACCGGTTGCTATGTGATGCCCGGCGGCATCGACCCGCACACGCATCTCGAAATGCCGTTCATGGGCACCTATTCAACCGATGATTTTGAATCCGGCACCCGCGCCGCGCTGTCCGGCGGCACCACGATGGTGGTCGATTTCTGCCTGCCGGCACCCGACCAGTCGCTGCTGACCGCAATCCAGGCCTGGGACAACAAATCCTCGCGCGCCACAACCGACTATTCCTTCCATATGGCGATCACCTGGTGGGGCGAGCAGGTGTTCAATGAAATGCCTGAAGTGGTGAAAAAGGGGATCAACACCTTCAAGCATTTCATGGCCTATAAGGGCGCACTTATGGTTGATGATGACGAGATGTATGCCAGCTTCCAGCGCTGCGCCGAGCTTGGCGCGATGCCGCTGGTGCATGCCGAGAATGGCGATGTCGTCGCGCAATTGCAGGCCAAGCTGATGGAAGACGGCAATAACGGGCCGGAGGCGCACGCCTATTCACGCCCCCCCGAGGTCGAGGGCGAGGCCACCAACCGCGCCATCATGATCGCCGACATGGCGGGTGTGCCACTCTATGTCGTGCATGTGTCCTGCGAGCAGGCGCATGAGGCGATCCGGCGCGCGCGCCAGAAGGGCATGCGGGTCTATGGCGAGCCGCTGATCCAGCATCTGCTGCTTGACGAGAGCGAATATGCCAACCCGAACTGGGACCATGCCGCGCAGCGCGTGATGTCGCCGCCCTTCCGCAACAAGCTGCACCAGGACAGCCTGTGGGCGGGGCTCCAGGCCGGTAGCCTGCAGGTCGTCGCCACAGATCATTGTGCCTTCACCACCGAGCAGAAGCGCTATGGCCTTGGCGACTTCACCAAGATCCCGAACGGCACCGGCGGCCTCGAGGACCGGATGCCGCTGCTCTGGACCTATGGTGTGGGGACAGGTCGCCTGACGATGAACGAGTTCGTTGCCGCGACCTCGACCAACATCGCCAAGGCACTGAACCTGTATCCGCGCAAGGGTGCCATTCTGGAAGGCGCCGATGCCGATATCGTTGTCCTTGACCCGGCGCGCGAGAAGACCATCTCGCATGGCGCGCAGCAATCGGCGATCGACTACAATGTGTTCGAGGGCTTCAAGGTCAAGGGCCTGCCGCGCTTCACGATGACCCGCGGCTATGTAGCGATCCAGGAGGATGAGGTGAAGACCCGCGAGGGCCATGGCAAGTTCGTGCCCCGCGAGCCCTTCTCGGCGACCAACAAGGCGCTGTCGAAGTGGAAGGAGCTGACGGCACCGCGCGCGGTCATCCGGGACCCGGCCAACATGCCGGCCGGGGTCTGATGCCAACGCCATCGCTGATCATGTCCGTCACGCCGCGGCGCGACGTGGCGGAACCCGGACCAACCGGCGTGACGGGGGACTGATGTCACAGGATAGCAACAGCATACCGGCGATCCGGGCAGACCGGCTCTGTCTGACTTTCGATTCGAATGACGGGCCTGTGCATGCGCTGAAGGATGTCGACCTGACCATCGAGAAGGGTGATTTCGTGTCCTTCATCGGCCCGTCGGGATGTGGCAAGACCACCCTGCTACGGGTCATTGCCGATCTGGAACATCCAACCGGCGGGGCGATCTCGGTGAACGGCAAGACACCCGAGGAGGCGCGCCTGGCCGGTGCCTATGGCTATGTCTTCCAGGCACCGGCGCTGCTGGCCTGGCGGACGATCGAGCGCAATATCGGCCTGCCGCTGGAAATCATGGGTATCAGCCGTGCCGAACAGGCCGAACGCGTGAAGCGGACGCTGGAACTGGTCGGGCTTGACGGCTTCGGCCGGAAATTCCCCTGGCAGCTGTCGGGCGGCATGCAGCAGCGTGCATCCATCGCGCGGGCGCTTGCCTTTGATGCCGAACTGCTGCTGATGGACGAACCCTTCGGCGCGCTTGACGAGATTGTCCGCGACCATCTGAACGAACAACTGCTGCAGCTGTGGAAGAAGACCGGCAAGACGATCTGCTTCGTTACCCATTCCATTCCCGAGGCGGTCTATCTGTCGACCCGCATCGTCGTGATGTCGCCGCGCCCCGGCCGGGTGACCGACATCATCGAATCCGACCTGCCGGCCGAGCGCCCGCTCGATATCCGGGAATCCAAACGCTTCCTTGAAATCGCGCAACGTGTCCGCAACGGCCTTCGCGAGGGGCATTCCTATGACTAGGAGCCGGACACATCACTGCCGTGCCTGCCGGCATACCACCGGAGGGGTGCTGCGGTGACGGGCATGGTCAACAGGGTGGCGCCAATTGCTGTCGTGGTCGCCGCGATCATGATCATCTGGTACGGGTTCACCGTGCATCTGAACGCGCCCTGGCAGATCGACCGCTATGAAAAGGCCGGCACCGAATGGCAGATGCGCGATCTTGTGCGCGATACGATGGCGCAGGAACGCCCGGTCCTGCCGGCGCCGCACCAGATTGTCGCCGAGATCTGGAAGACCACGGTGAAGAAGAAAATCACCTCGAAACGCTCACTCATCTATCATGGCAGCGTCACCCTGTCCTCGACCCTGCTCGGCTTCGCCATGGGGACAATCCTCGGCATCGGGCTGGCGGTGTCGATTGTGGAGAACCGGGCGATGGACAAGTCGCTGATGCCCTGGATCATCACCAGCCAGACAATCCCGATCCTGGCCATCGCCCCGATGATCATCGTCGTGCTGAACGCTGTCGGTCTGTCAGGGCTGGTGCCGAAAGCGATGATTTCCACCTATCTCAGCTTCTTCCCGGTCGTTGTCGGGATGGTCAAGGGGCTGCGCAGTCCCGACCCGATGCTGATGGATCTGATGCGCACCTACCGCTCATCGCGGCTGCAGACCTTCTGGAAGTTGCGGCTTCCCGCCTCGGTGCCATTCCTGTTCGCCTCGATGAAGGTCGCCATTGCGATCAGCCTTGTTGGCGCGATCGTTGGTGAATTGCCGACTGGCGCGGTGGCCGGGCTTGGCGCGCGGCTGCTGGCCGGGTCCTATTACGGCCAGACAATCCAGATCTGGTCAGCGCTGATCTCGGCGGCCTGCATGGCGGCGATCCTTGTCGGTGTTGTGGGCGTGATCAGCCATCTGACGCTGCGGCGCATGGGGCTGCGGGCATGACCGGTTTTCAGCGCACCATCGCCACCCTTGGGGGCCTCGCCGCCGCGGCAGCGCTGGTGATCGCCTTCATCGGCAGCGGCGAGGCCGGCATCGCGTTGCTCGCAGCCAGCCTTGTCCTTGCCCTTGCCGGGATGCGGCATCATTTCAGCCTGTGGCCGCAGGCGCGGGTCGATCTTGTCGCCAGCCTTGGTGGCATGGCGCTGTTGCTGTCGCGTCTCGATGGCGACATGCCGACGGCAAGCTGGCCGTTGCTGATCGCCTGCTGGCTGTTCGGCTGGCTGGCGGTCGAAAAGACGATGGCGGCACGAAACCTGCCAAAAGCACTGTCATCCGTCCTGTCGCTGGCGGTGCCGGTCTTTTTCGGCGCCTGGATCATCTTTGCCTGGGAGGTGCTGACTATCGGCCTGCAGATCCCGACGGTCCTGCTGCCGCCGCCTTCGATGATCGCGGTGCGGTTTGCCGAATCGACCTCCATCCTCTGGGCCGATTTCCAGCAGACCGTCATCAAGGCGGCACTCAGCGGTTATATCCTCGGCTGTGGCAGCGCCTTCATGGTCGCCATCCTGATTGACCGTGTGCCGTTTCTGCAACGCGGCCTGCTGCCGGTCGGAAATTTCGTCTCGGCGTTGCCGATTGTCGGGATCGCACCGATCATGGTGATGTGGTTCGGCTTTGACTGGCAGTCGAAAGCCGCCGTGGTTGTGGTGATGACCTTCTTCCCGATGCTGGTGAATACGGTTGCCGGGCTGCAGGCAACGCAGGCGATGGAACGCGACCTGCTTCGCACCTATGCCTCATCCTATTTCCAGCTGCTGATCAAGTTACGGCTGCCGACCGCGGCGCCCTTCATCTTCAACGCGCTGAAGATCAATTCCACACTGGCGCTGATCGGTGCTATCGTTGCCGAGTTCTTCGGAACCCCGATTGTTGGCCTTGGCTTTCGTATCTCGACCGAAGTCGGTCGGATGAATGTCGATATGGTGTGGGCGGAAATCGTTGTCGCCGCCCTCGCCGGATCACTCAGCTACGGCCTTCTCAGCCTGCTTGAACGGCAGGTCACCTTCTGGCACCCCTCAAACCGCCGGAAGACCCCATAACCAACCAGAAAATCACAACCTAGGGAGCATGACATGAAAAAGACACTGACAACCCTGCTGGCACTTGCCGCGAGCCTTGCCATGGGCACGGCGGCAAGCGCGGCGGACAAGCTGACATTACAGTTGAAATGGGTCACCCAGGCACAGTTCGCCGGCTATTTCGTCGCCGCCGATCAGGGCTTCTACGCCGAGGAGGGCCTCGACGTCACCATCAAGCCGGGCGGACCTGATATTTCGCCTGTACAGGTGATCGCCGGTGGCGGCGCCGATGTGGTGATCGACTGGATGCCATCGGCGCTGGCATCACGCGAAAGGGGCGTGAACCTTGTCAACATCGCACAACCCTTCAAATCCTCGGGCATGATGCTGACATGCCGCAAGGATTCCGGCATCAAGTCGCCGGCCGATTTCCGCGGCAAGACACTTGGCGTCTGGTTCTTCGGCAACGAGTATCCGTTCCTGTCATGGATGAGCCAGCTTGACATTCCGACCGATGGCAGCGGCGGCGGCGTGAATGTCCTGAAGCAGGGCTTCAATGTCGACCCGATCCTGCAGAAGCAGGCCGAATGCGTCTCGACGATGACCTATAACGAATACTGGCAGATCATCGATGCCGGGCTGACCCCGGATGAACTGGTCGTCTTCAAATATCAGGATCAGGGCGTGGCGACACTTGAGGACGGGCTCTATGTCCTTGAGGACCGGCTGAAGGACGCCGCCTTCCAGGACAAGATGGTCCGCTTTGTCCGCGCCTCGATGAAGGGCTGGAAATGGGCCGAGAGCAACCCTGACGCGGCAGCTGACATCGTTCTTGACAATGACGCCAGCGGCGCCCAGACCGAGAAACATCAGCGCCGGATGATGCGTGAGATCGCCAAGCTGACCGCCGGTTCGAACGGCGCTCTGGCACCGGCCGATTACGAGCGCACGGTTGCCACGCTGATGAAGGGCGGTTCGGATCCGGTGATCACCAAGAAGCCGTCCGGTGCCTGGACGCACATGATCACCGACAAGGCTCTGTAAATCAGACACCCTTGTTGAAAGATGGGGCCGTTCGCCTGGCGCGGGCGGCCCTTTTTCATGGGAAGAAACTGGCCGGGCCAGCAGACTCCTGATCAATGCCGCCGCGATGCGCGGCCTAGTCCTCGGCGATATCCTCGGCCCAGAGCTCGGGTTTCTCGCGGATGAAGCGCTTCATCAGCGCGATACAGTCGGGATCGTCGGCGATCACCACCTCGACCCCGTGCGCGCGCAGAAAATCCTCATTGCCGCCAAAGGTGGTGTTTTCACCAACAACCACGCGCGGGATGCCAAACTGCACAATGGTGCCACTGCACATCATGCAGGGGCTGAGGGTGGTGTAGAGAACCGTGTCGCGATAGGTCCGCTGGCGGCCGGCCTTGCGCAGCGCGTCCATCTCGCCATGCGCGATCGGGTCACCCTGCTGCACCCGCTGATTGTGGCCGCGTGACACTTCCTGCCCGTCGCGCGCCAGCACCGAGCCAATCGGGCAGCCACCCTCGTCAAAGCCCTTCCTTGCCTCTTCATAGGCGATGGTCAGCATCTGCCTGTCGGCTTCGGTCATCATCACGCTCTCCTGTCTTTTCGGCCTGATCCGGCCTACCGGTCACCACCCTGGGGTTCGGTGTAATAGGGAAGATGTTCAACGCGCGGGGTGTAGTCGCCGCGCGCCACAAGCCCGTCCAGATGATCGGCAATCTGGTCAAGCCGGGCGAACCAGACATCCTTTGTGCGCAGCGTTTCCTCCAGCCACGCCTCGACCTGGCGCCAGCGCGCCAGCCTGCCGGTAAGGAAGGGATGGATAATCAGCATGAAGAAGCCGCCAGCCTCATAGGCGGCGTCGAACTCCTCCCAGAAGGCGCCAAGCCCGGCCGATGGCGCCTTCACCGGCATCATATAGCCGATCTCGGCATAATGCGCGAAAGGTGGCCAGTCATCGGTGCCCCAATGGACCGGCATTTCCCAGAACCCGCCTGACGCCGTCTCGACACGATAGGGAATATCGTCCGCCATCATCGAGGATTCATAGCGGAACCCGTGCTCGACAAGAAGATCGACCACCTCCTGGTTGATGTTGTAGACCGGTGCCCGGTAGCCGGCCGGCGTGCCGCCACAATATTTCCGGTAGGCCGCCAGCGCGCGCTCGAACCAGTAACGCTGGTCGGGCGCTTCGATCGGGTCCTCATGCAGATAGCCGTGATGGCCGATTTCATGACCACCCTCGAGAATCGCCTCGACAGCCTTCGGATAGGTCTCGACGCACCAGCCGGGAAGGAAGAAGGATTGCTGGATGCCGAACCGGCGGTAGGTATCGAGAATGCGCGGGATCGCGACCGTCGGGCCATAGCGACCCATGCTGATCGGGTAGAGCCGGTCATGCGCATCTTCGGGCCTGGCAATATGGATCAGGCTGTCCGCATCCATGTCGAAGGAAATCACACAGGCGCATCGCGCGCCGTTCGGCCATGGCACCGGGTTCTGGATCATTCTTGCCTCCCTGCCCGTCGGGCCATCCTGCCGCGGTCAGTCCGCGCCGATATAATGCGCCTGGTCCGACGCCCAGCTGAGATAGATCGTGGCCGCCGATTTCAGATCCATTTTCGACAGCTCGCGCTCCTGAAGCTGGACTTTCAACTCGCTGCCATCCTCCGCCTCGAGGAACAATGTCACGACCGAGCCAATGAATTCCTCGGAGATCAGCGAACAGGCGATGGCGCTGCCGCGGCGCGGCTTCGCGGTCGAGATCTGCGCCAGGTCGGCCGCGACGACAAACCGGGCGGTGTCGCCCTTTTGCGGCTTTTCATGCTGCCCGAGATCAACCGTGAAACTGCCGAGGCTGCCGTCAATGGTCACGGCTTTCGCGGTGGCCTTGCTGACGGTGCCGGTGATGATGTTGTTGCGCCCGACAAATTCGGCCACGAAACGGTTTGCCGGCGCCCGGTAGATATCCTTCGGCGATCCGATCTGCGCGATATGCCCGCGCGACATGATCACCACCCGGTCCGCCATGGCAAAGGCCTCGGACTGCGAATGCGTGACATAGACGAAGGTGATGCCAAGCTCGCGCTGGAGCTTTGTCAGCACCGACTGCATACGGATCACCAGATTGGCATCCAGCGCCGAGAGCGGCTCGTCAAGAAGCAGGATCCGCGGCTCGATGACCAGGGAGCGCGCCAGCGCAACACGCTGTTTCTGGCCGCCCGACAGGCTGGCGATATCACGTTCGGCGAATTCCGCGATTTCCATCCGGTCGAGCCATTCCAGGGCCCGCCGCCGTCGCTCCGCCGCCTCCACACCACGCATCTGCAGGCCGAACTCGACATTCTCACGGGCATTCAGGAACGGAAACAGCGCCAGCGACTGCCAGACAAGTGGTGTGTCGCGTTCATGCGCCGGCACATCATTCATCACCCGGCCTTCCATCAGCACCTCGCCCTCCGACGGGGCCTCCAGCCCGGCAAGCATCCGCAAGGTTGTCGTCTTGCCACAGCCTGACGGGCCCATGATGGCGACGAACTCACCGGCCTCGATGGTGAAATTCACCCGCTCGACAGCCACGAAATCGTCGAAGCGTTTTACCACCGACCTGAATTCAACGAGGGGAGCCACCATGAAATCACACTTCCTTTTTGCGGCGGGTCATCAGCACCACCTGCGCAATGATAACCAGCGTCATCGAGACCAGGAAAACAAAACTGCCGATGGCGTTGACCTGCGGGTCGATATTGCCGGTGACAATTTCGAGAATGATCACCGGGATCGTCTTGTTGAGGCCGGCGACAAACCATGAAATGGCGAATTCATCGAACGACACCGCCGCCGTCAGGCAGAAGGACGAGATGATGGCCGGCCGGCAGAACGGCACGATGACCCGGCGCAACGCGCTCCACTGGCTGGCGCCAAGGTTCCATGCGGCGGATTCAAGACTTGGGTCCATCTGGCTGAGCCGCAGGCGGATGATCGCCATCGCAAACGGCGCTGTCAGGACACTATGCGCGATGATGATCGACATCACCTGCCCCGAAATGCCGAGCTTGGCAAACCAGGCCAGCATCGCCAGCGCCATGATGATCAGCGGGATTGTCGGCGGCAGCAGCACAAGCCCCAGATAGATCGGCTTCAGGCGGAAACTGTAGCGATAGTCGGTATAGGCGGTGGCAAAGCCAAGCAGCGTGGCGATGGTCGCCGTCGACAGCGAGACGGTCAGGCTGGTGCGTGCCGCCTCCCAGACATCGGGGTCGTTCCACACCGTCTGGTACCATTTCAGGGTGAAGCTGCCGAGCGGGATTGTCGGGAACCGGTCGGAATTGAACGAGAAGATCACACTGAACAGGATCGGCGCGAAGACAAAGGTGAAGACAAGCGCCAGATAGCCATAGAGAAACCAGCGCAGAGGGCGGTTGTCACTCATCCGACCCTCCGTCGATAGGCCGCCATGATACCGGCAAAGGCAACCACGAACAGCGTCACCATCATCACCACCGCCACCACCGCGGCGCGCGGCCATTGCTGGCCCGACTTGACCGTGTCGACGATCAGGATCGGCAACGTCGGCGGTTTCGAGCCACCAAGATAATAGGGGCTGACAAAATCACCGAAGGACAGGATGAAACAGAATACCGCGGCGATGATCAGACCGGTGCGCGCCATCGGCAGGATCACCCGGTAGATCGTGCGGAACGGCCGGCATCCAAGATTGAACGCCGCCTCGACAAGCGATTTGTCGATATTGGCCAGTGCGAAGGTCTGCAGGATGATCACCAGCGGCAGGGTCAACGTCATATAGCCGACAACGGTGCCGAATTTGGTGTTCAGCATGACGAACGGGCCAAGCCCGAGATAGCTGAGGCCGGCATTGATCACGCCGCTTTCGGCGAGAATCACATACCAGGAGAAAATCCGCACAAGATAGCTTGTGAAGAACGGGATGATGAGCATGAAGATGGCCCAGCGCCGCACCGTCTCGCTGACCTTGAAGGCCAGCGTGTAGGCGGCGGGAAAGGCCACCAGCATTGTCACGACAGTGCCGATGCCGGCGAGGCCCCAGGTCAGGAAATAGCTGTCCCAGAAATAGTCCCGGCCCAACATCTTGAGCCAGTTCTTCATCACGAAATCCTCCTGCATCCGGTAATTGCGGACGATGAAGAAGGACATCGCCACCATGAAGCAGAGCGGGCCAATGAAGAACAGCGACTGCCAGATGATGATTGGCAGCCGGAATGTCAGTTTGAAAACCGAGGATTGCCGCGCGGCGGATGACGCGGCTTTGGCGGGGGTGGAGTCACTCATCACATTGTCAACCGGGGCGTCACGCCCCGGTCACGGGATGGGCGGCGCAGGCCGCCGCCCTCCCTTCAGTCATGAAATCCACTCAGGCGTTCTTGTATTCGGACCAGAAATCGTTCCAGTCCTCGAGCGTCTGCTGCACCGGAATGTTCCGGTAGTGGATGCGGCCTTCCTTGACCAGCGTGATCGGATCATTCGCCATTCCGTCGATCTGGCCGGTACGCTCGGCCTCCGCCCGGTCGACCTCGATCAGTCTGGCGCGGCCGCTTTTGGTGATGGCAAAGCCGGGATAGGCCGCCATCTGCGCCGATTTCACCTGACCTTCGGCCGACAGCATGTACTGGATGAACTTCTTGACGATGTCGGCCTTTTCAGTGCCCTTGCCGATGCAATAGGACTCGGTCCACTGGATCCCGCCTTCTTTCGGCACCACCGACCCGACGGGCGCGCCATCCTTTTCCAGAACACCGGTGATCCAGTCACCGATGCCGCACATCGCCAGCATCTCGCCATTCTTCAGCGAGTTGAAGGTTCCGCCATAATCGAAATCCGACAGGTCCCACAGCCCGGCGCCATTGCCGTTATACAGGCTCATCATGCCAAGGCTCGGCAGGTGCCAGTCGAAATGACCGACCTTGCCCTTGACCTCCGGCTTCCAGAAGCATTCATAGCTCATCGCCTCCTCGGCGGTGATGGCGTTCTTGTTATAGGACACGCCAAGATGGCCACAGCGCACCATCATCGAATAGAGCTTGCCATCCTTCCAGTGTCCGGGGAATTTGGTGAAATCCTCATAGAGCATGTCGTCGAACGGATAATCCGCGGCGTTCAGCTCCTCGATATATCCGGCCGCGTTCAACTGCTGCACGAACTCGCCGTCTGACAGGATGACATCATAGGTACCCGGGGGCGATTGCGCGATCAGCCCCAGCATGTTGTCACCACCGGCATAGTATTTCGGCTTGAACTTGACGTTGTTGGCCGCCTCGAACTCGGCGACAACGTCCGGCTCGCCATGGCCGTACCATGCCAGCATGTTGATCTCGGTCGGCGCGGCCCAGGCCCGCGAGATGAAGGGGGTCGAAAGCGCGGTTGCCGCACCATAGGTCAGCGCCTTGCGACGTGACAGTTTCGAGCCGAAAAGGTTAGCTGTGGATTTCATTATGGTTACTCCCTTGATAGTACCGCGCCTGACCGGTCGCCGATTGCATTCCAGCATGAGCAGATTTATGCTCGTGTAAAGCGCCAAGAGCGAATTTATCCGGTCTGAAGCTGGTCAGCATGTGCTTATTTTGCACCGTGGTGACGCAAATTCCGACCTGCCCCAAGGCCTTCCGGAATCAGTAGAGACGCAATGCAGGCATCTGAATTTCATACAATTTTTGACAGCCCAGGCCCGGTGATTCTGCCTGTCATCCATGTCCTTGACGAGAGCCTGACAGCGGCGAATATCGACCATGTGGTCGATGCCGGCCTGAACGGGTGTTTTCTGATCAATCATGATTTCGGAATCGGGCCCTTCCTGCCCATCATCGAGGCGATTCGCACCCGCTACCCGGATTTCTGGATCGGGCTGAATTTTCTGGCCGTGACAGGTCTGGAAGCGTTTCCGATCCTGGCCGAACTGGGCGCGCGTGGCACCCCGATCGATGCCTACTGGGCCGATGATGCGCGCATCGACGAGCGCACCGAAAGCCAGGAAGAGGCCGATGAGATCGCCGCTATACGCCGCGACTGTGGCTGGAACGGTCTGTATTTCGGTGGCACCGCCTTCAAGAAGCAGCGACCTGTCGACCCGCAGGACCATGCGCGCGCCGCCGCCATCGCCGGCAATTACATGGATGTGGTGACGACATCGGGGATCGCCACCGGCAAATCGGCCGATATCGGCAAGCTTGACCAGTTCCGCCGGTCACTTCCCGACAGGCCGATCGCGCTTGCCTCCGGGATCACGCCCGAGAATGCCCGCACCTATGCCATGGTCGATTGTTTTATGGTCGCGACCGGGATTAATATCGAGGGTGATTTCTACAGGATCGACCCGGCGCGTCTGGCGCGCCTTGTCGACATATGCCATGAAATGGGAGCCACATCATGACCGACAGGAACGCCGAGCGCTGGTATCTCGACATCATGTCACCGAACACGAAGGGCGAGAAATTCGCCTGGCTCGACCCGACCTCGATCTATATCAATGGCGACGCCTTCACACAGCTTCTCGACGATCTCACGGCCGAGCTCGAAGGGGTGGAATGCGACGTGGTGGCCGGGCTCGATGCCATGGGATTTGTTCTGGGTGCCGCCCTCGCGACGCGGATCGGCGTCGGGTTCCTTCCCATCCGCAAGGCCGGCAAGCTGTGTGTCGACACCGACGCCGTGTCCTTCACCAACTATTCGGGCCGGACACAGGACATGGAGATGCGCACCCCGGCCTTCGCCAGCGGCACACGCGTCCTGCTGGTCGACCAGTGGGTCGAGACAGGTGGCACGATGGACGGCGCGATCCGCCTTGTCGAACGCCAGCACGGTATTGTCGCCGGAATCGCCACCATCGCCATGGAGGATAATGAGCGCACCGCCGGTTACCGGGCCAGCTTCCCGGTGATCACCGCGGTCCAGCCAGGCACCGACCGGCAGGAACAATGCAACCGCCAGACGCTGGACTCCTTCGCCAGCTACAAGCCGGAGATGGCCTTCCCGCGACGTTCATGACGCGGGGCCATATCCGTCCCTTCGCCAATCACATGCCGGTAACTGTATCACCCGGAAGTCACTCGACGATGACGGTCACATGCGCGGCAAGCTCCTTGCCGTCACGATGCAGCGCGCTGTGGTCATTCGCATTCAGCGATATCTTCACATCATGCGTTCCCGCGGACAGGCCGGCGATATGGTACCAGTCGCCATAGAGACGCCCAAGCTTGTCGCCATTCACATAGATATGGGCATGCCCCTCGCCCTCGACATTGTCAAAGCCGGCATTGGCCGCGTTGAAGGCGAAATTCGTCGTCATCACATGCAGGTTCCAGCCGCTCTCGGGATCCTTGAAAATTTCGGCTTCGATGGTTGGCGGGTTCGCCCAGTCATCGACCGTCAGCATGCCATGCTCATGCGGCTTGCCGTCCATCATCATGTCGCCGCCCGCCATGCTGCTGTGATCCATGCCGCCACGCAGGGTCTCGGACCACAAATCGCCAGCCGCCCAGTAAAGGCCGGCACCGATCAGCGCGCCGCCCAAAAAGGTGATCACAAGGCTGGCCACCGGCGATCGCGCCTCACCAGCATTGTGCGCGCTTCCCGTTCCAGTGTTTTCGGTCATGTCGCCCCCGTTTGAATCAGGTCTATTCCATCAATGTCACACCGGCTGCGCGCATGTCGGCAAGCGCCTTGTCGAGTGACCCGTCAAGGTCGATCGCCCGGCAGGCCGGCAGCCTGACCTCGATCCGAAAGCCATTCGCCACCCCGTCCAGCGCCGACCAGGCGACGCAGTAATCGGTCGCCAATCCGACCATCGTCAGATCCTCGCAGCCGCGATCACGGAGCAGCCCGGCAAGCCCTGTCGCCGTCGCCTTGTCATTCTCGAAAAAGGCCGAATAGGAATCAACCGCCGGGTTGGTGCCCTTGCGGATCACCGCGTCGGCGCGGACGGTGTCGAGCGCCGGATGAAACGCCGCCCCGTCACTTCCCTGAATACAATGGTCGGGCCACAGCACCTGCGGGCCATAGGGCATCTCGGTCAGGGTGAAGGGTGCCGCGCCATCATGCGACGAGGCAAAGCTGGAATGGCCTTGCGGGTGCCAGTCCTGGGTCAGGATCACCAAATCGAACGCGTCCATCATCCCGTTGATGGGCTGCATGATGCTGTCGCCATCAGTGACGGCAAGCGCGCCGCCCGGGCAGAAATCATTCTGCGGGTCGATTACCACAAGCGCCTTCATCTATCCCTACCTCGCATCAGAACAGCCCAATCGTACGCCTGATTGTAGGATGCGGCGTCAGCCTAGGCAATATGATGGCGCAAGATACCGGTCTAACGCAGCCCGTCCTCGCCGGTGACCTCATCGACGGTCAGCCCGCCCATGCGGTCATGGATCCGCGGGCCCCGCGACATGGCAAGCGCGAACATGATCTCGCCGGCGCGCGGCGCATCGGCAAGCCGCACCTCCATGGCGTCGAAATGGCTCCGTACATAGGCCGCATTGATGTGACCAAGCGGGATATCGATCGGTGTGCCGGGGCCACCAACCTTCATCGCCGACGGCACGATGGCCCTGGCCTCGCCAAGACGCTCGCGCATCGAATAGCCACCCGGGACATGCCACAGCGCGGTATGTTCCAGCTCGCCGCCCTCGCCGGCCAGCGCCGCCTTGCCATAGCCGTCAATCCCCTCGACCCCGCCAAGCAGACCGATTAGCTCGTCCGTCATGGCAAGGCCAAGCGGTTTCAGATTATCCATCGCCGATTGCAGATCCTCCTGCCAGGTGCCGGCGAACGGGTTGGCGACGACAGCGACAATGGCAGCGCGGCGGCGCGGCGTCTCCGGCGGCGGGCCATTTTCATGATGGATTGTCTCCTGCCTTGATGTCATCTGGCCTGTCGGCATCAGCCGGCTGTCCGGCAAGCAGGCTGTCGGCAAGGCCCACCGTCTCGATCCGATCCTGCAGGACCAGCACCGCGCCGGCAATGCCGCCCTGCTGCATAACCCTTGTGGCTGTCACGCGCCCGGCGGCCAGCGCGGCCGCAATCTCGTCATCGGCAAGGGACGGCACGCCGGTCGTCACCATCCTGCCGGCAAGGTCGCTTGCCGGGTCAAGGTCATGCGCCGGCTGCCGCGTGATCATCGGATGGTCCGGCAGATCGACATCATTGGCGATCAGAGTTGCCGCGATATCGGCCAGCGCGGCACTTTCGGCAAGCACCGTCACGCTGTCGGCAATGCCAAGCGAGTGACTGCGCCCGCCCCACCCCGAACTGGCCATACCGCGCCAGCATGTCGGTCCGGTGAGCGTCAGCATGCCTGCCGGCAGACCGGCGATCAGGGCGCGCGTCGTGGCGCCATCCGCGGTCCAGAAGGCGATATCACCACCGTTATTCACGCTGATCCGGCTGCTGTCCCGTGCCGCCTCATCATCCAGCATCGCCGCCAGAACGTGATCTGCCACCGACCCCGCCACCGCGGCCATGGGGGTGACGAAGCTGTCACCGGCGATCCGGCAGACAGACTGCATGCGGCACGCCACCGGCCCGTTGAAGCGGCGTCCCGCAACATATGGCGCGCGCAGCCCGTCCAGCTCATCCGCAAGGGTCGAGAGAACCGGCATCGCCGCGCCTGTGGCGCGTTCAAACAGCGCGCGGCGTCCGGGCCCGTCTGCGTCAATCACCAGATCGATGGGACCATGCTGGATATGAAGACGCTGACGTTGGCCGATCAAGGCTGCCTGAAAGCCCGCCATGGCCGATGGCCGGCTGCCGGCATATGCCTCAGGATGCGTCGTCATTGCCGGTCAACACCGTCTTTGCCCCGGGGCCCATGACCTGCGCATTGGCGCCATATTCGCTTCCCTGCTCGATCGCCTCGGCAATGCTTCTTACGGCGTCACCATGCCCGCCAAGCTCGACATAATCATCACGACGAACGGTGAATTCCAGCGGCGCGACCAGCGCCGGCGT
>RFZL01000110.1 GCA_009920665.1 Alphaproteobacteria bacterium | reverse complement strand
GTCTTGCCGGTGCCGGTCTGCGCGGAGCCAAGGATATCGCGACCCATCAACACATATGGGATGGATTTTTCCTGGATCGGAGTGGGGGCCGTATAGCCGAGATCGGCGACAGCCTGGCTGAGTTCCGGGCAAAGGCCAAGATCAGAAAAATTCAACGGGAGCGTCCTTTGGCAACGTGTTTATGACCGTTTTCATAGCCATGCTCATTTACGTGTCTGTTAACGTTTTCAACATGTGCACGGGGGAGAAGCCCTTTTTCGATTTACACTGAACGGTCTCGTTGTGTTGATCGGCGGTCTTGCGCTGGGCTATTCTGTCTCGAGGTCATACAGACTTCGTGTGCAAAGGTCAATCATATTGCGGTCGCACCCTCGAGGGGGCTGGCCGGGGTCCTCCAGATGACATCATTACCAACCCCGATTTTCATTCCAGGTCTTGTCTGTACGGCCGATCTGTTCGCCGCCCAGCGCGCCGGGCTGGTCCATCCTGTCGCCCCGCTGGTCGCCGACACGCTCCGCCGTGACAGCCTTGCCGATATGGCTGGCGCGGCGCTTGACATGGTGGACGGGCCAGTTGTGCCGGTCGGGCTGTCGATGGGCGGCTATGTGGCGCTGGAGATGGCGCGCCTTGCGCCCGAGCGTATCGCCGGCCTGGCGCTTCTCAACACCGCCTATGGCACCGACGGGCCCGACAAGCGCCAGCAGCGGCTTGCCACCATCGAGATGGCGAAGAGTGACCGCTTTCGCGGCGTCACCCGGCATCTGATGAAAAGCTTTCTGTCGCCGGCGGCGATGGCGGACGAGGCGCTGGTGGCGCGGGTGATCGCGATGGCCGAGGCGGTCGGACGCGAGAATTTCATCCTGCAGCAGCAGGCCATCCTGAATCGCCGCGACCAGTCCGACACGCTGCGCCGGCTGGCGGTGCCGGCGCTGGTCCTCTGTGGCAGCCTCGACACGCTCACGCCGCCGGACATCTCGCGCCAGATGGCGGCACTTGCCCCGCAGGCCGAGCTGGTGATCCTCGATGAGGTCGGGCATCTGTCGACGATGGAGGCACCGGACCGGGTCACCGCGCATCTGAACGCGTATCTGGCGCGCCTCGATGTCTAGGCGTCAGACGTCGAGGTCGGCCAGAACCTCCTCGGCATGGTCGCGGATATAGCCAAAGCGCAGTTCGGCCTTCTTGCCCATCAGCGTCGAGACAAGCTGGTCGACGCCGCGGCGGGCATCGGCACCGGCGCTGTCACGGCGCGGCAGATCGACCCGCAGCAGCCGCCGGCTGGCCGGACTCATCGTCGTTTCCTTCAACTGGCCGGGCGGCATTTCGCCAAGCCCCTTGAAGCGGCTGATCTCGATCTTGCCGCGCTTGTCGAAACCGGTTTCCGTCAGTTCCTCGCGCTGCGCGTCGTCAAGCGCGTAGAGCGTGGTGCCGCCCTGCGTCATGCGATAGAGCGGCGGCTGCGCCAGAAACAGGCGCCCGGCCTCGATCAGCGCCGGCATCTCGCGATAGAAATATGTCATCAGCAGCGCCGCGATATGCGCCCCGTCGACATCGGCGTCGGTCATGATGATGATCCGGCCATAGCGCAGATCGTCGATGCGGAAATCCTTGCCCGGCCGCACGCCAAGCGCCAGCGCGAGGTCCGACAGCTCCTGGTTCGCGCCAAGCTTCTCGGTGCTGGCGCTGGCGACGTTCAGGATCTTGCCGCGCAACGGCAGCACCGCCTGGGTCTTGCGGTCGCGCGCCTGTTTCGCCGAGCCGCCGGCCGAATCCCCCTCGACAAGGAACAGCTCGGTGACATCGGTGTCGTTCGCCGTGCAATCGGCAAGCTTACCCGGAAGGCGCAGCCGCCGCGTCGCCGATTTGCGCGCCACCTCGCGTTCCTTCTTGCGCCGCTTGCGGTCCTCGGCGCGTTCGATGGCGGCGTCCAGCAGGAACTGCGCCCGCGCCGCGTCGGCCGCCAGCCATTGCTCGAACCTGTCGCGCGCCGCCTGTTCGGTCAGCTTCGTGGCGTCGGCCGAGACAAGCCTGTCCTTCGTCTGGCCCTGGAATTGCGGGTCGCGAAGGAATACCGACAGCATCACCGCCGTGCCGGCGAACACGTCATCGGCGGTGATGTCGGCGGCCTTGCGGTTGCCGGCCAGGTCGCCGAAGCTGCGCAGCGCGCGGGTGATGGCCTGGCGGAATCCGGTCTCATGCGTGCCGCCGGACGGGGTCGGCACGGTGTTGCAGTAGGAATGGAAGAACCCGTCCTCGCCGGCGCCGAGCCAGGTGATGGCCCATTCGAATTTCTGGCCGTCGAGCTCGACAAGGTCGGCAAAGGGGGTGGAGACGAGAAGCGCCGTATCGGCGGTGGCGTCGTTCAGATAGTCGGACAGGCCGCCGGGGTAGTGCAGCACCGCCTCGGCCGGCACCGGATCGTCATTCGCCAGCAGCGCGGGATCGCAGCGCCAGCGGATTTCCACCCCGGCGAACAGATAGGCCTTGGAACGCGCCATCCGGTAGAGGGTGGAGGGGCGGAAATACGGCTTCTCGCCGAAAATCTCGGGATCGGGGCAGAAGGTCACCGCCGTGCCGCGCCTGTTCGGGGCGGCGCCGACCGTGGCCAGCGGGCCCTGCGGGACGCCGCGCGAAAAGCTCTGCTGATAGAGGGTTTTCTCGCGCGCGATCTCGACATGCAGTTCGGAGGACAGCGCGTTCACCACCGACGCGCCGACCCCGTG
>RFZL01000109.1 GCA_009920665.1 Alphaproteobacteria bacterium | reverse complement strand
CCAGCCGCCCGACATAGCGTTCCAGAAGCGGTTGCACCGAGGCGTTGACGGCGGCGGTGACGCCGCGCTCGAACTCGCGGCTTTCCGATAGCAGCGAATGGCCGGTCGTGATGTAGTCATTCGGCCAGAAGGTGGCGAGAATTTCGGCCGCCCTTGCCTCGTGCCGCGGGTTGGCATAGGCGTGAAGGAAATGCACCACCACCGATTCAACACCGGCGGCAAGCAGCTGTTCGCCCGCAAGACGCACCGCATTCTCATCAAGCGGCGTCACCACACGACCGGCATAATCAAGCCGCTCCGGCACCTCGAGGCGCAGGTCACGCGGAATGATCGGCGTGAAATCGCCCTTCATGCCATAGGGCTGCGGCCGGGTGCGGCGGCCAAGCTCCAGCACGTCGCGAAACCCGGCAGTGGTGATCAGCCCGGTGCGGCTGAGCTTGCGTTCAAGCACGGCGTTGGTTGTCGTCGTGGTGCCGTGGATCACAAGGGCGACATCGCGAAGCACCGTGCCGGCCTCCTCCAGCGCGGTCATCACCCCGAAGGCCTGGTTGTCGATGGTGCTGGCCACCTTTGACAGGTGAACGGCGCCGGTTTTCTGGTCGAGCCTGACAAGATCGGTGAATGTGCCACCGACATCGACCCCGATCAGGTCACCCCCGATCAGGTCACCCCCGGTCAGCTTATTTTGATGGGCCTTGTCGCGCGCCGCCATCAGCCGTCTTTCCCCAGAATTGTTGGTATGCGAATGAGCGCCGAATATTGACAAATTGTCAATTGGGTTTCCAAATCTCCTGATGGTGTCGATATCCTCAGATCATGGGTCAATGGCGCGTGGCAGGCGGCTTGTCGCCACCGCGATGATCTGTGCTGTGTCGCTGCTGCCGCTGCCGGCGGCGGCGCATGCGACAGGCCAGAGCTTCATCGCCCTGCTGCCAACCGGCCCCTATATGGCGGTTGGCGTCATCATCGTCGCGCTCAGCATCATGCTGCTGTGGTTTCTGCCGCACCGGTCGGTGGCACGGCTGCTGCCAAGCCGCGATCTGGGCCGGATCGCGGCGCCGCCCTGGCTGCGCTCGCTGTCCAGTTGTCTGTTTTTCCTGCTATTGTGCTGGCTTCTGTCACGCGGGTTTTCAGGAACGCGCGATCCGCTGGAAAATCCGCTGGTGCTGGGCTTCTGGGTGGTGTTCTGGATGGCCTCGCCGATGGTGCAGGGGTTCGTGTTCGATCTCTGGGGCTGGATGTCGCCATGGCGCTGGCTTGCCGGACCGCTCGCCGCGGTGACGGCGCGCCCGCCGCTGGCATTGCCACATCGTCTTGGCGTCTGGCCGGCGGTGCTGTTGCTGCTGATGTTCTCGATGTTCACCCTTGCCGACCCGGCGCCGGATGATCCGGCGCGTCTGGCGGCGGTTGGTGTCACCTATATTGTGGTGACCATTGCCGGCATGGTTCTGTGCGGCCCCGGACGATGGCTTCGCCAGGTCGAGATCTTTTCGGTCGTGATGGCGCATTTTGGACGGCTGGCGCCGCTGGCAAGGCGGGGCAGGCGGGTGCGCGTCGGCTGGCCAGGATGGCAGCTGGCGCATGGTGCGCGGGCCTGCCGCGGCATCCCGGTGTTCATTCTGATGCTTCTTGGCACCGGATCATTCGACGGGTTCAACGAAACCTTTGTCTGGCTTGATATGATCGGGGTCAATCCGCTGGCCTTTCCTGGCAGGTCGGCGGTGGTGATGCCGGTCATCGCCGGCCTGATCGCCGCCAACCTGATCCTTGTCGGGCTGTTCACGGCGATGCTTCACGCCGGCGACCGGGCGGTTGCCGCGCCCCGGGACCAGACGTCGGAACGGACCGGATCACTAAGGACGGGATATCTGCTCTCGGTCTTCGCGCCGACCATCCTGCCACTCGCGCTTGCCTATCACACCGCGCATTATTTCCCCTCGCTTCTGGTCGATGGCCAGTATGTGCTGGTCGCGCTGAATGATCCGCTGGGGCAGGGCGCCAACCTGCTGGGACTTGACGGGTTTCATGTCACGACCGGCTTTTTCAAACACCGGGAATCGATGCGGGTCATCTGGCTGAGCCAGGCCGCCATCATTGTTTTCGGGCATGTTCTGGCGGTCATCCTTGCGCACGCCAACGCGGTGCAGGCCTATGGCGGGATTCGCCGCGCCTTCACCGCCGGCATGCCGCTGGCGCTGTTCATGATTCTCTATACATGGCTTGGTCTGTGGCTGCTGGCGGCCCCGAAGGGCGGGTGAAGTTTTGTCTGGACAAGACGTGTCGCTGGCCACAAGCTTAATGCAGGGATTGAGATGAACAACCGGCATCAAAGCCGGGCTCGGCTTCAACTGACAGGGAGGTAGCCATGACCAGATCAACAGAAAAACCTGCAGCCGAAAACGCGGTGACCAATGACGCGGTGACCAATGAGGCGGGGAAACGCCCAAACCGTCGCACGGCCCTGAAGACACTTGCCGCGACCACGGCGCTTGCCGCTGCCGCCAGCAGCATGCCGCTGTTTGGGCGCTACGGACAGGTGCAGAGCTCGGAGCCGATCAAGATCGGGTTTCAGGTTCACCGCACCGGTATCGGCGCCGCCTATGGCCGCTGGTATGACCGCACTACCAAGGCTGCCGTCAAGAAGATCAATGATGAGGGCGGTATCAACGGCCGCCCGGTCGAGATTGTCGCCGAGGATGACGGCACCGACCCCAAGCGGGGGGCCGAGGTTGTCGAG
>RFZL01000108.1 GCA_009920665.1 Alphaproteobacteria bacterium | reverse complement strand
CGGCAAGCGCGGCGGCGGCGCCGACCGGATGCCCAGAATAGGTATAGCCGTGCCCGATGGCGGCCTTGCCGCTGCTGTCCGACTCGAAGGCGGTGGCGATGCGCTCGTTGATCAGTGCCGCGCCGAGCGGGAAATAGCCGCTTGTGATCGCCTTGGCGATGCACATCATGTCGGGCTGCACGCCCCACAGGCGTGACCCGCTCCAGGCACCGGTGCGCCCGAAACCGGTGATCACCTCGTCGGCGATCAGCAGGATGCCGTGCCTGTCGCAGACCTCGCGGACCGCCGGCATGAAGCTGGCATGCGGCGGGATCACCCCGCCGGCGCCGAGAATCGGCTCCATGATGAAGGCGGCGATGGTGCCGGCGCCCTGAAAGTTGATTTCATCCACAAGCGCGGCGACACATTTGGCGGCCAGCGCCTCGGGGTCGGTTTCGCCGAACGGGTTGCGATAGGTGTAAGGCGCCGGAATGTGGAAACAGCCGGCCAGAAGAGGTTCGTACTGGGTGCGGAAATTGGCGTTGCCGTTGACGCTCGCCCCGCCGAAATGCGTGCCGTGATAGCCCTTTTTCAGGCTGAGGAACTTGGTGCGCGACGGCTCGCCATTGACCTTGTGGTACTGGCGGGCAAGACTCAGCGCGGTTTCGACCGAATCCGACCCGCCCGAGGTGAAGAAGGCACGCGTTCGCAGGAATATCCCAGATTGACGTTCCACAGCCCGCCAACCGCATCCACCGTCTCATGCCCGTCAATGTCGGTGACCCGCACGCCCTGTCCCGAAGTCAGGATCACCGGCAGGTTTGCCTGGCTGTCGGCGGGATGCGCCATCGGATGCCAGACCTGGCGCGCGTTCATCTCGCGCAGGAAATTATCGTCAAAACTCTGGCTTCCGGGCATGCTGCTCTCCCCCGAACCGCGAATGGCTCCTGATGGTTCCAAATTTGGCCATTCGCCGGTCGGGGTCAATGTCTTTCTGCGATGACCAGAACACAAGCGACCTGGCCGGCAGGCGGTCCGGCTAGAATGTGCCCAGGTAACGCGCCGTCTCGAAAGGCGTGACCTGCTGGTTGAAAAACGCCAGCTCGCGCTCTGCCTGTTGCAGCCATATTTCATGCTGGTCGGCGCCAAGCACGTCGCGCAGCCATCCCGAGTTGCGCGCCAGGCTGATCGCGTCGGCGAGATCGAGCGGGATCGGCGGGGCGTTGTCGTCCTCATAGGCGTTGCCGGTGGTGATGGCGGTCGGCTCGGTCTTGCCCTCGATGCCGTCAAGTCCGGCGGCGATGTCCGCCGCCATCAGAAGATAGGGGTTGCAGTCGGCGCCGGCATCGCGCTTCTCGATGCGAACGGCGCTGTCGCTGCCCTCGATGACGCGCAGCGCGACAGTGCGGTTGTCGAGCCCCCAGCTGGCATTGACCGGACAGAAGGACAGGGGCTGGCGACGCCTGTAGGCATTCACCGTGGCCGCGCCGCAGATCGAGGCCTCGGCCATGCGTTGCTGCATGCCGCCAAGGAAATGCCGGCCCAGGTCATTCAGCTTGCCGGCATCGGCGAAGATGTTCTTCCCTTCCGACCATAGTGAATAATGCAGGTGGAATCCGTTGCCGCTTTCGTCGATGAAAGGTTTCGCCATGAAGGTGGCGTTCAGGCCGTGCCGCGCGGCAAGCTGCTTGACGAGCGAGCGGAACATGACCACACGGTCGGCGGCAATGATGGCGCTGTCATAGCGGATATTCACCTCTACCTGGCCGGCGGCATATTCGGGATTGGACTGCTCGATGGGAATTCCCATCTCGGCAAGTTCGCGGCGCATCGGGCCGAGCACGGGTTCCAGCTCGGCGGCACGCGCCAGCCCGTAGCAGTCATTGCCCTTGTCGCGCGGACGGCCCGTATCCGGGTCCAGAAGATAGAATTCGAGCTCTGTTCCCACCTGCAGATCGATGCCCATGGCGTTGGCGCGCTCGACCTGGCGCAGCAGCGCCTGGCGCGGATCGACCGTCAGCGGGCCGTGATCCATCCCCTCGGCGCGGGCAAAGCACATCGCCACGCCTGGCTCCCACGGCACAGCCACCGGTGGATGCATCGGAAAGATATGGCAATCGGGAAACCCGTTGGCAAAGCCGACGACAGGCGTTTCCCAGACATCGCAGGTCATGTCCATGGTGAACAGCGACATCGCCAGCGCGTTGCCGGAGCCGCAGATCCGCGGCCACTGGTCTGCGGGAATGCGCTTGCCACGCATCAACCCGTTCAGGTCACCAACGCCCAGAATGACGGTATGTGTTCCTTCGGGAAGGGGAAAATTCACTTCGGTCACGACTGACTCCGGTCCTTTCGAATGGGTGCCCGGCTTGGCTTGACAGTGTTGTGTGCCCTGTCGAAACTCAGCCCGGTGGACGCATCATTGATGGCATTGTCCTGGCAGGCCGCCAGCGCAGGTGTCGTGATGCAAACACACAGCACCCGGCAATGCAAGCCGGGACGATTCCAAGCGGGGGCTCATGACATGGCAAGCGATGCCACCATTTTGGTGATCGGAACCTTCGACACCAAATCCGACGAACTGGCCTATCTTCGCGAGCAGATCGAAAGCCAGGGCGCGGCGGCGATCTGCATGGATGTCAGCGTTCTCGGGGATGCGGCGATACCGGTCGAGATCGACAAGCATGAAGTGGCTTCGGCCGCCGGCAGCAGCATCGCCGAAGCCGCCGCCGCCGGAGACGAGAACAGTGCCATGCAGATCATGGCGCGCGGCGCCTCGGCCCTGTCATCGCAGCTTCATGCCGATGGCCGTATCGACGCCATGGTCGCGCTCGGCGGGACCATGGGAACCGATCTGGCGCTGGACTGCGCCCGTGTGCTGCCGACAGGCGTGCCCAAGGTGATTGTCTCCACGGTCGCCTTCTCGCCGCTGATCCCGGCCGACCGGCT
>RFZL01000107.1 GCA_009920665.1 Alphaproteobacteria bacterium | reverse complement strand
GCGCAGCGCACGACGGTCAGCGACCGGCAGATTCTCGACCGGCGCGGCAAGACCCGCCGCAAGGGAATCGTGCTGGGGATCAGCGATGATGAGATGGCCGAGGCGAATGCCGAGATCCTCAGCCTGTATCGCGGCAAGGCCGGCCAGCGGCATATCTAGCGGCCAAATCTGGCCGTCATTTCTGGCTCCGGCCATCCGGTGTGGACAGATAGGGTTTCAGACTGTCGGCAAAATGCTCCATGAATTCCAGCGTCACCATTGATGGTTGCTGGGTGATCGGCCGGACCAGCGAGAGCCGGTGCGGCACCACCGGCCTGAAGGGACGGAAGCCAATACCCTGCGACAGATATTTCCGCGCATCGAGTTCCGAGACAACAGCGACCCCCATGCCCTGGCAGACAAGCTCGCAGGCGGCTGTGAATTGCCGGATTTCGACAAGCGAATTGAATTCGACCTGGGCCTGCTGGAAGGCCTTTGCCAGTTCGATGAAGAATTCGCTGTCGCGCCTTGTATGGATGATGTTTTCCGTTGCCATATCGGCGGGGGTGATCCGGTTGAACTGTTCAAATCGATGGCCCGCGGGAAAGACGCAGACGGTCCGCAGCTGAAGGCCGGTGCTTTCCACCGCCGGATGGCCGGCAAATCCGTCAGTGACACCGAAATCATATTGCTCGCCAATCATCCATTCGAGAATCCGTTCCGGCCGGTCAGGCTCGATCGTCATGCTGACGCCGGGGCGTTCGGCAAGAAATGAGGCAACAACCTGCGGCAGATGACTGGTGGCGAATCCCGGCAGACAGGCAATCCTGATATGGCCGGCCCGGCGTTTCGTGATCTCCTGGCTGACATCTGAAATCTGCCGCATCAGCTCCAGCACACGGCGGATATCGGGCGTCAGAAATCGCACCTCCTGCGAGGGCACGAGCTGTCCCCGCTGGCGGTCGAACAGTGAAAATCCCAGCCGGTCCCCAAGATCGGACAGTAGCCGGCTGACGGCCGGCTGGCTGATACCAAGTTCGCTCGCCGCGTTGGTGATCGACCCGTGATCGGCGACCGCCATCAAGGCCTCAAGCTGGCGAAGCCGTAATTTATCGCGTTTCATTTCCTGACCATCCTTGCGCGCTTCATGTACTAAATTATAATGTAATGTTATAATAAATATAAAATTTCGGTGTTCAAATTATATTCTTGGGTTGTATCGTAAGCGATAACGGCCACGCCGATGGGAACGGATGGCCAGCGACACAACGTGAATCATGCACCGTCAACCGGTGCTTTGGAGGAACCATGAAAAAGAACCTAATTGGCGCCCTTGCCATAACCGGCACCTTGCTGGCACCGGTGGCGGCGATGGCGCAGACTGAAATCCATTTCTGGCACGCTTTCACCGGCCGCCTTGGCGAACTGGTGAAAGGTCAGGTTGCAGACTTCAATGCCAGCCAGAGTGACTATGTCGTTGTCGAGAGCCACAAGGGCAATTACTCGGAAACGCTGAATGCGGGCATTGCCGCGTTCCGCGCCGGCGAGCAGCCCCACATCCTGATGGTCTTTGAGGTCGGCACCGCGACCATGATGGCCGCCGGTGGCGCGATCAGGCCAGTATATGAGGTGATGGCCGAAAGTGGCGCGAAGTTTGATCCGGATGCCTATATCGGCGCGGTGAAGGGCTATTACACCACCACTGATGGCGAGATGCTGTCGCTGCCCTTCAACTCCTCGACGCCGGTTCTGTGGGTGAACCGCGACGCGATGAGCGCCGCCGGCGTTGACCCCGACACCGACATGTCGACCTGGGAGCAGGTGGATGAGGTGCTTGCCAAGCTGAAGGCCGGCGGCGAGGACTGCCCGCTGGTCACCGCATGGCAGAGCTGGATCCATCTCGAGAACTTCTCGGCCTATCACAATGTTCCCTTCGCATCGAAGGATAACGGCTTTGCCGGCCTCGACACCGAGCTGATGCTGAATGGCAAGCCGCAGGTGGCACATCTGTCGAAGATGGCCGAGTGGGCAAAGGACGGCAAGTTCATCTATACCGGCCGTCGCAACGAGGGTGGTGCCAATTTCCGCTCTGGCGAATGTGCGCTGTTCACCGAGAGTTCGGCCGGTTATGCCGGTATCAGCGCGGAAGCGAAGTTCGATTTCGAGGTGCGGCCTCTGCCTTACTGGAAGGCCCTTGCCAGCGCGCCGCAGAACACCATCATCGGTGGTGCCTCGCTGTGGGTCATGTCAGGCCATGACGGTGCCGAGTACAAGGGCGCCGGCGAGTTCCTGAGCTTCCTGTCGAGCTCGGATGTCCAGGCTGCCTGGCACCAGAATACCGGCTATCTGCCGATCACCGCCGAAGCCGGTGAAGCCACGCGGGCGTCGGGTTTCTATGACAAGAACCCGGGCACGGACATTGCCGTCATCCAGATGACGGCGAACCAGCCGACCGCCAATTCAAAGGGTCTTCGTCTCGGGTCGTTCGACCAGATCCGCGGCATCATCGACGAGGAGCTTGAGGCGATCTGGTCCGGCGACAAATCCGCCCAGCAGGCGATGGACAGCGCGAAGAAGCGCGGTGATGCCCTGCTGCGGCGCTTTGAATCCGCCAACCGCTAGGCCATAAAAAAACTGGGAGTGGGCCGCGTCGGCCCACTCCGCTGAATGCCGGAGCAGGATTTTGGAAAAGCGCGTTACATTTCGCGGATGGTTGCTGCCAGCCATGCTGATCGCGCCCCAGATCCTGGTTTCGGCTGTTTTCTTTTTCTATCCGGCCGGCCAGGCCATCTGGCAATCACTTTTCATTCCGGACCCGTTCGGTCTTTCGGCGCAGTTTGTCGGTCTTGGCAATTTCGAATTCCTGCTGTCCGACCCCTATTACCGGGAGTCGTTCCTGACGACCGCGGTGTTTTCCATTCTGGTGACGCTGTGCGCCATGATCCCGGCGCTGTTCCTTGCGGTAATGGCAGACCGGCTGATCAGGGG
>RFZL01000106.1 GCA_009920665.1 Alphaproteobacteria bacterium | reverse complement strand
CGAAAGCGGGATGGCGCTCTACTGGCCGTGGGGCCTTGGCACCACCAGCTACAAGCTTGCCGTGATCGGCGCGGCGGTGCTGCTTCTTGGCGCGATCTGGCTGTTGATGACACGCACGCGGATCGGTCTGGTGATGCGGGCGACACAGCTTGACAGCGAGATGGCCAGGGCCTTCGCGATCCCGGTCGACCGTGTCTATGCCGCGGTGTTCGGTCTTGGCGCTGGCCTGGCGGCGCTGGCCGGCGTTCTGATTGTGCCGATCCAGCAGGCGCATTATCTGATGGGGCATGACCCGCTGCTGCTCTCTTTCATCGTTGTTATTATCGGCGGCCTCGGCAGCCTTCCCGGCACCGTGGTGGCGGCGCTGCTGATCGGTATCAGCGACGGCATGATCTCGGTCTTCTTCACCCCGACCCTCGCCAAGATCATTGCCACGCTCGGCGTGGCCTTCGTGCTGATCTTCCGCCCGCAGGGCCTGTTCGGGAGGAAGGGGCTGTGAGCGTGTTTTTTGGCAGCGATCTTCGCAAGTCATGGACGCTGCATATCGGTGTGATCATGCTGCTGTTCGCGCTGCAATTCATCCTGCCGGCCTATCATCATGGCAATCTGGCGCGCATCATGGTGCTCACCTGCTATGCCATGGGCTACAACATCCTGTTCGGCTATACCGGTCTGCTCAGCCTCGGCCATGCGCTGTTCTTCGCTTCCGGCATGTATGGCATGTCGCTGACCGTGCAGCATCTTGGATGGAGTGCCGGTCCGGCACTGCTGGCCGGGCTGGTGGCGGGCTTCGCTGTGGCGCTGGCCATCGGGCTGCTGGCGCTGCGCACCGCCGGCGTCGCCTTCATGATCGTCACGCTGATGTTCGCCCAGGCAGGCTATCTCGCGGCGCTCTATTTCGGCGAATATACCCGTGGTGACGAGGGGTTTGTGATCCAGCAATCCTTCCGCCAGCTTGCCGGTATCAATCTTGCCGATCCCACCAACCGCTATTTCGCCGCGCTGATCCTGTTCGCAATCTGTGTTTTTGTCTCGCTCCGTGTTGTGCAGGCCGGGTTCGGCCGCGTGCTTGTCGCCATTCGCGAGAATGAGGAACGCACGCGGATGCTCGGCTATGACATTCACCGGCACAAGCTTGCCGCCGTTGTCCTGTCGGGAACGATGTCGGCCGCCGCCGGCGCCGCCTACGGGTTGCTGTTCGGCTATGCCGGGGCGACCTTCGCCTCGGTGCAATATTCGATCTTTCCGCTTCTGTGGGTGCTGCTTGGCGGGGCCGGCACGATCCTCGGGCCGTTTGTCGGCACCCTGTTCATGTTCTATCTGATCGATTTGTCGAGCGGGCTAACAACCGCCTACATGCTGATCGCCGGCTTCGCGCTGGTGATGCTGACGCTGTTCGCGCCGCAGGGTCTTGTCGGCGAGTTGCGTCGCCGCGCGCTGAGGTGGTTGCCATGACGCTGCTGTCAACACGCGGCCTCAGCCGCAATTTCGGCGGCCTGAAGGCGGTCGACAATGTCGATTTCGACCTTCCCGCCGGCCAGGTGCGCGCGCTGATCGGACCGAACGGGGCCGGCAAGACAACCTTTGTCGGCATGCTGTCGGGGCGAATTCCGGCAAGCGCCGGCAGTGTGCGGTTCGACGGTCAGGATGTTACCACGATGCCGGCGCACCGGCGGATCCGGGCCGGCATGGCCTATACCTTCCAGATCACCTCGGTGTTCAGCCGGCTGCCGGTGGCGGAGAATGTCGCGCTGGCGCTGCGCTGGCGGACCGGGGATGATGCGGTGGCCACCGAGCGTCAGGTTGCCGAGGCGCTGGAGCGGGTGGGGATCGCCGACCGGGCCGACCAGCTTGCCGGCGATCTCAGCTATGGTCATCAGCGTCTTCTGGAAATCGCCATGGGCCTCAGCCAGCAACCGCGCCTGTTGATCCTTGACGAGCCGACACAGGGTCTCGCCGACAGCGAGATTGCCGATTTCGTGGCGCTGATCCGCGGTCTGGCCGGCGACATGACGATCCTGCTGATCGAGCATAATATCAATGTCGTCATGCAGACGGCCGACGCCATCACCGTGCTCAATTTCGGATCGGTCCTTGCCAGCGGCACGCCCTCCGAAATCAGGAACAACGCGGCGGTGCAGGCCGCCTATCTGGGGACAGGCTGATGCTGAATGTTGAAAAGCTGTCCTCGGGATATGGCGATATCAAAGTGCTTCATGACGTGTCCTTCACTGTCGAGGGCGGCGAGATCGTCTGTCTTCTGGGACGTAACGGTGCCGGCAAGACAACCTGCCTGAAGACCATCATGGGGCTCTTGCGGGCGCAGGCAGGGTCGGTCACATGCGATGGTGTGGAGGTGTCGCGCCTGCCGGCGAACGAGGTGCCGCGCCATGGCATCGGTTACATCCCGCAGGGGCGGCGCCTGTTCGCCGAACTGACGGTGGCCGAGAATCTCGAGATCGGGCTGATGGTGCGCGGCAAGGGGCGTGAAACGCGTGACCGCGTTCTGGAGATGTTCCCGCGCCTTGGCGAAAGGCTGAACCAGCGTGCCGACACCTTGTCTGGCGGTGAGCAGCAGATGCTGGCCACCGGCCGGGCGCTGTGTATCGAGCCGTCGGTTCTGTTGCTGGATGAGCCGACCGAGGGGCTGCAGCCCTCGATGATCGAACAGATCAGACAGGCGGTCACGGCACTTCGGGACCGCGGGGTGGCCATCCTTCTGGTTGAACAGCGGGTCGATGCGGTGCTGTCGATCGCCAACCGTGTGGTGTTTCTCGAGAATGGCCGCAGCCACCCGGCCATCGACGCCGGGGAGCTGAAGACAAACCCCGATCTTCTGCATCGTTTTATCGGGGTGTAAGCCGCTGCGACGTCCGGTCAGACGAGCCGGTCAGACAAGCCGGTCCAGAAGCTTGATCAGCCGGTCCTGTTCCTGTTTGTCGAGCGGTGCCAGTGTCCGGCGGGTCACCTCGGACGCCTTGGCGACAAGCTCATCATGCAGATCGCGTCCCGCCTCGGTCGGAGTCAGCATCAGCCGCCGGCGGTCGCCGACAAGCGG
>RFZL01000105.1 GCA_009920665.1 Alphaproteobacteria bacterium | reverse complement strand
GGTGCTGGTGGAGAGACTCGAACTCCCAACCGCCCGATTACAAATCGGGTGCTCTACCAATTGAGCCACACCAGCACTGCGGTGGGTTTTACCAGAAACCCGTCATTCGTCAATAGCCGCGCCATTGTTCATCGTGCCGGCCACGGGCATACGGCCGGACCCGCCACTAAACCGTTCACCGCCCGGTCACCGGCCGGTCACCGGCCGGGCAGTGGCCGGGGCAGCGGACCGGTCACTGCACCGCCGGCGGCTGGCGTGTCTGGGGCGTGAAACTGGTGTCGCGGACGATACCGGCAAACTGCAGGGCGAGGTCTGACGCGCCGTCGCGGATATAGAGGAAGATGCCGAAATCCGGCAGGGGCGGCAGGCCGGAATTTGCCGGCACCGGAACGCGGTCCCGACTCCGCTCGACGACAAGAGCCATGTTGGTCTCGACCGCCAGACCGGCGCTGACAAAGGCCTCCAGATCGCGCCAGTGATTGGCCTCATAGGGGCTCTCCCAGGCGATGCCGGCACGCTCCAGCGCGTCCCGCATCATCGGCAGGAAGATGCAATCCGCCTTTGCCGCCAGCGGCAGCGGGCGCTTCTTCCAGATCAGGCTGCCACGCCCGACATACCATTCCAATGGTCCGCGATAGAGGCACTCGCCAGTACCGGTATCAAGCGGCTCGGTCGTCAGCATCACATCAAGGCGCCCGTCATTGAACTGGTCGACAAGCTTGCGCGTGATCGAGGACGTCAGGCTGACCCGCGCCCGCGGAAAATCGGCCGCGAAATCACGCATCACCGGGCTGACGAACGGATCGACAAGGTCTTCCGGCACGCCGAAACTGACCCGCCCTTCAAAGGCGTGATGCGTCATCCGCTGCCACGCCTCGTCATTCAGCGTCAGGATGCGTCGCCCATAGCCGAGAAGCTGTTCCCCCTCGCGGGTCAGGCAGACGCCGCGGCCAGCGCGCTCGACAAGCTGTTGGTCGAGGATTGTTTCCAGCCGTTTCAACTGCATCGATACCGCCGACTGGGTGAGGTTCAGCCGTTCGGCGGCGCGCGTCACGCCGCCAAGCTCGGCCACGGTCACAAAGGACCGCAATGTCGCGATATCAAGGTTCCGGATGGTCTGGCAGGGCATCACAGCTCCTTATCGAAATCATCATTTATTGTCGTTGGACAGGCTAGGGCGCGTTAACCAAAATTGTAAATATTTCAGATGCCTAACAAGTATCACAACTGGCAATGGAAAGGATCACGAAATGTTATGGATGCTGCGAAACATGATGACATGCCTGCGGGTTCCCGTCGCGGTGACCGGTAACCGTCTGGCGTCCTGCCGGACAGTCCTTCATATGGCCCTTCATATGGCGGTCCATTGGGCCTGTCGGCCGCGTCTGCTGTGGCTCCATGTGAATGACATGCTGGCGCTGCGGCGCTCGCGCCGGCAGCTTGCCGGGCTTGAGGCGCACCGGCGCGCCGATATCGGCGTCACGGCGGCGCAGGTCGAAAAGGAATGCACGGCCCCGCTGCTTGGCGAGATCTCGCCCTGGGCGTCGCTGGAGCTTCGCGCGGCGGTGAATGCGGCACGCCGACCGTCCACACCGCCACCAGGTTACAAGCGATCATTCTATCGTTCACGCGGCCGCGGTGATCTGCCCGGAACCGGTTAAGCGGGATTGATTTCAGCCACCGGATGCCACCATGGCGGGGTCGGCCGGTTCATCCCCCGGCCGGCCCCGTCACCAGATGAATTCCGCAAAAACAAACTCGCTCGTTTCACTGCGGACGGCCGGCGGCATGAAGGGCGATGGCCGCGGCGACAGACACGTTCAGGCTTTCCGACTGCGGCGAGATCTCGATCCGCACCAGATGATCACAATGCCGCCGTGTCAGCTGGCGCAGGCCGGCACCTTCACCGCCCAGAACGATGGCAAGCCGGTCGATCGCCGCCAGACCGGTGACTGCCATGTCACCCTCGGCGGCGAGGCCGGCGACCGTGATATCGGCCGCCTGCATGGTTTCGATGGCACGCGCCAGATTGACCACCCGGATCATTGGCAGATGTTCCAGCGCGCCGGCCGCGGCCCGTGCCAGAAGGCCTGATTCCTCCGGCGCGTGGCGATGCGTCATGATCACAGCCTGCGCGCCAAGCGCGAGGCCGCTTCGCAGGATCGCGCCGACATTGCGCGGGTCGGACAGCTGGTCAAGGCACAGCAGGCGCAGCGCGCCATCTGTGCTAGCCAGAAAATCGGCCAGATCGGGCGCTTCAAGCGGCCGGACAGCCGCCAGCATACCCTGATGCACCGCCTTGTCGCCGTCGGATGACGGCTCTATGGCGTCAAGACGCCGTCGTTCGGTCTCGGTGATGGATGGCAGCTCGCTTTGGCGTTCCGGCGGCAGTCCGGCGATGGCGTCGCGCAATTCACCCGCCGCCTCGGCCGTGGCATGGATCGTGGCGACGCGCCTGTCGGGGTTGGCAAGCGCCGCCGACACGGCATGCCGCCCCCACAGGAAATAGGCACCGCCGGGCGGTTTCGGGCCGGCAATGCGTTGCGGTGTGCCGCCGCCGGCCGGCGGGCGATGGCGTGATGCCGGTTTCGGCCGCGGGCGCGCTGGTCGTTTTTTACCTCGATCAGGATGCATTTGGTGACTTCTCTGTTGACAAACCGGCGCTGCTTTTCTAATCGCTTGGCGTCTGTTCCGTGGCAGTGTTATCTCGTATCACGTAATCAGCACAGACGCATCAGGCAAACCGGTGAGGTGGCCGAGTGGTTAAAGGCAGCAGACTGTAAATCTGCCCGCGTAGCGTACGTAGGTTCGAATCCTACCCTCACCACCACTGCCTGATTGACGGGGCGGCCTGCCGCCACCCCGGTTCCGGCGGCAGCCGTGACCGGGAATCCAGGATCAACAAATCCGGAACCGTGCCGCGCAGGACGGTCCGGCAGACAGAAGAAGAGGACGGGCTGGCATGTCCAAGGAGAAGTTTGATCGTTCCAAGCCTCATGTGAACATTGGCACGATTGGCCATGTTGACCACGGCAAGACGACGCTGACGGCGGCGATTACG
>RFZL01000104.1 GCA_009920665.1 Alphaproteobacteria bacterium | reverse complement strand
GCGCGATAGATCGGGGCGTTGGTGCCGGCGCGCTCCGTTGATCCCATCTGCGATGACATCACGGCGATACGCGGGATGATGCCGGCGGCGCGGCTCTCAGCACCGGCCTGCAGATTCGCTAGGAAATGCCGCGCCGTGAAGAACACACCAGCGATGTTGGTCATCAGCGAATCCGAGATATTCTCCTCGGTATGGCCAGCGTCAGTCAGCCCGCCACGCGCGTTCATGGTGCCGGCATTCGCCACGACAAGGTCGAGCGGCGTGGTCATTGCGGCGGCGGCCTGGACCGATGCCTCGGTGCGCGCCTCCAGCCCGATGATCGTCAGCGCGTCGCTATGCGCGGCGGCAAGTTCATCCAGCGCGGCGGCCTTGTCCGGGGCACGACAGGCGGCGATCACGTTGTCGCCGCGGGCCAGTGCCTGGCGGGTCATTTCCAGTCCGATGCCACGATTGGCGCCGGTTATCAGAATGCGTTGGGTCATGATGGTCTCACAGGTTAGGGGCTGGACTGGCCTGGCAGGGATTCGGGTCAGGCTTGCGCATCGGGGGTGATGATGCCCGGATTGATGATCGCCGGGTCGAACGGGGTGCGGGTGAAGATCTCGCGCAGCATCGGCTCGAAATGGCTGAGCGGGCGCGTCGGGTAATCGGGGTCGAAGGCCATCTGGTCCCAGTCGCGGCAGAATCGCTCGCAGTTGTCGAACCATTCATGGCCTCGCCAGCGCTCGCGCTCATCCCTATTCACGCCGGCGGCTTCTCCGTAATAGAACATCTGGAAGACGCCGTGATGCTCGATGATCCAGGTGACCTCCTCGCGCACATAGGGGCGGATGATGGCGGCGGCCATCTGGCTGTGGTTCTCCGGCGCCAGATCATCGCCAAGGTCATGCACCAGCGCGGCGACGATCAGTTCGATATCGGCGCCGTCATCCTCGGCCCGGCTCGCCGATTGCAGCGAATGCTGCAGCCTGTCGATGCGATAGCCGGCAAGCGAGTTGCTGAGCCCGCGAAGCGCGTCGAGCAGCCGGTCGGGAAGAGCGGCGACATAGTCATGCTCCAGTCTGCCGAGAAACGCGTAATCTTCGGGCGTGCCTTCATCCATGCGGCGGAAACTGACGGTGTCCATGGCGCGGTCCTCGCTCTGCGATTGCGGATCGCCCCATCCTAGCCGCCAGCGCGCCCCGCCGTAAAGTGCGGGTGGGCATCACCGGGTGTCAGTCCGCTACAGCGAATCGATCCGGTTCCGGTAATAGCTCACCATCGAGTCCGGATAGCCCGGCATGGCGGCAAGCTCGTCCAGCATGGATGTCAGCGTCGTCACACCGCGCCGTGTCCTGCTGGCCAGCAGCGCCGCCAGAAACTGGTCATGCGCGGCGCGGATGGCCTGATTCCGCGGAAGCCAGCTGTGGATCGGTTCGGCGGCAGCGCGGCGCTTGCCAGCTGATCAATTTTTATCAGATTGGATTTATGGCGAACTTCGGCTACCGTTATGGCGTTATAATGGAGTTTCACCGCATCCAGATCGTTGGTGCCACTGCCGATGGGCTTGAGCATGGTTGCCAGTTTTGTAAGAGAGCGGGCCATGGGAACTGAAATGCTGATCCTTCAACAAAAATCGTAGCACAATATTGTGCTAAATTAAACTTTTGGACGTGGCTGAACCCGTGGAAAAGATCATCAACAATCTTACAAATATAGCCAATGGCGTTTTTGAACGCATGATTATTTCAATTCCAGCGCCGGATTCACCCCATTACTGGACCATGATCGCCGCGCTGATCACGCTTCTTTCGCTACTTGTCATATGGCTTTTCGTGCGGTTGCGCAGGGCGGGCAGGTCAGGCCGGGACACTGTCAGCGGTGAAGACAAAATCACCCTGTCCGATGTTGCCGCGCAGGCAGCCGCGGATGCTCGGGCTGGAGCCGCGGCCTCTGATGCCAATATGGCTGGCGAACAGGCTTCACAACCGGCGGATGGTTTCAAGTTTTTCAAGAAGCCGAACAAGGCCAATGCTGGTGATGGCGGGGCGACGGATCCCGAGGATGATATTTTTCTTCTTGGGCTGGAGCAGGAAATGCTGGCGACGCGCCAGCTATATCTGGATGGTCTGATCTCGAAAGAGGTGTATGTCACCGAAACGCGGGCCCTTTATGACAAGGCGCAGACGCGTATGACATAGGGCATGGCGACCGGTTGCGTGTCAGCCGCTCCCATATCCTGCCGATTGCCGATCCGCCGACTGCCAACCCGCCGGGCCCGCCACGCGCGGGCACGGGTGCTTTCGCCGGCCGGAAACCAATTCACGATGCTGGCCATTTCGCCCATGTGATCATGGCGGCGGGGCTGCTGGCGATGCGCGCGGGGCTTCACGGCGAGGACCGCAGACTGTTGGTGCTGGCCGGTCTTGTGCATGACCTTGACCATCAGGGACGGCGCGCATCATCGGGCTACTGTCGTCAGGAGCGGCTTTCGGCGCAGCGGGCAGTGCGGGTGATTGTCGGATGTGGAGCCGATGCAAGGTTGGCATTGCGCATCAACAGCTTGCTTCGTGCGACCGCGTTAACCAATGATGTTAACCGTTCGACCATTCTCGGATCTGATCGGCTGGCGCGTCTTCTGACCGATGCCGATATCTTCGCCTCGGTTGTCTACCCGCGGCAGCGATCGATGGGGATGACACGGGCGCTGAAGCTCGAACATTGCCTTGCCGGGTCGGTCACGACGTTGAACCGAACCGACGGTTTGCCAACATGATCGAGGCAACCGGTCTGCAATCGGATACGGCTCAGTCAATGCTTCAAACCGTGCTTGAATCCCGACATCCATCGCGCAACATCATCAGGCTGGATGGGGAACATGAAAGTCATTGCATACTGTAAAGATTGTATTTTTTGGGACCTCATTCATGCGGGGACGACGACGAGGTCCCGCAAGGGCCGATGTCGCCGTCATGCACCGACACCGCGTGCTGACGAGATCAGCCGGGATATTGGAACTGTCTGGCCGGCGACATTCGATGATGACTGGTGCGGCGAGGGACAACAGGCTGGTGAGATGGTCGGGACGATCCTCGATGATGAATGGGCGCCGCGCTGACCTGTGGGAAGACAG
>RFZL01000103.1 GCA_009920665.1 Alphaproteobacteria bacterium | reverse complement strand
TCCTATATCCTGCTGATGATCGTGATCACGCTGCGCTACCTGTGGCGTGGTGTCATACTTGCCAGGACTGCCCTGCCACCTGATGGCGGTGCCCGGGTACCGGCGGCGGGCGGCAAGGATGGGGAGGATGCGTCATGAGCATGGAGCTGATCCTCGGCCTACTCGCCCTGTTCGGCACAGCCGCCATCGGCACGCCGGTCGCCTATTCCATCATCGTCGGGGTTATCGCCTATCTAGGTGTTGCTGGCCAGGACATCGCCATTGCCGGTGAAACCATGGTGCAAAGGCTGTTCGACGGGTTTCTGCTTCTGGCGGTACCGCTGTTCATCGTGTCCGCCAATATCATGAATGCCGGTTCGATCTCCGACCGGCTGCTGCATTTCTGTGTGGCTCTTGTCGGTCGTTTCCGCGGCGGCCTTGGTCATGTCAATGTGGTGGCAAGCCTAATCTTTTCCGGCATGTCCGGCTCGGCGGTGGCAGACGCCGCCGGCATTGGCAAGATCATCATCGACATGATGGTCAAGAGCGGGCGCTACACCCGCGGCTATGCCGCCGCCATCACAGCCGCGACGGCAACCATCGGCCCGATCATTCCGCCCTCCATCCCGATGGTGCTGTACGCGCTTGTCTCGAACGCCTCGATCGGCAGCCTGTTTCTGGCCGGGATCGTGCCGGGCCTTGTGATGGGCGTCGTCCTGATGGGGATGAACGCCTGGATATCGCATCGCCGTGATTTCGGCCAGGAAGATGCGGTGCCGCTCCGCGAGCTGCCGCGCGTCACGGCAAAGGCGACGCCCGCCCTGCTGATGCCGGTGATCCTGCTGACCGGTATCTATTCCGGCGTCACCACGCCGACAGAGGCCGCCGCCGTGGCTGCGCTCTATGCACTGATCGTCGCGGCCGGCCTGTACCGGGCATTGAAGCTGAGAACGCTGTACGAGGTGTTTGTCGAGAGCGCACGATCGGCAGCCTCCGTCGGCCTCGTGATCGGCGCCTCGATGATTCTCACCTATGTGGTGATTCAGGAGAATATTCCGCAGACGATTTCGACCCTGCTGGCCGGGGCCGACATCAGCCCGCTGATGTTCCTGTTCCTGGTGAACATTCTGGTCCTGCTTCTGGGCTGCGTTCTGGATGCCACCGTGATCATTCTGGTGATCGTGCCGCTGTTCATCCCGACCTGTAACGCGTTGGGGATCGATCTTGTCCATTTCGGGGTCCTTATTGTCGTGAACTCCATGATCGGCCTGATCACACCGCCCTACGGCATTCTGCTGTTTGTCATCAGTGCTGTGACCAAGATTCCGCTGACAGAGATCATTCGTGAAATCTGGGCTTTCCTCGCGGTGCTGCTGGTCGCCTTGCTGGCTATGATCATGTTCCCCGATCTGGTTCTGTGGCTGCCGCGCAGCCTTGGATACTAGGCCCATGCAAAATGCTCCGTCAGGCCAGTTATACGCCGCGCAAGATGGCGCATCTGCCCCGCTATTAAATGTAGGGTTGATCGGCACCGGCAGGATCAGCGATATCTACCTGCAGACATGCGCGTCATTCCCTGACATCAGCATCGCCGCCTGTGGCAGCCTTGATCTTGAGGAGAGCCACCGGAAGGCCGTGCAATATGACATCCCGAAGGTGGCGAGCCCCGAGGACATCATCGCCGATGACAGCATCGACTGCGTCCTGAATCTTACAATTCCGGCCGTCCATGCCGAGGTCAGCATGGCCGCCCTGGCAGCCGGCAAGCATGTCTATTCTGAAAAGCCGTTTGCGACCACGCTTCGAGACGGGCAACGCATCCTCGATCTTGCCGCCGCAAAAGGGCTGACGGTTGGCAATGCCCCCGACACCTTTCTCGGCGGACGCTGGCAGACAGCACGCAAGCTCGTCGACAGCGGGGTAATCGGCACGCCGATCGGCTGCATGGCGCATGTCGGAACGCATGGTGTCGAACGGCACAATCCAAATCCCGATTTCTACTACCAGCCGGGGGGCGGGCCGCTGCTGGACCTTGGCCCCTATTACCTGACCGCAATGGTGTTTCTGATGGGACCGATCAGGCGGGTCAGCGGCATGGCAAGCCGGTCCTTCGACAGGCGGCAGATCGAAAATGGTCCACGGCACGGAGAATGGATGAATGTCGAGGTCGACACCCACTCTTTGTCGATGATGGAGTTCGCCTCCGGCGCCATCGGCAACATGACCATCAGCTTTGATATATGGGACAGCGAAACCCCGCGGTTCGAGATCTACGGCACCGAAGGAACGATCTGCATTCCGGACCCGGACCCGGTGCATGGCGCGAACAACTTTCACGGCCCCGTCTGGTATCGCACCCGCAAGACGAGCCGGTGGGAG
Source organism: Alphaproteobacteria bacterium (assembly GCA_009920665.1). Taxonomy (GTDB): domain Bacteria; phylum Pseudomonadota; class Alphaproteobacteria; order Puniceispirillales; family Puniceispirillaceae; genus UBA8309. The sequence continues at coordinate 762 of RFZL01000103.1, read as the reverse complement.
TTCCAGCCTCGTCCGACCAACAGGCCTGCTGCCTGGCTTGAAGCCGACAACACACACGGCTTCAATGCTGGAAATGGCCCATGCGCTGAATGAAGGCCGGGCACCACGCGCCAGCGGCGAGCTGGCACAGCATGTTCTCGAGGTCATGCTGGGTATTGAGGAATCACCGAAACAGGGTGGCTTTGTCGATATCGCCAGCAGCTGCGCCATTCCCCCTCTTCTTCCAGAAAATTTTCCGGGCTGACCAAGATGACTGTTCAGAAACTTGATATCGCCGAACCGTTCTTTTCCGTGTCGATGGTCAGTCACGAGGCCAGCCTGAACATCATCGGCCGCACAATCGTCCTGAACCTGGCCGACAGCCCGATCCGCATCCGCGAACAGACACTGGGAAGCCTGCAGTCCGTCATCCTTCGTGACACGGACATCGAGAATGTTCAGCACGCCATTCTTGTCGAGCGGTTCGACGACCACCCTGACGAGGGTGCCCTCATGGAAGAGGTGCGCCGGAGTTGGCCGTCGGCGTTCGAGGTACGCGGCGAGGAACGGCTTCGCGGCATCGGCCATTACATGTCCCCCAAAATCTGGGTCGGGCGGATCGGGGTGACGATGTACCATTCGGCGACGGTGCCACTGAATGTCGGGCTTCACCGCGACCATGCCTTCTGCCCGGTTCCCGGGTTCCGCGAGGTGCACACGCAGATTGTCGGGTTCGGCAAGATGCAGCAGTGCCGCGAGCGCGACGTCGACACCCTCTATCTG
>RFZL01000102.1 GCA_009920665.1 Alphaproteobacteria bacterium | reverse complement strand
CAAGGATGGAATCATCAATGGATTCACCATCCCGCTGCATCCTGGCGCGTTGCGTTACTACCGCGAAGCTGGCGTCCCCGGCATCGAGGAATTCGCCAAGAGAGTCGGCAACTGACAAACTGTGCCACACGCCCGCAAGGGCGTGTGGCTCGCACATGATTACAACCTTCAGAAACGTCATCAGATGAAAACCGTCTTCGTACTTCTGGACTCACTCAACCGCAATGCCATGGAACCCTATGGCTCACAGACGGTCCACACACCGAATTTCACCCGGTTCCAGCAGCGGGCGGTGACGTTTGACAATCATTATGTCGGCAGTCTGCCCTGCATGCCGGCACGCCGCGACATGCACACCGGTCGCAGCCATTTCCTGCATCGCAGCTGGGGGCCTCTGGAGCCCTTTGACGACTCCTTTCCGGAAATCATGAAACAGAATGGCGTCTACACCCACCTGGTCACCGATCACCATCATTATTTTGCCGATGGCGGGGCAACCTATCACCAGCGCTATTCGTCCTGGGACCTTGTCAGGGGGCAGGCCATAGACCGCTGGAAGGCCGAGGTCGCACCCGATCTCGAGGCGCTGAAATCAGCCTTTCATCCGATGCAGCGGCATCGCACCAACTATATGATCAACAGGCAATTCATGGTGGATGAGGAGGATTACTGCTCGCCGCAGCTTTTCAGGCTTGCCGATGAATTCCTGCAGCGCAATCACCGGTCCGATAACTGGCTTCTGCAGCTTGAGTGCTTCGACCCGCATGAACCGTTCCATGCGCCGCCCCGGTTCCGTGATCGATACAAAACCTCATATGACGGTCCTATTCTGGACTGGCCTATCTATGACCGGGTCAAGGAGACCCCCGAGGAAATTGCCGAGTTGAGGGCGAATTATGCCGCCCTTGTCACCATGACAGATGAATATTTCGGCAAGCTTCTGGATGTCTTTGACCAGCATGATCTGTGGGCCGACACCGCCCTGGTCCTGACCACGGACCATGGGTTCCTGCTTGGCGAGCATGACTGGTGGGCGAAGAACCGGATGCCGGTCTATGACGAAATCGCGCATATCCCGCTGATGATCTATCACCCCGATTTCGCCGCTGAAGGCGGCACCAGGCGGCAGGCCCTGACCCAGACAACTGACCTGATGCCGACCTTGCTCGATATGGCCGGACTGGAAATCCCGACGGATGTCTGCGGCCATTCGCTGATGCCCGTTCTTGGCGGCGCGGAAGGTACACGTGAAAGCGTGATCTTTGGTTATTTTGGCGCCGCCGTGAATGTGTGTGACGGGCGGTACAGCTATTTCCGTTACCCCGCCGTATCGGGGGCCGAGTCCCTGCACGAATACACCTTGATGCCGACACGCATGACAGCGCGCTTTGCCATTCGCGATCTTGTCGGTGCGACACTGCACCCGTCCTTTTCCTTCACCAAGGGAGTGCCGGTGTTGAAACTGGACCCGAAAACCGATGATGAGGGGCAGCCTGTTGAAGTGCAGGGCATGGGCTTTGAAGACTGGCAGTCGGCCCTGTACGATCTTGATGCCGACCCCGGGCAGACAACACCGCTCAACAGACCCGAAATCGAAATGCAGCTTTGCCAGCAGATCGTCGAAAACATGGCAAGGCTTGATGCGCCATATGAAGCCTACCGGCGGTTCGGCTTGCAGGCGCCGGGGGAGACCTGACAATGACCAGACAACCCAACATCCTGCTGATCATGGCCGATCAGCTGGCGGCCCAGGCCCTGTCGCTCTATGGCAACAGGATCTGCAAGACGCCCAATCTGGAACGCCTCGCCTGCGAGGGCGTCACCTTTGCCAATAACTATTCAAACAATCCCCTGTGCGTCCCCAGCCGCGCCTCGATGCTGACCGGCCGACACAGCCCCGAAATCAGGGTCTATGACAACGCCAATGAAATCCCCTCATCCCTTCCCACAATGGCGCATTTCATGCGGGCGCTCGGCTATCAGACCTTCCTGTCGGGGAAAATGCATTTCATCGGTCCCGACCAGTTGCACGGTTTCGAGGAACGCCTGACGACGGATGTATATCCCGCCGACTATCAATGGATCGCCGACTGGTCGGCGGGACCGGCCTTCGTTCCCTCGGGAACAGCGCTGAACGGCGTTGTCGAGGCCGGCCCCTGTGTGCGTACGATGCAGGAGGATTACGATGATGATGTCGAGTTTCAGGCCCGCCGCAAGATTTTCGATCTTGCCAGGCAGGACGCGGCGAAGCCGTTCTTCGGGGTTGTCTCCTTCACCAGCCCGCATACCCCGTTCAATGTCGCACAGCAATATTGGGACCTCTATGATGCGGACGAAATAGGCCTGCCCGATGTGTCGGCGATCCCCTTTGCCGAGCTTGATTATTTCTCCAAAGCCCTGTTCTTTGCCCATGGTCGGCACCGCCACAGTGTGAGCGAGGACCATCTGCGCAAGACGCGCCATGCCTATTTCGCGATGATTTCCTATATCGACGAGAAAGTCGGCAAGCTTCTCGACCAGCTCGAGGAAACAGGCCTGCGGGATGACACGGTGGTCATTTTCACCTCTGATCATGGCGAGATGCTTGGTGAACGCGGCATGTGGTTCAAACAGTGCTTCTGGGAATGGTCTGCAAGAGTTCCGCTCATTGTGTCGACACCGAATGGTCGCCGGGGAGTGCGGGTCGAGGCCAATACATCACTGGTGGATCTGGCGCCAACACTGATCGAGTTTGGTGGCGGTGCGGCGAAACTTCCTGAACAGATGGGGGCCGAGCTGGCCGGCAATGCAATCACGGCACTGCTGGACGGGGAAGATGGCAACTGGCCGGATATCGCGGTCAGCGACTATCTGGCGATCGGGCCATGCGTTCCCTGCCGGATGGTCAGGAAGGGGCAATATAAATATATCTTCACCCACGGGCAGCCCGACCTGCTTTTCAACCTGGTTTCCGACCCCGATGAACTGCAGAATCTTGCCGAGGACCCGGCACATACCGCAATTCTTGGTGAGTTGCGCCGGATTGCGATGCAGGATTATGATCCTGAAGCGCTGATGTCGGAGGTGATTGCCAGCCAGCGGCGGCGGCGCTTTATCGCCACGGTTCCCGGAACAACCCCGCCATGGGATTATGTGGCCTATCAGGGTGATGCGGACCGCTATGTCCGCCGTGACGGAGTCGACGCCACAAAATCACGCCTGCGTCTGCCCCGCATTGAGCCGGTACCGCCGGACATGCCCGAACTCTCGGCCGAGACCATCGAGCGCATGATGCGGGGCGAG
>RFZL01000101.1 GCA_009920665.1 Alphaproteobacteria bacterium | reverse complement strand
GCATAGGACTGGAACACCATGGCAATGCCGCGTTTTGACGGCGGCAGGTCCATAACCGCGCGATCGGCAATCACGATTTCACCACTGCTGAGCGACTCAAGGCCAGCGATCAGACGGAGCAGGGTGGACTTGCCGCATCCCGAAGGACCAACAAAAACCACGAATTCACCCTTGTTGATTTCGAGATCAACACTGCGTATGACTTCAGTCTTGCCAAAGGCCTTGTTGACATTCCTCAGTTCGACCTGGGCCATCTAGATCTCCTCGAATGATGCTGTCAGCGTGTCGAAGTCAAAACAGCAGCGAAGGGTCTGGCTGTCCGACTCGCGATCAAACACTATCTGCCGCGGTCCACCTGACAGCTCCGACATGCGGTTTGACTCCATCATAGCAGGCTGTGCCTTGCGCCATTTCAGAAATGCGGCGAATTCGGCATAGATTGAGCCGCTGCGAGATGCCTCGTCGAGCGCGGCACGTTCCATATGCTGTTTGCTGATCGGTAACCAGGTCTGATCGCTGCTGGAAAACCCACCATTTGAGTCCGACTGGCGCCACACCATCGGTGTGCGGCAGGTATCGCGACCCGGGAAGGTCGGGGCAAACTCGATGCCCCAGGGGTCCTGCATCGCCTCCAGCGGAATGTCGCCCACATCCTCGAAACCGAGTTCCTCACCCTGATACACACAGCTTGACCCGATCAGGCAGGTTTCCAGTTTCAGCAGCAGGAGCTGCATCGCGTCCCCCTGATCGGGGGACAGGCCGAGCGCCGCAAGCTGGCGCGTCGCAGATCGCGGCACATCATGATTGGAAAAGGCAAAAGACAGGCGGCCGCTGTCATTGAATTCGACGATGGCACCGGAAATTGCTTTCTTCATCGCCTCGACGCTCAGGCCGGACCACTCCAGCAGATCGAAATTATAGGTGGCATGAAGCCTGCCGGGCATGGTGAAGGTCGAGCTGACCTTGATCGCATCGTCATTGTCACCATCACATTCACCCATCAGGAACCTGTCATTATAGCTGTCGGCAACCTCGCGGATTGCCTCGCTGAATTGCTGGAGGGAAGGCTGGTTCAGTTGTGCCGCATCATGCAACTGGCGGAAGAAAGGCTGCTGGTCCTGCGGTAGCGGACCCACCTCGAATTCAGGGTTCGGTGGATTGTCGCGATAGGGCGCACTGTCGGCGTTGATGGTGTGCACCGCATCAAGCCGGAATCCGTCAACACCGCGGTCGAACCAGAAACGTGCGACATCCATCATCGCTTCGCGCACCGCCGGGTTGGCATGGTTCAGGTTCGGCTGGCTCGGCAAAAAATTGTGAAGGTAATATTGCTGGCGGCGAGGCTCCCAGCTCCATGCGCGGCCACCGAAGAATGACAGCCAGTTGGTGGGGGCGGAGCCGTCCGGCTTCGGGTCGACCCAGTGGAACCAGTCGGCCTTGTCATTGTCCCGCGACACCCGGCTTTCCCGGAACCATTGATGCTGGTCGGAACAATGTGCCGGCACGATGTCTATCATCAGCTTCATGCCGAGATCATGGACACGATCGATCAGCGCATCGAAATCCTCCAGCGTTCCGTATTCCGGATTGATCGCGCAATAGTCGGACACGTCATAGCCGAAATCCTTCTGCGGAGAGGCGAAGAACGGACTGATCCAGATCGCATCGACGCCAAGGTCGGCAATGTAGGACAGGCGTGATGTGATGCCTGGCAGATCCCCGATGCCATCACCGTTGGAATCCTGAAAAGACCGAGGATAAATCTGATAGATCACGGCGGTTTCCCACCATTTCAGACTGGACACACCTAGCCCCCCTTTACTGAACCAGCGAGCAGCCCACGGATGAAATAGCGTTGCATGGCAAGAAACACGATGACCGGCACAATCATGGAAATGACGGCGGAGGCATTCAGCAGATGAAGCTGGTCCTTGAAGGTTCCAAGCTGCTTTTCCAGCCTGATCGGGAAGACCAGATCGGTCCCCTCGTTCGGCCCGATATAAAGCGCCACGATCAGATCATTCCAAACCCACAGGAACTGGAAGATGCTGAAGCTGGCCAGCGCAGGCACCGACAGCGGTACGATCAGCCGAATAAAGATCTGGATATGGTTGGCTCCGTCAATGCGCGCACTCTCCAGCAATTCGCGCGGCAGGCCGACGATATAATTGCGGAGAAGATAGATCGCCAGCGGCAGCCCGAATGCCGTGTGCGTGATCCACAGGCTGGCAAATGTCTTTGACGGGTAGGCGCAGCTCTGCGTCGCCTCGCAATCCGTGAGCATGGCTTTCAGCGCGGCTGCCCATGACGCAATCCCGCTGAAGCCCTGCAGGATGGGAAGGAAGGCCAGCTGCGTCGGCACCACCATCAGCGACACCACGATCACAAACAACCAGTCGCGCCCGGGAAACCTCATCCAGGCAAAGGCATAAGCGGCAAAGGCCGCAATGGTAATAGGAATGATGGTCGCCGGTATTGTCACGATGAACGAGGATATCAAAGCGTTCGGCACATTTTTGTTCTCGAACAGCACCTCGACATAGGCCTCGCTTCCGAACACCGGGTCCTGATCGATGATGGCCTCGAGATTCTTCGGTTTTGGCACGGTCGGCTCGGCGAATGTCCAGGTGAAATCGCCATTCGCCTCGAACACGAAGGCGCCCTTGCGGACCTCCATCTCCTCGCCGGGCGGCACCAGCTTGCGGATCAGCTTGGTCTTGCCGGGCTTTTCAGGATCCGGCACCCGGCCCTTGAACAGGATCGAACGCACCTCACCGGAAATCGGGAAGGACTGCTCTTCCTTGTTCAACCGCTCGAAGATGTTGCCGGTGAGCTCGATGACCTCGGTCGTCCCGCCTTTGTCGTTGGTGCTGAAACGGTGGCCGAGCTCGGTCGGCGAATAGGACGTCCAGAAGCCGGAGGTCTGTGACGCGAGTTCGGAGCGCAGAGAGGTTGTGACCAGCGCCACGAACGGGACCACCCAGATAAAGACGATCAGTCCGAGAACAACATGGCGAAGCGTACGGCCGATCATTAGTTGAACCCCTTCTGCTCGCGCCGGATGCGCCAAGCGTTGAAGACCATGTTCGGAATGACCGTTAGCATCAGCATGATGGCAATAGCAGCAAACAGATTGTCGACATTGTCGCCGCCAATGGACCAGTTGTTGCGGGCATTTTCCATCATCGTCGCCAGCAGCAGCTTGTCATCGTCATTCGCCGACAGCGCATAGGGAATGTCGAAGACCTTGAGGACAAGAATGACAAGCGTGGTCCAGACTACCACCACGGTCGAGTAGATCTGTGGCAGCTTTACCCGGAAGAACATCTGGAACGGGTTGGCGCCGTCGATCGTGGCAGCCTCAATGGTGTCTTGCGGCACGCCGCGCAGGGCCGCCGAGAAGATCACCATGGCGAATCCTGTCTGCACCCAAACAAGAATCCACATCAGGAAGAAATTCCCCCAGAATTTCAGATTGTAGAGAGGCTCGTTATATTCGGCCCCGTGCCCCAGCAGCGCCTTC
>RFZL01000011.1 GCA_009920665.1 Alphaproteobacteria bacterium | reverse complement strand
TCTTCATCGTCTGCGCGGACTGCAGCACGAACGGGAGCTGCATGCGTCCGTCGGCGAAGAGCTCCCCGACGGTGCGCATCCCCGCGAGGAGGAACTCGTTGATGATGGCGAGCGGCGGGTGCGCCTCGAGCATGCCTTCGAGCCAGCGATTCAGCCGGCCGGTGGCAATCCGCGTATTCCACAGCCCGTACATCTCGTCGGCGGCGGCCATCATCCGGTCAAACCCGCGCCCATGAAGCCCCGACATGTGGATCACCGGCACGCCCCGCAGCTGCGCCAGCGACGTTTCCAGCCGGTCATCAATGCGTGTCGTGGCGGCCTGGCGGTCGCGCACCACATCCCATTTATTGGCACCTATGACGAGGCCGCGCCCCTCCTCGGCGATCAGCCGCGCAATCGCCAGATCCTGCTTGTGAAGTTCTTCGGTGGCGTCAATCAGCAACAGGCACAGATGCGCGAACTGGATGGAGCGCAGCGCGTCATCGACCATCAGCTTTTCGACCTTGTCGCTGATGCGGGCGCGGCGCCGCATGCCGGCCGTGTCAACCAGCCGGTAGGACCGCCCCTTCCAGGTGAAGGGAAGTTCGATTGAATCGCGGGTGATCCCGGCCTCCGGCCCGGTCAGCAGTCTGTCCTCGCCAAGCAGCCTGTTGATCAGCGTCGACTTGCCCATGTTCGGGCGGCCGACAACGGCGATCCGCATCGGCTGGTCGGCCTGCGGGTCCTGCCAGATCTCGACCGGATTGCCATCTTCATCCAGCGGTGGTTCGTCCGCGGCATCTGCATCGGTGAATTCGTCATCATGGTCATCGGCCAACATATTGATGCCGGCCGCCTGCGCCCCCTCGATGATGGCGTCATGCAGGTCGACAAGACCCTCGCCATGCGCCGCCGAGATCGGCACCGGCCCGCCAAGCCCAAGTTCCCAGGCCTCGGCAAGCCCGGCAGCGCCGGCCTTTCCCTCGCATTTGTTGGCAAGAAGGATCACCTGTGCGCCGGAACGCCGGATCTGGTCGGCGAAGAACTTGTCGGCCGGCGTGACACCGGCGCGGGCATCGATGACCATCATGGTTACGTCGGCAAGCTCGATCGCGCGTTCGGTCTGCTGGCGCATGCGGTCCTCGAGGCTGCCGGTTGCCGCCTCCTCGAGCCCGGCCGTGTCGATCACCCGAAATTCCAGCCCGGCCAGTCTGGCATCGCCCTCGCGCCGGTCACGGGTCACGCCCGGCTGGTCATCGACGATGGCATGCTGCCTGCCAACCAGCCTGTTGAACAGGGTCGATTTGCCGACATTCGGGCGGCCCACGATGGCGATCGTTACAGACATAGAGAATGACCCATGGCGAAAATGGCGCTCCGCAGCTGGCCGTCAGCGGCAATCGGCGCCGGCACGCCTATTCGACGGCAATCAGCGCACCGCTGCGCCCGAGAAGAAACATCCGGCCACCTGCCACCTGCGGCGGCGTCAGAATGTCCTGGCCGGTGGAAAAGACAGCACCGGCTGCGCCGGTATTCGCATCGAACGCCTGCACGGCACCGGTGCGCGACACGACATATACCTGACCGCCAGCCACTATCGGCCCGACATAGCGGGGCGGCGTTTTCGTCACCACAATGTCAAGCGGCACCGCACCGTCAAGTTCGGCAATCCAGCGCACCGCACCATCGGCGCGCCGCAATGCATGGAGACGCCCGTCAATCGACAGAACGAAAACAGTCTCACCGGCCACCCATGGCATCTCGATCCCGCCGATGGCGCGCTCCCAGACCGGCAGGCCGTTACGGGCACTATAGGCGACAAAGCGGCCGGACTGGCTGATCACAAAAATAAGACCGCCATCATGCACCGGGGTGGCGCGGACATCACCAAGACCCTGGATCGGTGTGCGCGGCAACAATGAGGCGACCGAGTCTGTCCACAACAACTCGCCGGAACTGGCATCGAAATAGGACACCTCGCCAGCCGCGCCGGCAAGAACGATCTCGTCATTGGCAAAGGCCGGGGCCGGCGCGCCGAAGATCACAGTGTTGCTGGCAATGCCGAAATGCTGCCAGACACGCTCACCCGACACCAGCGTCATCACAACCATGTTGCCGTCAAAATCGGTGACGGCAACGCGGTCGGAATTGATGATTGTCGGACTGCCGCGGAAGGGTATGTCGGTCTCGATACCCCATAGAACCGACCCGTCAGAGGGGTTCAGCAGCGCCAGCCGGCGTCCCCCGGCATGCACGACAAGCCCCTCGCGCGACAGCGCAAGCCCGCCGGCAATGCCGGGCAACGGGTCATCATCGATATCCTCGATCCGGACTGACCAGATCTGGCCACCATCCCGCACATCAAACGCGGCGACGATACCGTTTGGCGCGACGGTATAGACACGGCCATCGCCGACAACCGGCTGCGCGAGTTCGGTAAGCTCGCTTCCCGTGCCACCGATGCTGGCACGCCATGCTTCATTCAGCGGCGCTTCCAGACGCGGGTTGCCGCCGGCATGTCCGGCCGACAGCCCCGGCATCGGTGCCGCATTGATATTCACGATGGCCGGCAAACCCGCCCCTTCGGCCCTCGCCTCTTCATCGACGGCTTCAAGCTGCACCTCCGGCAACACCGAGATGCGCGCACCCTTCAGGATGGGCTCAGGCGGGCTGCAGGCTGCCAGACCAAGCGTCAGCGCACATCCCATCAGGACGAGACCATGGCGCAGCCGACACGGCAGGCCGGCGCTGCGTCCGGCCCGGGTCTCGGGCACAATGTGATGTTGCGGGTGCAGGGTCATTGGCGGTTCTGTCATGAGTGATTTGCGGTCAGGACTTCAGGATGGCGACAAGTTGCGCCGCGCGCTGGCGAAGGTCGGGGGACACCTCGGCAAGTTCGACAATCATTTCCAGTTTCGACAGGGCGGCGTCGGTTTTGCCATCTTTCAGGTCAAGCGCGGCACTCAGCTCCAGCGCCATTGCCTTCCATGGGCCGGCACCATCGGCAAGCGGCGCGATACGGTCCTGAAGGTCACGGACAGGCTGGCTGTCAGGGGCATTCATCACCGACAGCAGCAATGCGGCATCCCGGTACAGATCCTCGACGGACGTATCCTCGGCGATACCAAGATAGCCCGCCTCGGCGCCGGCGGCATCGCCAGCTTCAGCGAGGCCGGCAGCAATCTGGAATCGACCAAGAAGCGCATAGCCATCCGTCAACTGACCGATATTCTGCTCGAGCGCCGCCACCGTATCATCCGCGGCAAGGGATTGCTGATACAGATTTGCGGCGGTCTCGGCCTGCGAGCGCGTCCAGGCGGAAAAGCCCTGCGAGGCGCCAACGCCAAGCACCACAGCGGCGGCGGCGGCAATCACATATTTCCCATATCTGGTCCAGAGCGCCTGTGTGCGGTCGCGCTTAAGATCCTCGTCAATTTCATCAAAAATATCAGCCATTCGCAGAAAACCTGTTACCGATCCAAACCGGTCGGAACATCCCCGGTTGGAGATTGCAGACGCCTGTAAAACAGGACGAACCCTGTCCCCGCCATCCTGTCCGGTCCCCTGTCCGACAAGGGCCCCGGTTGACAGCCAGTGCCAAGGTGCCTCAACATAGCGACAAGTCGCAGAACATCCAACAGAAAAGCGGGTGAAAGTCTGACGTGTCACGCGTGTCCGTTCCGAAAAAACTTCGCCGTCAACTTTATTTCTCGAGAACCGAACTCGGTCAGATACTTGCCGCCTACAGCGCGCGCGTCGCGGCCGGCGAATGGCGTGACTACGCGCTGGACCATCTGAATGGCGCCGCCCTGTTCTCGATCTTCCGCCACACCCATGAAACACCGCTCTTTGTGATCGAGAAAAAACAGCGCCATCCCAGGGAAAAGGCGCAGTTCCTTCTGCGCGACCGCAACCGTGTCCTCTGCCGCTCAAACTCGGTTGCCGAGGTGATTGGCCATTTCAACAAGCTGCCACGCCTGATCAGCGGCTGACGCGCGCACTGCCGACAGATGCCGCCTGATTCCGGTCTTGTCGTCTCCCGCTCAATCAGATATCACTAAATTAGAACAAATCATGAACATTTGAATCGCCGCCACCCCTGCTGGCGTGATGGTGATCGATGAGAGGATACGCTCATGGGAGCATTCAAGCGCCGGCAGACTGCACGTCATGAACCGGCAAACCCGGCGACATTGGGGGATCTGACGAATGAAGGGCTGCGGGTGTTCTGCTGGTGCCACCGTTGTGGTCACAATGCCGAGCTGGACACGGCGCCGCTGATGGCGCGGCTGGGACCGATGTTTCCGGTCCCCGAGCTTGGCGGGCGCATGCGCTGCAAATCATGCGATTCGCGTGATGTGGCGACACGGCCGGCCTGGCCACGCCATGGTGGCGGCCAGATTGCCCGCTATGGCTAGGCTGATGGTGTCAGGTCATGGACAGCCCCGCATCCATGCGATAGAACAAAACCGTTATCGGGACGGAGCCGATATCGGACAAGGGAAAGTGAGACCGGCCATGAATGCAAGCGATACCGCCCGGGTGCAAAGCTATCTGCGCCAGCGCTTCGGTAACAAGCGGCTGTCACTCGCCAGGCGCGAGAACAAGGATGATTCAGCCGACCTGATGCTGGAAGATGAATTCATCGGTGTTGTATTCCAGGATGACGAGGATGGCGAGGTCTGCTTCCATGTCCAGATCAGCATCCTTGCCGAGGATCTCGACGACATGTAATGCCGGATGCAATGCCGGATTTCCGGATGCAATGCCGGGGCGGCAATGCAAGGTCACCCGCCAAGCCAGCCGCCGGCGCGCGCCATCCCGATGGCAAGCCCGAACATCACCAGCGCGATCACCGCATCGAGGATTCGCCAAGCGTGTGGGCGTTTCATCTGCGGGGCCAGCAGCCTTGCACCGAAACCGAGGCTGAAGAAGAAGACGAAGCTTGCCGTGGCGGCGCCGGCGCCATAGGCAATCCTGTCAGCCCCGTGAAACTGCAGCGACACCGTGCCGATCAGCACCACCGTATCAAGATAGACATGCGGATTGCCGAAGGTCAGAACGGCGACCGTGACAAGCGTCGCAAACAGCTGTCCGGACACCCCGTCATCATCACTGATGGTGCCGTTTGCCATGACAGCGCTGCGCACCCGCAACGCCCCGTAGCCGGCAAGCCAGATCGCGGCAAGTCCGAACAGCACCGGCGCATGTCGTGACGCCAGATCGGCAATCAGCAGCGACACGCCGGCCACCCCGGCAACGATCAGCAGCATGTCAGCCACCGCGCAGAACATCACCACCGGCAACACATGCCGGCGCATCAATCCCTGGCGCAGGACAAAGGCGTTTTGCGCGCCGATCGCCAGGATCAGCGAAAAACCGAGGGCAAATCCGGTGCCAAAGGACGCAAGGAACACGCGCTGTGCCGGTCAGGCGGATTTGCCGCCGGCCGGCATGAGATTGGAAATTTCGACAAGGTTTCCATCGGGATCACGAACATAGACAGACCAGAGCGGACCGGTGGCGCCGGTCTTTTCAACCGGCCCGTGTTCAAGCTCGATCCCGTGGTCAGCGAACCGGTCCTGCCAGTCGGCAATCGGCATCTCGCTGAGAAAGCACAGATCGACGGCGCCTGCCACCGGCTGGCGGGCATGCGGCACATAGGGCGACGCCGCGTCATGAAGATTGATCTTCTGGGTGCCGAAACACAGCGCCCGCCGCGCCGGGCTGCCATCCGCCGGCTGGAAACTCTGAAGTTCCATGCCGAGAACGTCACAATAAAAGGCAATCGTGGCGTCGGGATCCGCCACCGTCATCACGATATGGTCAATCGAAGTGATCATCATGCCTCCCCAAGCACCCAATCCAGAAGGGCGCCCAGTCTAGACAGCAGATCTGCCGGCGCACAAGCACCGCGTCGCCAGAGGCCGGACCAAAGCACGGGGGTTTTGTTCGAAATCCCGGCCAGTCAGGCTTGCAGCGGCCTAGTCGGCATCGCCCCGAAGGCGCTTCATGCTGGCTGACAGGGTCTTGTGGCCAGTCATCTCCATCTCGCGCACGACCCCGTCGAAATCCACCGGATCCCGGTTCTGGCTGAGTTTGGATTTGGCTGAGATGCTATCAATGTCAATGCTGAACGCCACGATGTTATCCAGCATCTGGTCCATATAGTCGCGCGGCGAGTCGGATATTTTCCACGCCCGGTCGCCGAAAACTGCCTGTTCATGAGTTTTCGTCAACCTGCCAACGACGGCAAGCTTGTCCTTGCGCACATGCGAGAAGGTGATCCGGCCCCGGATGTGGACAACCTGGTAATTCCAGGTTGGCACATGCCGGCGGGTTACCGGCTTGGTCGGGTACCAGTTCGGAGAGATGTAGGAATCATCGCCACCGAAGATCGCCAGCACCCGCGCGCCATCCCCAATCAGCTCATGCAGCGTGTTCGCCCTCGCGATATGACCGACAAGTGCCTCCCTGCCATTCATCATCAGCGGGATGTGGTTTGCGATCATTTCTCCGTCATGGAGGCAGACAAGTGTTGCTAGCGGAAATGCGGCGATCAGGCCGGCAATGGCATCGCTGTCGGTGTCTTCGAAATGGGCTGGAAGATACATGGGCTTGGCTGGCCTGCTGGCCGCAAAAGTGGCTGGAGATCGATTAACATAGCCGGTCATTCCTTTCTACGGCAAGACGGGCCTACGACAAGGCGGGCCAAGGCGGCCCCACCGGGGGACCGCCCACCATTCAGCTTTCCACCGCCATTCAGGCAGGCATCAACATGCCGGCTTGCGGCTGGTCTCCTCGAACACCGGGCGGGCAAGGAACAGCTCTTCAAAGAAAGCCATCCGGTTCGGCATGATCTCGCGTGCGCGCGCCTCGACATCGGCCGACAGGCGGCCGGGATGCATGATCATCGTCCAGGCGAACAGCGCCGATTCCGCCATATCCTCTTTCTTCGGCAGGCGTTTCGCGTATTTCGTGATGTAGTCACCATCCGCCTTCTGCGCCTTCAACCATGTCTTCGAGCCGGCATATTTGCTGTCCAGCGTTGCATGGACCGACTCGTGGAAGACGGTTTCCTCAAGATCGTGATTGCGGATGCGCGTCTTGATATTTTCTGAATAGAGCACAAAGAAATGCCCCTCACCCTCGCCAAAAGCGGTTTCATCGCCCCGGTGGATCACCACATGATCCAGCGTCCTGCGCATGAAGGTCGGCAGCTTGCCAACGGCCTCGGCGGCGGGGGCGACCGATTCCAGGGCCTTCGCCTCGGTCTTGAATTTCGGGTGCGCCCACAGCCCGACCGATGTGCCGTCGGTATAATGCGCGGTGAAGATGAACGTCTTCTTCGCCATCAGCTGGTCGGAACGCTTGTCCGGCATTTCGGCGGTGCGTCTTCCTTCGAACACAAGGCAGGCGAAGGCGCTCTCGTCCGAGGTGGCGATGAATTCATGATCGTTCGAGACCACCGAATTCGGATAGAGCGGCGCGGCCCCCGCGGCCGAGGTGATTGTGGTGGCGACAAGGGACAGACATCCCGTTAACAGCATTACGATCTTTTTCATGTCCAGATTTCATCCATTTGCCAGTTCTGATACAGACTGTACGACCCAAACGGCCTACAGCGCGGCAAAGGTAACGCCGCGCGGGTTAACAAAGCGCAAATTGGCATTGAAAAATTTGTGTTTTTGGCATGTGAAACATGCCACCCGCGTCGCGGCGGCAAATTTTACAGGGCGGCAGCGTCCAAAGCAGCCTCGCAATGCAGCCGTGTGGTGTCGAACAGCGGCAGGTCGGTGTTCGCCTCATCCAGCAGAAGGCACACCTCTGTACAGCCGAGGATCACACTGTCCGCCCCGTTCATCGCCAGATTCCGTACAACCGCGATATAGCGCTCACGGCTCGCCGGGACGACCTCATTGCGGCAGAGCTCGTCAAAGATGATCCGGTTGATATCCCGGCGCTGCTCGGCGTCCGGGACAAGCGGCCTGAGCCCCTGACCCTCATGCCGGTCCAGATAGAAGCGTTCCTCCATCGTGAAGCCTGTCGCGATGAAGGCGGGACTGATACAGCCCCGCGCCGCCACCGCCCGGGCTGTCACATCGGCAATATGCAGCAGCGGGGCATCCACACCCTGCATCATCTGATCCGCCAGCTTGTGCATTGTGTTGGAGGCCAGAAGGATCAACTCCGCCCCGCCATCGCACAGGCGCCTTGCCTCGGCATTGAGTGCCGGCAATCGCCGCCCAGTCCCCGGCCTTCATAGAGGCCGCAAGCGGCGCGAAATCCAGCGAACGGATCAGCAGGTCTGGCGAGGTCAGACCGCCGAACCTGTCCTGCGTCAGGTCACAGAGTGTCCGGTAATAGATCTGCGTCGAGGCGGCGGACATCCCGCCCAGAATGCCGACTGTCTTCATGATGTGGTCTTCATGACGGGTCATATCCTGCCAAAGGCAATGCCGGGGCCATGAACGGGCGGCATCTTATATTTCCACCCTGTCACCGTGGCTTGGCGGGGTCGAGGTGACGGTGAACACCAGATCGGATCGATGCCGGTTGCTAATCCGGTGCGGCACGCCCGCTCTTACATGGATGCCCTGCCGCGGATGAATGGCGAACATCTCGCCATCAAGTTCCATCGTCGCAACACCGGACAAAACGTAAAAGAACTGTTCCGCACTCTCATGATAATGCCGTTTTTCAGCGGCGTTGGGGGGTATGCGCTCCTGAATGACACTCAGCCGTTCAGACCTGACAAGGTGCCAACCATCACAGCCATCACCCCATTCATAATGCCCGGCCGTATCGGCACTGACCACCGGCATGCTCACTCCCACTCGATTGTTCCCGGGGGTTTCGAGGTGACGTCATAGACCACGCGGTTGACGCCCTTCACCTCGTTCACGATGCGGGTCGCGGTGCGGGCCAGGAAGTCATGGCTGAAGGGATAGCTGTCGGCGGTCATGCCATCGCTCGAGGTCACGGCACGAAGCGCGCAGACATATTCATATGATCTGGCATCACCCATCACCCCGACCGTGCGCACCGGCAGCAGTACGGCGAAGGCCTGCCAGATCTCGTCATAGAGGCCGGCCTTGCGGATCTCGTCGAGATAGACAAGGTCGGCGGCGCGCAGGATGTCCAGCTTCTCGGCGGTGATCTCGCCCGGCACGCGGATGGCGAGCCCCGGGCCCGGGAACGGATGCCGCCCGACAAGCGTTTCGGGAAGTCCAAGCTCGCGCCCCAGCTCGCGCACCTCGTCCTTGAACAGCTCACGCAGCGGCTCGACCAGTGCAAGTTTCATATGATCGGGCAACCCGCCGACATTATGGTGCGACTTGATGGTGACGGCATCGCCGCCGGCGGCCGAAATGCTCTCGATCACGTCGGGATACAGCGTTCCCTGGGCGAGGAACCCGGCACCCTCGATGCGATTGGCCTCTTCCTCGAACACCTCGATGAAGCTGGCGCCAATGATCTTGCGCTTCGCCTCCGGATCGGACACGCCGTCAAGCCGGCCGAGGAACAGGTCCGACGCATCGCGGTGGATCAGCGGTATGTTGTAATGGCCGCCGAACAGCGCCACCACCTCTTCCGCCTCGCCGGCGCGAAGCAACCCGTGATCGACAAAGACACAGGTCAACTGCGCGCCGATGGCCTCATGAAGCAGCACCGCGGCAACCGAGGAATCAACCCCGCCCGACAGGCCGCAGATGACCTTGCCATCGCCAACCTGCGCACGGATCGCCGCGATGGCGCGCGACCGGTAGGCGGTCATCGACCAGCGTCCCGAACAGCCGCAGACCCCCAGTGCGAAGCGCGACAACAGTTCAGCACCTTCGTCTGTATGCACCACCTCGGGATGGAACTGCACGCCATAGAGGCGGCGCTCATCATCCGCCACGGCGGCATAGGGCGCGCCAGCGGACGTCGCGACAACGCGGAACCCCGGCGGTAGCGCGGCGACATGATCGCCATGACTCATCCAGACAGTGCGGGACCCACCAACCGGCCACAGCCCGTCAAACAGCAGGCATTCATCGATGATATCAAGGGTGGCGCGACCAAACTCGCGGCTTGTGCCGGGTTCGACCCGGCCACCAAGCTGCTGGCACATCGTCTGCTGACCATAGCAGATCCCCAGAACCGGCACGCCAAGATCGAACACCGCCTGCGGGGCGCGGGGCGTATCGGCCATCGCCACCGAATTCGGTCCGCCAGACAGGATGATACCGCGCGGTACTGCCGCCGTGATCCGCGCCGGATCGACGGTGCAGGGCAGGATTTCGGTATAGACGCCGGCCTCGCGAAGGCGGCGCGCGATCAGCTGCGTCACCTGCGAGCCGAAATCGATAATCAGTACATTGTCATTCACCGCGTCGCTCATCGTCCTGTCCTGTCCTGTTGCTTCCTGTCAGCAGGCTCTACCGCCGCTTCGCCTGCAGCACCGTCAGGAAAAACCCGTCAGTGCCGTCACGCCCGGGCAGCAGCCGCAGCATCCCGCCAGGGGCTGACGGACAGTTGTCCGCGCCAATCACATCCTGCCAGATCGCCGCGATATCGGCGATTTCCAGTTCCGGCGCGGCGGCAAGAATCCGTTCGATCTGCGCCTCACCCTCGCTGCGCAGAAGCGAGCAGGTAATGTAGATGATGCGCCCACCCGGGGCCACCATCGCCCGCCCCCGGTCAAGCAGCGCCGCCTGCACCGCATGAAGTTCGGCCAGTCCGGCCACGTCGCACCGCCATCTGGCATCAACAGCACGCCGCCAGGTGCCGGACCCGCTGCAGGGCGCATCGATGACAACACGGTCGAATTTGGCACGGTACCGCTTCGTGCCCCAATCTGCAGGCACCGCCACCCGTTCGATATTGTGAATTCCGGCCCGCCTGATCCGTGCCGCGCCGCGCTCAAGACGCACCGGATCGCTGTCCAGCGCCACGATCCGGCCTCGGTTCTGCATCGCCGCCGCCATCACCAGCGACTTGCCGGCCGCGCCGGCGCAGATATCGGCCACCTGCATGCCGGGTTGCGCGTCACAGAGCAGGGCGGCGATCTGCGAGGCTTCATCCTGAATCTCGAACAGGCCGTCTTGGAATTCCCGGCTGTCCTCGACCCGCACCCGTCTTTCCATCCTGATGCCAAGCGGCGACATCCGTGTCAGATGGCATTTCAGCCCACGCCCGGCCAGCCGGTCGCGAAGCCGCCGCCGGTCATCAAGCTTCAGCGGGTTGATCCGGATGTCGGTGCCGGCCTCGCCGCGCATGGCGGCCAACTCGCCCTCCATGGCATCACCAAGGGCATCACGCGCATCGGCAAGCAAACCCTCCGGCCATTCCAGCCTTGTCGCCTCCGGCATCGCCGCATCATCAAGCACGGCCCCGTCAAGCGCCACGACAAGGTCCTGCTCGGCCGTTGACAGCGGTGGAGGTGCATGCCTGTCATCACCGCCGAAGAATGATGTCAGCGTCGCCGCATCAAGATCGTCGACAAGCCGAAGCGCCGCAATCACCAGCGCCCGCGGTGAGACCTCATGCCCCTTCTGTTCCAGATGCCAGACGAGGCGCGCCGCCGCCCGGTGGACGGCCCAGAACAGTGTGCTGATGGCCTGCCGGTCGCCCGACCCGGCGTAACGCCGCTGTTGCATGCCGCGGCGCAGCGCCGATCCCGCCGACACACCTTCCGGCGCGTCGGACAGGATTTCGATCGCGGCAGCAATGCGGGCTGCAGGGGTCATGCGCGGGGGCGCTCCGGAAACTCAGACACGGGGCCGGTAATTCGGCTCTTCACGGGTGATCGTCACATCATGAACATGTGATTCCGTCAGCCCGGCGCCGGTGATGCGCAGGAATTTGGCGTTCGCCTGGAAATCGGCGATCGTGGCATTGCCGGTATAGCCCATGGCGGCGCGGACCCCGCCAAGAAGCTGATGCAGCACATTTTCCACCGGCCCCTTATAGGGCACCTGCCCCTCGATCCCCTCCGGCACGAGTTTCAGCGGCTGCGAGACCTCGGCCTGGAAATAGCGGTCGGCCGAGCCGCGCGCCATCGCCCCGGTCGATCCCATGCCGCGATAGGCCTTGTAGGAACGTCCCTGATGGAGATAGACCTCGCCCGGCGTCTCGTCGGTGCCGGCCAGGAGCGAGCCAACCATCGCGCAGTCGCCGCCAGCGGCAAGCGCCTTGGCAAGGTCGCCGGAATATTTGATCCCACCATCGGCGATCACCGGTACGTTGGCGGCGTGGCTGGCCTCGGCAGCATCCATGATCGCGGTCAGTTGCGGCACCCCGACACCGGCCACCATGCGGGTGGTGCAGATCGACCCGGGGCCGATCCCGACCTTCACCGCGTCGGCGCCGGCATCGATCAATGCCCGTGCGCCATCGGCGGTGGCGACATTGCCGCCAATCACCTGCACTTCGTTCGCCATCTTGCGGATCGCGGTGACGGCGGCCAGCACGCCCTCGGAATGGCCATGCGCCGTATCGACAACGACAACATCAACCCCGGCCTCGACCAGCGCCTCGGCCCGCGCCGCGCCTTCCGGACCGGCACCAGTGGCAGCGGCCACAAGCAGGCGTCCGGCGGGGTCCTTCGCCGCCATCGGGTGGTTGCGGGCCTTCTCGATATCCTTGACGGTGATCAGGCCGATACAGCGTGACTTGCCGTCGACGACGACAAGCTTTTCGATCCGGTGTTCATGCAATAGCCGTTTTGCATCTTCCTGGGTGGCCCCCTCGCCGACAGTTATCACCTCGCGGGTCATCAGATCCCATACCTTCTGGTTCAGATCGCTGGCAAAGCGGACATCACGGTTGGTCAGGATGCCGGCAAGACGATGCGGCGGCTTGCCGTCTCCATCGACCACCGGGATGCCGCTGATCTGATGCGTCTTCATCAGTTCCAGCGCGTCGCCAAGCGTGCGATCAGGCGTGATGGTCAGCGGGTTCACCACCATGCCGCTTTCATATTTCTTGACGCGGCTGATCTCGCCGGCCTGCGCCTCGACCGACATGTTCTTGTGGATCACCCCAATGCCGCCAGCCTGCGCCATGGCGATGGCGAGCCGATGCTCGGTGACCGTGTCCATCGCCGCCGACAACAGCGGTATGCGAAGATTGATCTCGCGCGTCAGCCGCGCCGTTACATCGGTGTCCGCGGGCAATACGGCCGAGCGCGCCGGCTCGAGGAGCACGTCATCAAAAGTCAGGGCTTCGCGAATTTTCATGGGGCGCCTTCCGCATGTCCGGTGGCGCGCCACTATATCTGAGGGTTGGTGAGAAAGACACCCCCAAAATAAGCCCCCGAAAGGTCAAATCGGGGTTAGAATGCCTAGATCGGCGAATAGCCGCCCGGACTGTCCGGTAGCCCCGTATCCGGACCGTCATCATGATCGTCATCCGGGTTTTCGACAGCCCGCCCGCCAGCCCCGTGAAAGCCGGTGGCAAGAACATAGCTTTCTACCGATTCCTGCCGGCTTGCCGCCGGTTTGACATGCCGCACCGTCTGGAAATTGGCCTGCATCAGCTCCAGTACGCTTCTCTCGGCACCGCCGCGGAAACATTTGGCGAGGAAGAACCCGTCCGCGACCAGCACCTCGATGGCAAAATCCAGCGCCGCCTCGAGCAGCGCCGTCGTGCGAAGATGGTCGGTCGGTCGGTGGCCTGTTGTCGCTGCCGCCATGTCGCTCATCACCCCGTTGGCGCGGCCACCGACAGCAGCGCGCACCCGATCGATCATCACCGGGTCGGTCATGTCACCGACAAAGATTTCAACCCCCTCCAGCACATCGGTTTCCAGCAGATCGATCCCGACCAGCTTGCCGTTGCCGCTGCCAAGCCGGATCCGGTCGGCCGCCACCTGCAGCCAGCCGCCGGGGGCGCAGCCCAGATCAACAATCGCCATGCCGGACTTCAGGATTTCATAGCGCTCATCGATCTGTTCCAGCTTCAGCGCCGCGCGTGACCTGAACCCACGCGACTTCGCCTGCGCCACGAACGGATCATTCAGCTGGCGCGTCAGCCAGCGTTGCGAGGACGGCTTGCGGCCACGCATCTTTTTCGGCTGGCGTGTCAGGCCCGTATCATTGCGATAGCTGCGCCCCGAGGGACCGCGTGTCGATGATCGTCCGGCTGGCTTCCTTGGCATATCCCGCTTCCATGACGGGCAACCCGTCAAAATCCTTGCACCACAATAACCTACGCGATACCACAGTTGGACGCATTTTGACACTTCGGCATTCCGCCCGGCGCCGCCGGCGGTCTTCAGGGGACCTTATGGATCAGAGCGACCGGCGCCAGCCCGCCATCAGCTGGCGCGACCATCTGCGCTGGAACGCGCGGCTCGCGGCACCGCTGGTCATCGGGCAGCTGGCGACAATCGGCATCTGGACGAGCGATACCATCGCCATGGGACAGATCGACAGTGTCAGCCTTGCCGCCGGCGCGTTGGCGTCGCGCTATTACCAGCCACTGTATTTTCTGGCGCTTGGCATTTCACTTGCTGTCGGCCCGCTGGTCGCACAGGGCATTGGTGCCGGCGATGAACGCCAGGTGCGCCGCGCCTTTCGCCAGGGCATGGCGGTCGCCTTCGCGCTTGGCATGATCACGGTGCCATTGCTGTTTGTCGGCGAGGAGGTGTTGGTGGCGCTGGGACAGGATCCCGAGCTGGCGCGAATTGGCGAGCCGTTCCTGATCTGGTCGAGCTTCGGCATGCCCTTCATGTTCCTGTCCTTTGTGCTGAGACAATATATCATCTCGCACCAGCGACCGCTGCCGCAGGTCATCGCCGTGCTGCTGGCGCTTGCCGTCAATATCGGCCTGAACGAGGCGTTCGTGTCCGGAATCGGCCCGTTTCCGGCTATGGGGCTCGCCGGCGTCGCACTGGCAACCTCGATTGTCTATGTGCTGCTCTGCGGCGGGCTTGTCACCTATATCGCCATGGTGCCACCCTTCCGGCATGGCAGCCCCTTCCGCCGGTTGTGGGTGATGGATTGGGGCCTGACCATGCGGTTGCTTCGCATCGGGGTGCCGATTGGCCTGACCATTGTCGCCGAGGCCGGCA
This sequence comes from Alphaproteobacteria bacterium, assembly GCA_009920665.1. GTDB lineage: Bacteria > Pseudomonadota > Alphaproteobacteria > Puniceispirillales > Puniceispirillaceae > UBA8309. The sequence continues at coordinate 42,170 of RFZL01000011.1, read as the reverse complement.
TGTTCATCGCCGTGACCTTCCTGATCGGGCTGTTCAGCACCGCCGGTCTGGCAGCAGCGGCGATCACCAACCAGCTGGCGGCGGTGTTCTTCATGGTGCCGATCGCGATTGCTCAGGCCAGCACCATCCGGATCGGCAATTTCGCCGGTGCCGGCGATCGTCTGAACCTGTCGCGAAGCGCCGGTGCCAGCTTCTGGCTCGGCATCGGGGCAACGCTGGTCACAACGCTGATCCTGCTGATCTGGCCGCGGACCCTTGTCGGCATCTTTCTCGACAGCGGCGATGCGATGTTCGCCGAAGTCATGGCGCTGGCCTTGCCGATGATGGTGCTGACGGCGCTGTTCCAGGTGCCGGACGGGCTGCAGGCCATCGCCATGTCGATCCTGCGCGGGCTCAATGACACCCGTATCCCCGGGACCATTGCCATCGCCAGCTTCTGGATCACCGGCGTTGGCGCCGGCGCTGTCTTCGGCTTCACCTTCGGCATGGGACCGACCGGGATATGGGGCGGGCTGGCGCTGGGGCTGACAGTGGCGGCCATCATCCTCAGCCTGCGCATGTGGCGGGCGATGCGACGGGTTCGGGATGGCGGGCAGATCCTCGCCGCCTGAAGGATGTCACTACCTCACAACAGAACGGTCACCTGCATTTTGCCAAACACCCTGCTTTGGTTATTCTCATCCCGATGACGAAGGCACCACACACATCTCTGCCGGTTGCCGGCAGCGCGCTGCCGCTTGCCGGCCATGCGGCCATTCTTCCCGAACTGACCGACTGGGCCGGCCAGCAAGCGCCCGATTCGGGGCTGACGCCAGCACAGCATGCCGCCATATTCGCCCATTCGCGGCATCTGCAGACCCTGGCGCGCGCGCATCCCGACCTTCTGGCCAGCGCCACCCGCGGCGGCGGTGCGGCCGCGATCGGCCGTGCCATCGAGGCCTGCGAAACCGACGCCATCAGGCTGACCGACGAGCCGCAGATGATGGCGGCACTGCGTCGCCTGCGCCAGCGCAGCGCTCTTTGTGTGGCGTTGGCCGACATGGCCGACTCAGACGATATCGAATCGCAGATGCGGTGGCTGAGTGACGCCGCCGATGCTGCGGTGCGCTGCGCCGTGACATGGCTGTTCCGCGACGCCGCGCGGCGGCGGCAAATTACCAACGCCGACGCCCCGGCATGGCATGGCGGTGCAGGCTGTGGCTGGACCGTGCTGGCGCTTGGCAAGCTTGGAGCGGGCGAGTTGAACTATTCATCGGACATCGACCTTGTCCTGCTTCACGACCCCATCGACAATCCCCTGCCTGACGGTAACACAAGCCAGCGCTTCTATGTCGAGATGGCGCGCGGACTTGTCAGGCTGCTGTCGACAGCGACACGGGACGGCATTGGCTGGCGGGTCGATCTGCGGCTTCGCCCCGACCCCGGCGCCACCGCCGTCAGCATCCAGCGCGAAGCGGCCATCGGCTATTATGAATCGATCGCGCGCACCTGGGAACGGGCCGCCTTCATCCGTGCCCGGCCGATTGCCGGCGACCCTGAGATGGGCCGGAATTTTCTGACCGAACTGCAGCCTTTCATCTGGCGGCGCACGCTCGACTACACCGTTATGGACGATATGAAGATGATGCTGCGCCGCCCGGCCACCGGCCTCGGCTGGGAGGGCTACAACCTGAAGACCGGCCCGAACGGCATCCGCAGCATCGAATTCCTGACGCATGTGCTGCAGCTTGTCGGCGGCGGCCGGGCACCGGCACTTCGGGTCGGCAGCACATTGCCGGCGCTGCGGGCGCTAGCGGCCGAAAGCTGGATCACCGGCAAACAGTGCGAACGGCTTGGCGCGCTGTATCTGGCGCTACGCCGTGCCGAACATCGCCTGCAGATGATCGCGGACGCGCAGACACACATGCTGCCGAGAACGAGGGAGGGCATTGACGAGGTGGCGCGGTTCATGGGGCATGACGGGGCCGGGAGCTTTCTTGCCGCACTCACCGCCATTCTCGACGAGGTCGCGCGCCATACATCACACCGGCTGTTCGACGAGACCGCGGACGAAGGCGCCGACGCGACCGGCGACGATCCGGCAATGGCTGCTGGCGCTGATCCTGGTGACGCGCCGCTGTTCGATGATGAGGACAGGCTTGCCGCCTGGCTGGAGGCACGCGGCTTCCGGCGGCCGGCCGACATCGCCGCCGTCCTGTCAGGCTGGATGGCCGGCCGGATTGCCGCCACCCGCGGCGAGCGGGCCCGCACCCTGTTGTCGCGGATCATGCCGCCAATGCTGTCGCACCTGTCAGGCGCCAAGGACGCCGACTCTGCCTTTGCCGCCTTCGCCGGCTTCGTTGAAGGCCTGCCCGCCAGCGTTCAGATTTTTTCATTACTTGATCACAATCGCGACCTCACGCGTCTTCTTGGTGACATCCTTGTTCTCTCGCCGCGGCTTGGCGAAAGGTTGCGGCGTCATCCGATGCTGTTCGACCTGGTGCTTTTCGCCGCCTTCTTCGAACCGCTTCCCGCGACCGCCATTCTGGAGGAGGAACTTCGCACCACCATCGCCGGCCAGCCGACCGAACTGGCGCTTGATACAGTGACGCGGGTCACCCGCGAGCGGCAATTTCGGGCCGAGGTGCAGCATCTCAGCGGCGTTGCGGACCGGCGGGCGCTCGGCACCGCCCTAGCCGACATCGCCGAGGCCGCCATCCGCGTCACCCGCGATCTGGCCATCGCCGACATGCAGCGCCGTCACGGGAGCATCGAGGGCGATCTTGCGGTGCTTGCCATGGGCCGGCTTGGGCTTGGCGACCTGACAGCCACCTCCGATCTTGACCTGGTCTTTGTCTGGGACGCCCCGACAGAGGCAGGCTCAACCGGCATCGGCGATGGCCAGCGCCGCCTCAGTGCCAGCAGCTATTTCACCCGGCTGGCGCAGACACTGGCGAACTGGCTTGGCGGGGCGACAGGCGAAGGCAAGCTGTTCACCATCGATTTACGGCTGCGCCCCGATGGCGAGAAATCCGGGCTTGCCCCGTCACTGGCGCGGCTGAACGCCTATTACCATAACGAGGCCTGGCTCTGGGAAAAGCTGGCGCTTGGCAAGGCGCGGCTGGTGACCCCGGCGGCGGCGTGCGGCGCGGCGTTGATCGACAGCCTGGCAGCGACCCGCACCACCGCGCTGCCGATCGATACCATCGGGCCACCGCTTCACGACATGCGCCGCCGGCTCCGCGCCAGCTATGGCGATGCCGATGAATGGCAGTTGCGAAAGCACCCCGGCGGCATCGGCGAGCTTGACCTCCTGATCCAGGCGCTGCGGCTGCTGAATGCCGATCTGTTCAGCAATGCGGCATGGCCGGCGGACGCCGTTCTCGAGCGCCTCGTCGAGGCCGGCCGTCTGGCCCCTGAGGATGCCGAGGCGCTTGGCGCGGCGGAAAACCTCTATGCCGACCTGCATCACGCGCTGCGCTTTGTGGTCGGCACCAGCGCGACCGACCCGCGGGCGCTGTCCGCGGCGGCCCGGCAATTCATCTGCACCGCCTGCGACAGTCCCGATTTCGAGACGTTGCGGGGGCGCATCGATGCCCACAAGCGGCAGGTCGAGGTCCTGTTCGACCAGCTTTTTCCCCTGCCAGAAGGTTGAGTGTCCCGCAGACCCTGAAAATTCGCCTCTCTGTCGTCAAAACGACCCGTTTTCGGAATTTTCTGGACAGACGCGGCGATGTTTTGGTCGCAAAGAGAGCGGATACGGCCATGGCTGTTTGATGAGATTTCATAACATTTTTGAAACCGGTGTCGGGCACGATTGAAGGATCCGTTCCGGCACCTGAACAGGGACCTGTTGATCCGCCATGCTGAGATCCGCCTTGGCATCATGGACACTGTTTTTTGGCCTGTTGCTGATCATGTCCGGCAACGGGCTGCAGGTCGTTCTGCTCGGCACCGAGGCGACCGAGGCCGGATTTTCCAAAATCACCACCGGCTTTGTAATGGCGGGGTATTTCCTGGGCATTTTCTGCGGCTCCATTCTGGTGCCACGGATGCTCGACAATGTCGGGCATGTACGTGTTTTCGGCGCCATGGCGGCGCTGGCCTCGGCCGCCGTCCTGGTGGTGGCGGCGCTTGTCAATCCACTGGTCTGGGCGCTGATGCGCATCCTTACCGGTTTCTGCTTTGCCGGCATGTATATCGTCTGCGAAAGCTGGCTGAACGACCAGTCGACCAACGAGACACGGGGCCAGATGCTGTCGCTCTACATGATCGTCTCGATGGGCGGGCTGGCTATCGGCCAGCTGATGATCGGCGTTGGCGGCGAGAACAGCATCGGCCTGTTTCTTCTTGCCTCGGTGCTGGTGTCGGTCGCGGTCGTGCCGGTGCTGCTGTCGGTCGGCAAGGCACCGGCCTTCGAGGAGCCCGAGCGGATGAGCCTGCGCCGCCTGTTGCAGGTCTCGCCCCTGGCCGTTGTCGGGCTTGGCATCAACGGCGTGGCCGTCTCGATACTGTTCGGCATGGGGGCTGTCTATGGCCTGTCAATTGGCCTCAGCAATGCCGAGGTCGGCTATTTCATGACGGCGCCGGTGATCGGCGCGCTGATCCTGCAATATCCGGTGGGGCGGCTCTCGGACCGGTTCGACCGCCGCATGGTGATCTTCGGCGTCGCCGTGATGGGGGCCGGCGCCGCGGCCATGGCGGCATTGTTCGGCCGCGCCGATTTCGCGCTGCTGCTTGTCTGCATGCTTGTCTATGGCGGCTCGCTGTTCCCGCTCTATTCACTGTGCATCGCGCATGGCAACGACTTCCTGACACCAAGCCAGATGGTGGCGGCGGCCTCGGGCCTTGTCATGATCAATGGCGCCGGCGCGGTCATCGGATCACCGCTGGCGGCGCTGTCGCTTGAATATTTCGGCGTCACCAGCTTTTTCATCCTGGTGACAGCCATCCAGCTAATGATCGCCGGCTTCGCGCTGTTCCGGATGACCCGCCGCGCCGCCGTACCGAATCTGGCACAGGGTCCGTTCGTGGCCATTCCCGAATCCTCGAGCGCCATTGCCGCGACGCTGAACCCGGAAGCGGAATGGATTTCCGGCAGCGACGAGGAGGACGAGGAGGACGACCCGTTCCACGATAATCCCTATATCGACTGACGGCCCTATATCGACTGACGGCCCTATATCGACTGACGGCCCTATATCGACTGATCCCACATCAATTGAACCTTGTCGATCATCCCTTGGCGGGACGCGCGGTGCCGACAGGTCTGCTTTTATGTCTGGATGGTATCAGCCTATTACATTAGTTTTTTCTTATGAAAAAACCGACCCTGATCATCACCACCCTTCTGCTGCTGCAGGCGGTCATCCAGCCTGTTGCCGCCGCGGAGCAGCCATTCTCAATTCAGGGTGAACTGTCTGTCACCCGCGTCAGCGACGGTGATTCCCTGCGAAGCGGTCCGCTGAAAATTCGCCTTCACGGGATCGACGCGCCGGAATTGAAACAGACTTGCGCCGACAGCACCGGCGCACCCTGGCCTTGCGGCCGCGCCGCCCGCGATGCGATGGCCGAGATCGCCACGACGGCACCTCTGCGCTGCATTCTGAAGGATGTCGACCGCTATGGCCGGTTAATCATGCGCTGTTTCGCCGGCAGTACTGACATAGCCGAACATCTTGTTGAAAACGGCCTTGCCCTTGCCTATCGGCGTTACAGCACCGATTATGTTGCCGCTGAAACAACCGCGCGCGATCACGGACGCGGGGTCTGGGCCGGCGTATTCGAGGCGCCCTGGGACTGGCGTCGCCGCAATTGACATGCTTCTGACCAGAGCAGTGACAAAGGGACTGACAAACCGGCGCGGCTCTGCCATATTCGCCGCGTGGAAACAGACCACTCCACCGAGAGGACGACCATGAGCGAAGACGACCGCATTACCATCATTGCCGAAAGTTTCGAAGCTGCGGCACTCGAATTTCACCGCCGCAACCTGGCATCGGAAGGTTACCGCATGGTCGGCCCGATCAGCATGCAGCGGTTCGAGCGGATGAACGGCCCGAAGCGGGAAGTGCTGTTTGACGGCAATCCGATGTTCGCGGTGACCTTTGCCAAGGAAGGCAACTGACGCCACCCTACCTGTCGCCGGGCCTATCCTGTCGCCGGGCCTATCCTGTCGCCGGGCCCGTTCCTATAACAGGCCCAGCTCGCGCAGCTCGGCGACCAGTTCGGGCGGCATTGTCTCGTCACCCTCATCGGTCACCGGCAAATCCTTTGGCGCGTCCTTTGTCTCAAGATAGCGCCAGCCCTGGAAAATCCGCACCCGTATCGGCTCGACCGCGACAAGTTCAGGGGCCAGCACGATACCGCATGCCGGCTTGCCATCGGCCCGCTGCATGCTTCGCAATTCCCGAATGGGCTGGCGTGCGCACATCACCCCCTTGATCACCCAGAACATGCTGCCGCCATCAAGAACTTCTGCGGCGCGGCGCGGTGTGTTGCGGGTGACATGCATCAGTTCCTGCCCGGCCTCGCGCCGCATCACCTGCCATTGCCGCAGGCTGGCAAGCGATTCCGATCCGACGGACAATTTCTTCAGATGCACGGTCATGCCGGATCATCCTTGCGCAACAGACAGCCGCCGGGCGGCAGGTAAGGTCAATGAAAGCAGATGCGTTATGGAATTAAATATAGGGCGGCGAGGCCAAGAAACACGAAAAAACCGACAACATCGGTGATCGTCGTGATGAAAACGCTGGATGCCACCGCCGGATCGACACCGACCCGCACCAGCCCGAGCGGCACCAGCGTGCCGCTGAGGCCGGCCACAACCAGATTGGCGAACATCGCCACCGCCATCACCGCCGCAATGTCCTGGTCACGGAACCAGAGAAAGGAAATGCTGGCCGCAAGGACGGCAAAGACAATGCCGTTCAGCACGGCCACGATCAGCTCGCGCCGTACAAAGCTGGCGGCCGCGTCGCGGTCAATCTGGCGCAGCGCCAGCGCCCGCACGGCGACTGTCACGGTCTGCGTGCCGGCATTGCCACCCATCGAGGCGACGATCGGCATCAGCACCGCCAGCGCGACAAGGCGTTCGATGGTGGCATCGAACAGGCCGATCACAGCCGAGGCGACAATCGCCGTTAGCAGATTGATCAGCAGCCAGGAACTGCGACCCTGAAGCGTCTCCCACAGGCTGGACCGGACATTCGAATCGCCAACCCCGGCCAGCGCCATCAGATCCTCCTCGGCCTCCTCGTCAATGACGCCGATCACATCATCGATGGTGATGACCCCGATCAGGCGTCCATGCTCGTCAACCACCGGCGCGCTGACCATGCCATAGCGACGGAACAGGATCGCCACCTCTTCCTGGTCCATATCCGCCGGGATCTTGCGGAAATCGCCCTGCATGATCTCGCCGACACGGCGCGGCCGCGGCGTACAGAGAAGCTTGCCAAGGCTGATCTCGCCAATCGGGCTTCGCACCGGGTCGACAACGAAGATGAGATAGAAATCCGTATCGCCGAATTGTGAGCTGCGCAGGAAATCGATGGTCTGCCCGACGGTCCAGAATGACGGTACGGTGACAATCTCGCGCTGCATCATCCGGCCGGCGGAATCCTCGGGATAGGCAAGACCTTCCTCGACCAGGACGCGATCCTCGGCAGGCAGCGCCGCCAGGACATCCTCGATCTCGTCCTCTTCAAGCTCCTCGATGATGTTCACCGCATCATCGGTGTCGAGGTCGGGAAGCTGACGCGCCAGCGCCGCGACGCCCATCACATCGACAATCTCGTCGCGCGTATTCTCGTCAAGAAAGGCAAGCGTTTCCGCATCCAGCCCATCACCAAGCGTTCGCACAAGCGACGCCGCCTGCGGTGCCGGAAGCCGTTCCAGCAGATCGGCCTGGTCGGCCGGGTGAAGCGGCGCGACAAGCGCGCGCGCGCGGTCATCCGCCCCGGCACTGATGGCGGCGACAATCGCCGACTCAACCTTTGGCGTCAGCCCGTAAAGGGCGGCAAGCCGGTCCCCGTCATCACGGCGATCAGGCGTGTCGGCGGCCTCGGCAGGCTCACCGTGACGCGTTGACTGTTTTCTGTGTCCGGATGGCATTCGATATGTCCTTCCGTTTTCACGGAGCAGCCTGCGCCGTCAGGCCTGATGAGGCGCGCAGACTAACAGATTGCCGGTAAATGGCAAAGCACGGCCACGGCTGAAATTTTGTTGCGCAAAGGCAAGCGAGACCAATTTTGAAATATAATTACAATGCCCGGCAGGTGACGGCTCCACCGGCAAATGACAGCTCTAGCTGTCGAGATCATACAATCCGACGCGCCGCGAATGGCCGTCGAATTTCACCTCATGCCCGACCGGCGGATGGGCGCGTTGCGCGCAATCCATACGTTCGCAGACCGCGCACCCGATGCCGATCGGCTCATGCGTGCGCCGACGCGCCGCATCAAATGCGTCGGCATAGGCAAGATCACGTGCATGATGAATCTCGCAGCCGAGCGCGACGGCGAATTCGGGTGGCGCCTCGCCGGGCGGCGCCCAGGGACGCGGCACCGTTCGCGCAATTGTGAAGAATTTCTGCCCGTTCGGCAGTTCGGCTGCCTGGAACAGCATCCTGTCAGGTGTCCGGAAGGCCTTGTGAACATCCCAGCGCGGACAGGTGCCGCCATTCTTGGCGAACTGCATGCCACCGGCGGCAAGTCGCTTGGAAATATTGCCGGCATCATCGACGCGCAGGAAAAAGAACGGAATGCCACGCGCATTCGGGGCGTTCAGGCTTGTCAGGCGATGGCAGACCTGCTCGAAGCTGGCCCCGAACCGGCGTCCGAGAAGATCAAGGTCGTGGCGCAGTTCACGCGCCGATTCAAGAAATGTGGAATAGGGCATCATCACCGCCGCGGCAAAATACCCCGCCAGTGTGGTGCGGAACAGCGAGCGCGCCGATTCATCGGTGACACCATATTCCTCGCATCGTGACGCGATAAGCTCGGTCTGCTCGATCAGTGCTGTCTGTACAAGAAGATGGAAGACCCGCTGCGGACGGCGAAGCGCCTCGCTGACAAGAATCTCCCGCCGATGCTGGTCATAGCGGCGCAATTGCGTGCCCATCACCGCCGCCGGAATCACCCGCACGCGCAGACCAAGCCGGTCGCGCGCATAGAGGATCAGCCTTTCAAGCAGCATGCCGGCATCATTTTCCTTGCCAAGGATGCTGGCACGGCAGGCCTCGGCAGCTGTCTCAAGTTCGGCGAAGTAATTGTTGGCCTGCTGAAGAACCGCCCGCACCTGCTCCACCGGACTGTTGCCGACACCGTCCTGACGCCCGTCGCCTGACGACACTTCAAGCTGGTCCCTGACCTTGCGATAGGCCTGAAACAGGCTGAGCATGCCGCGCGCCGCGGCTGGCGCCGCCGTCACCAGATCCTGCAGCTCGCGACGTGAGACCCGCTCCCCCGACAACAGCGGGTCGGCGAACACCTCGGCAAGCTCGGTCAGCAATGCCGGGCTGTCATCCTCGGCGAAACTCTTCAGATCTATGTCAAAGGCGTTGCCAAGCTTCAGCAGCAGGCTGACCGTCAGCGGCCGCTGGTTATGTTCCAGCAGATTGAGATAGGACGGGCTTATATCCAGTGTCTCGGCCATCGCCGTCTGTGACAGGCCGGCAGCCTGTCGAAACCGGCGCAATTTGTGCCCGACCAGTATCTTTTCCTGCATGACGCGATCCATGTCGGCGAGGTAACAATACCTGAAAGTAAATTTGTAAAAAGAAAATGTAAAGTTTTTACTGTTTTCACATTTGCACTTTTTTCCTCGGTATCAACCCTTCCCTCCGGTAGACAGACGCACAACATTCGCGTTTCGCCATGCAAATCCAGTCATGAGCCGGCGCGCTGACGATGGCCATATTGACCCATTGGCCACACTGACCACAGCACCACTGACCAAAGCATCACTGACCAAAGCATCACGTTACCGAGGAGAGACCGATGACCCGCACCACTCAGGACGATTTCGAAACCCGTACCGGCGCCGCGCCAAACCGCTTCGACGGGATCAAACGCGATTACAGCATGGCGGATGTGGAGCGCCTGTCCGGTTCGGTGCCAATCGAACACACGCTGGCCCGTCACGGCGCCAACAAGCTTTGGAACCTTCTCCATACCGAGGATTATGTTCATTCGCTTGGTGCCATGACCGGCAACCAGGCCATGCAGATGGTGCGTGCCGGACTGAAAGCCATCTATCTGTCCGGCTGGCAGGTCGCCGCGGACGCCAACACCGCCGGCGGCATGTATCCCGACCAGTCGCTCTATCCGGCCAATTCCGGTCCTGAACTGGCGCGCAAGATCAACCGCACATTGCAGCGTGCCGATCAGATCCAGAAGCTTGAGGGTGAAGGCGACATTGACTGGTTCGCGCCCATCGTTGCCGATGCCGAGGCCGGTTTCGGCGGTGCGCTGAATGCGTTTGAACTGACCCGCAACTATATCGAGGCCGGCGCCGCCGGCGTACATTTCGAGGACCAGCTTGCCTCGGAAAAGAAATGCGGCCATATGGGCGGCAAGGTGCTGATCCCGGTACAGCAGCACGTCGCCAATCTGAATGCCGCGCGGCTTGCCGCCGACACCGCCGGCGTACCGACGCTGATCGTCGCCAGGACCGATGCCGAGAGCGCGAAGCTGATCACTTCGGATGTGGACGAACGTGACCGTCCGTTCCTGACCGGCGAGCGTACCGAGGAGGGCTTCTTCCGCCTCGACCCCAAGGATTCATTCGAGCGTTGCGTGGTCCGCGGACTCGCCTTCGCCGAATACGCAGATCTGCTGTGGATGGAAACCTCTACCCCCAACCTTGAGCAGGCAAAGCGATTTGCCGATGCCATCCACAGCAGATTCCCGAACAAGATGCTGGCCTATAACTGCTCGCCAAGCTTCAACTGGTCGGCCAACCTGTCACCGACCGATATCGAGCGGTTCCAGCGCGAGATCGGCGCCATGGGCTACAAGTATCAGTTCATCACCCTGGCCGGCTTCCATTCAATGAACTTCTCGATGTTCCAGCTTGCCAGCGGCTATCGCGACCGCGGCATGGAAGCCTATTGCGAACTGCAGAATGCCGAGTTCGACGCCGAGGCATCAGGTTACACCGCCACCCGCCACCAGCGCGAGGTCGGGGCCGGCTGGTTCGACGCCATCTCGGTTGCCGTCAAGGGCGGCCAGTCGGCGACGACGGCAATGGCCGATTCGACCGAAGAGGCACAATTCACCGCCACCGACGACAGCATGGCGGCCGAATAACAATTCCTTCCACCGGTTGGTGCGACTGGCACTGGCAGCGGGCTTGGGGGAGCAGCGCACCAAACAGCATCAACCGGTTCAGGGGGCCGGACGGATTTCTTGCTTTGCCGTCCGGCCCCTTTTTCATGTCTGCAATCAGCGGCTGCTGTCAGCCGCGGCAAGAAGCGGCGCCGCCAGCGCCACGATCCGGTTATGGGCAATATCGATATCGGCCGCCGTGGTCGCGGTGGTGCCGATGCTGATCCGGATCACATACCGGCCGCGATGGATGGTCTGTGTGAGATAGAGCGTGCCATCGCCATTCACCGCATCGACAAGCCGCGCGTTGAGCGCGTCCAGCGCCGCCCCGTCATCCATACCGTTCGGCCGTAATCTGAAACTGAACAGCCCCAGTCGCGGCGTGCTGGTGATCTCGAAGTCGGGCGTTGCGCCGATCCGCGCCGCCAGATCATTGGTCCAGGCGACATGGTTGCGGATGATCTGCTGCAGGCCGGCGACGCCATAACAGCGTATCACGAACCACAATTTCAGCGCCCGGAAGCGCCGCCCAAGCTCCAGTGTCAGTTGCGAATAATCTGTGATCCCCTCGGCATCCTGCGTCACGAGATAGGCCGGGGTGATCGACATCGTCTTCTGGAAATCTTCGACCGACTTGATGAAATGCGCCGAACAGTCAAAATTCGTCATCAGCCATTTATGCGGGTTCATGACCAGCGAATCCGCCATCTCCACTCCGCGCGCAATGTCGCGGAATTCCGGACAGATCAGCGCCGAGCCGGCCCAGGCAGCATCGACATGCGAGAACAGCCCCTCTTCCCTGGCGATTGGCAAAATGGTGTCGAGCCGGTCGCTGGCACCAACGCCGGTGCCGCCAACCACGCAGCACAGCGCGCAGGGCAGGAAGCCGGCGGCGCGGTCGGCGGCAATGGCGGCGCACAGCGCGCCGGGGTCCATCGCGCCATCATCATCGGTCGCCACGGTGACCAGATTCTCGCGTCCGATGCCGGACAGGAACACCGCCTTTTCAACCGAGGAATGCGCCTCATCCGTAACATAGACACGCAAAACTGGCTGGCCGGACAGGCCGGTCTCCTTGCCGGCCCAGTCGAGCGCCTTCTCGCGCGCTGTCAGGATGGCCGACAGCGTCGCCATGCCGGCACCGGTCTGGATGATGCCGTGCCAGCCCTCGCCAATGCCGGTCATCTGACGAAGCCAGTCGAGGACATGGATTTCCATCTCGGTGCCGGCGGGTGAGGTCTGCCACAGCAGGCAATTGGCCGCCATCGTCGCGGTCAGCCATTCGGCAAGGATCGAGGGCGGGCTGCTGTTCGCCGGAAAATAGGCAAAGAACCGCGGATGCTGCCAATTCGTGACATGCGGTACGACAAGTGATTCAAAATCGGCGAAGACATCCTCGACCGCCTCACCCTGCTGCGGCGGGGCGGCGGGCAGGCTCGCCATCACCTCGCCAGGACGGGTTTGCGGACGCACTGGCCGGTCGCCCAGCGTATCGAGATAATCGGCAGACCATTCTGCCGCACGGCGTCCCCAATATTCCAGATCACGATTTTTCCGCCAATAATAAAAATGGCGATATCGCCAAGGTTGGTGCCGGTTGGCGCGACCCGCAGCAATGCCGCGCAGGATTCAAGAAACGGATGGCAGTCATGCGCCGCCAGCGCAGCCGCCGCGGCGTTGACATCGAATTCATGCTCGGAGGTAATGATCGCCCCGGCCGCATCGGTTGGCCCGTCACGCCCGTCAGTGCCGCCAATCAGCGCCGCCCAGCGACGGCGCGGCGCCAGTTCGCGCATCGCGCTGGCGAAGGCGACACCCATTTCCTGCGCCCGCCCGCCAACACCGCTACTGCCGTCAAGCCGCACTGTTGTCTCACCGCCGCTGATACCCCAGACACCGGCCGTACCGCTGGCGGCGACAAGCCGCTGCGCCAGCAACGACGCGCAATCAGCCGCCTCGCCGGTCAATGGCGGCAGGGCAAGTTCCCCTAGCCCGTCCATGTCATCGGCAAGCGCCTCTCGCGCCGCCGCCCGGCACAAATCATTGCTGGCCAGAAGATGCGAGGTGACATGTGCCAACACCGGATCACCCGGCCGGACCGGCAGATCGGCATGTCCATCGCTGATCCGCGCCAGATGCGTGGCCACGAAACCCAGCCTGTCCAGCCCGCTGTCACGGATCAGCGCCAGCGTATCGGCAAGCGGTACCGGGTCGGCGATGGCCGGGCCGCTGGCGATGGATTCAAACCTGTCCCCCGGCACATCGGACAACAGGAACTGGGTGATCCGCGCCGGCGCGGCAAGGCGCGCCAGCCGCCCGCCCTTCAGCGAGGAGAACAGCCGACGCACCGCGTTCATGTCATGGATGTCGAGGCCGCTGGCAAGAAGCACCTCGTTCAGGGCCTGCTTGTCAGCCAGGCTCACCCCCTCTGCCGGCGCCGGCAACAATGCCGAGCCGCCGCCACTGATCAGCAACAACAGATGGTCTTCCGCGCCAAGTGAGGCGGCCATGCCGGTGACCGCCGCGCTGGCCGCAAGCCCGCGTTCATCAGGCACCGGGTGGGCGCTGGCGAATGAAGTCATGCCATCAATGTCGACAAGGCTTTCATCGGTGGTGACGATGATACCGGGCGCATCGCAACCGGCCTCACGAACCGCCGCAGCCATGCTGCTTGCCGCCTTTCCAACCGCAATGATGGCGGTGGGCGGGGTGTCGAGCTGTGCCATCGCGGCAAGCGTCACCGCGCCGGGGTGGCCTGCCGCCAGCGCCGCACCAAAGCCGCGGCGCGCCAGATCAGCCCATGTCGCCGCCGTCATCAGGATCATCCCACCGGGTCGGGAAGCGGGTCACCGGCGGCAAAGGCACGGGCATTCGCCACCACCCCCATCCCCATGGCGACCCGCGTCTCGCGCGTTGCCGAGCCAAGATGCGGCAGCAAAACCGTGTTCGGCGCGGCCATGATGGCCGGGTTGATCGCCGGCTCGCCCTGATAGACGTCAAGGCCGGCACCGGCGATGCCACCGGTCTCCAGCGCCGCGACAAGCGCCGCCTCGTCGAGGACGTCCCCGCGCGCGGTGTTGATGACATAGGCATCAGACGACATTGCGCGAAGCGCAGTGTCATCCAGAATCTGGAACGTGTCCGGCGTTGCTGCACAATGCAGGCTGACAAAATCGCTGGCCGCGCAGAGTTCGGTGACGCTGGCATATTGCGTGCCGTTCACGCCGCCGCCATCGGCAATCGGCGAGCGGTTATAGAACCCGACCTCCATGCCGAAGCCGAAATGCGCGCGGTGCGCGACAGCCCGCCCGATCCGCCCCATGCCGATGATACCGAGCCGCTTGCCGGTCATCGCGCGGCCAACCAGATGTGTGGGACGCCAGCCGCTCCACGCGCCGGCGCGCACCTCACGCTCGCCCTCACCGGCGCGGCGGCACAGCATCAACATCAATGTCAGCGCCAGATCGGCGGTGGCGTCGGTCAGCACGCCCGGCGTGTTCGACACCGGAATGCGATGCGCCGCCGCCGCAGCAAGGTCGATATGGTTCACCCCGACACCGTAATTGGCGATCATCCGGCATTGGCCAGCCGCGCCCGCATTGACGATGTCGGCGCCGATGCTGTCCGAGACGGTTGGCGCGGCAATATCGTGTGTGGCGAACCCCTCGGCAAGCGCGTCCTGCGACAGCGGCGCGTCATCCTTATTGAAAGTGACATCGAAATGCGCGGCAAGCGCCTCTTCGGCGGCCTGCGGCCAGCGGCGTGTCACAAAAATACTGGGTCTTGTCATCCGTCATTACCTGTCAAATCTGCAGAAATGGATGTCGGCCCGTCAGATGCCGACCACCCTTGCCAATCTGTTCAGCCTGAATAGCAGAAGGGCACCGCCAAGGCGATGCCCTCCCTGTATTTTGTCCTGATTCGGCGGGATCAGCCACCCGGATCAGCCACCCGGATCAGCCGGGCATTTCGCCCTGGATACCCTCGGCATAGAAGAAGATGTCGCTCCACAGCGTGCCATCATTCAACGCCTCGCCGGCCTTCACGACCACATTGCCCTTATTGTCCTTGATCGGGCCGGTGAAGATATTGTAGCCACCCTCGATCTTGGCAGCGGCCTTCTCGGCTGCCGCCTTGACGTCGGCAGGCATGTTCTCGAACGCGGACAGGACGAGATAGTCGTCAGCCATACCCTTCCAGGTGTTGCCGGCCCAGTGGTCCGGACCCTCACCGGTCGACCATGTACCGTCCATGACCTGCTGGATCTTCTCGATGTAATAGTGCGACCAGTCATTCACTGACGAAAACAGCTGCGCGTTTGGCGCGAATTTCTTCATGTCGCTGGCCTGACCGAAGCCATGCAAGCCCGCCTTTTCAGCAATCTGCAGCATGGCCGGGGTGTCGGTATGCTGTGCCATCACATCGGCACCCTGCGCGACAAGAACCTTCGCCGCGTCGGCTTCCTTGACCGGGTCTTCCCAGGTGTTCGCCCAGATGACCATGATCTCGGCATCGGGATTGGCCTCGCGCATGCCGATGGCAAAGGCGTTCAGACCCTGATACGCCTCGGGGATCGGGAACGGCGCGATATAGCCGATCTTGTTCGTTTTCGTCATCATGCCGGCGACGATTCCCTGGACATAGCGGCCCTCATAGAACCGGATGTTGCCGGTCGCCATGTTGGCAGACCGCTTGTAGCCGGTGATATGCTCGAACTTCACCTCGGGGAAATCCTTCGAGACCTTCAGCATCGGATCCATAAAGCCGAAGGAGGTACCGAAAATGATATCGTGACCTGTATTTGCGAGTTCCCGCGTAACACGCGCGGCATCGGGACCTTCCGGCACATTCTCGACAAAGGTCGTCTCGACCTTGTCTCCGAAATGGGCTTCAACCTTCTGACGCGCGAGTTCATGCGCATAGGTCCAGCCATGGTCACCCGGCGTTCCAAGATACAGGAACCCGACCTTCAACGGTTCCGCCATCGCCGCACCTGTCGATACGGCAAGTGCGGCCAGACCAACCGCAATGCCCTTCAATAAATGTTTCATGTTTCACTCCTTTGTTGACCAGCTCATGGCTTGGGGGATGGAGACGGCGTCGCCGATGATATGCCGGACATCATTTGCCGGCATGGAACGCGCGTCCCAGACAGGCCGGCGAGTTCGCCAGCGAGAATTCTCTGTTTCTTGATATCAGGACAAGGACGACGATGGTAGCAAGATAGGGCAGCATTGACAGAAACTGCGAGGGTATCGTCCATCCGCGCGCCTGACCGGCAAGCTGCATGATGGTGATTCCCCCGAATATCAGCGCCCCGACAAGCACCCGCCACGGCATCCATGAAGCGAACACCACCAGCGCCAGCGCGATCCAGCCGCGCCCGGCGGTCATGCCCTCGGCCCAGTGCGGGGTCAGCATCAGCGGCAGATAAGCACCGCCAAACCCGGCCATCAATCCGCCAAACAACACAGCCATAAACCGCACCCCGAGAACCGAATAGCCGAGCGCATGCGCGCTGTCATGATTGTCACCGATGGCGCGCAGCACAAGTCCGGCGCGCGTCCGCTTCAGAAAATACGCCACGGCGGCAACCAGAATGACCGCGCCATAGGCCATCAGATCATGCGAGAAGACCAGCTTGCCGACCGTCGGCAGTTCGGACAGAAACGGGATGCGAAGTACCGGCAGACCTTCGATGGCATGACCGATCAACGGCGCGCCGAGAAGGCCCGACAGGCCGGCACCAAAAATTGTCAGGGCGAGCCCCGTCGCCACCTGGTTGGTGGCAAAGCCCAGAACCAGAATGCCGAACAGCGCCGCCGTCAGCATGCCGGCAAGCCCGCCGGCAATCACGCCAAGCACGAGGCTGCCACTGACCATGGCGATGCCAAAGGCCGACACCGCTCCCATCAGCATCATCCCCTCGACACCGAGATTGAGAACGCCGCTCCGCTCGACGATCAACTCGCCGGTCGCCGCATAGACCAATGGCACAGACGTCATGAGGACGGTCAGGATGAGATCTTCAAGCATCGCTGTCTCCCTGCATTCTGGCGCGATGGGGCAGGCTGAACGTCACGTGGTAGCGGTTGAATGTCTCGCCAGCCAGAAGCATGAACAGCAGGATCCCCTTGAAAACACCGGTCACCACTTTCGGCATGGCCAGCGCGATCTGCGCCGAATCCCCGCCAAGTTCGGCCAGCGCGACAACCAGTCCGGCGATGATTACGGCAAGCGGGTTCAGACGGGCCAGAAAGGCCACGATGATGGCGGTGAACCCATATCCGAAGGAAATATCAGGTTGCAGCTGGCCGATATTCGCCGACACCTCGACCATGCCGGCAAGGCCGGCGGCCCCGCCCGAAATACCCATCACCATGATTGTCACCATAGCCGGGCTGAAGCCGGCAAACCGGCCGGCGCGCGGCGCGTCGCCCATCACCTTCACCTGGAAACCAAGGATGGACCGCGAGAGCATGAACCAGGCCGCCAGCGCGAAGATCAACGCCCCGGCGACACCCCAGTGAAGCTGGCCAAGTCGGCCGATGCCGGGAAGCTCGACCCGCGAGATCAGCGCGGCGTCGGCATACATTGGCGTCAGCGGAAAGCCGAAGGACATCGGGTCACGCCAGGGGCCGCGCACCGTCCAGTCGATGAACAGCACCGCGACATAGGTCAGCATCAGCGAGACCAGTATCTCGTTGGTGTTGAAGCGCGTCTTCAGCAGCGCCGGGATCATTCCCCACGCCAGGCCACCAAGCATGCCGGCAATGATCATCGCCGGCATCATCACCGGCCCCGGCAGGTTTGGCCAGGTGAGTGCCACAAACCCCGCCGCCATCGCGCCGAGGATCAACTGCCCCTCGGCCCCGATATTCCAGACATTCGCCCGGTAAGCGAAGACCAGACCGCTGGCAATGATGATCAACGGACAGGCCTTCACGAACAGATCGGCAACCTGGTAGGGACGCGAGACCGGCGCGATGAAAAACTGGTACAGCGCCGCCAGCGGATCATAGCCGAGAATGCCGAAAATCGCCGCGCCGACGACAAGTGTCAGCGCGATCGCCACCAGAGGTGTCATCAAGGTCAGCGTCAGCGGAATTTCCTTGCGCGGGGTCAGTGAAATCATGCCTGCGCCTCCGCCGCCAATCCGGCTGCCGCCGCGCTCCCCCCCATCAGAAGGCCAAGCCTCTCCGGCGTTACATCGGCCGTCACCATGGCTTCGGACAGCGCACCATCATACAGAACCGCGACCCGATGCGAGATGGTGAAAATCTCTTCCAGATCCTGCGAAATCATCACCACCGCCGACCCCGACGCGGCCAGATCGAGGATCGCCGTGCGGATTGACAGGGCTGCCCCGACATCAACCCCCCAGGTTGGCTGCGAGACGATAAAGACGCGCGGACGTTTGGAAATCTCGCGGCCGACAACGAACTTCTGCAGGTTGCCGCCAGACAGCGCCGAGGCCATCGGATTTTCCTGTGGCAGCCTGACATCGAACGCGCCGGCCACCTCGGCCGCCATCGCGCGCGTCGCATCTGCATCGACAAGCCCGCGAGTCACCACCCGGCCAAGCGAATGCGACGTCAGCAGCGCGTTGTCGGCAAGTGTCATGTTGGGAACAGCCGCATGGCCGTTCCGCTCCTCCGGCACAAAACCCAGACCAAGCTGGCGCCGGCGTGACGGCCCCTCGCGCGTGATATCGACACCGTCGATACGAATCACATCGGCATCACGCCCGCGCCATTCGCCAATCAGCGCCTCCATCAACTCATCCTGGCCATTGCCGGCAATGCCGGCGATGCCAAGCACCTCGCCAGCGCGGGCGGCAAAGGAGATCTGGCGAAGCGGTGTGGCAAAGGCCGTCCCGGCCGGCCGCACCAGCGACGCCACCTCGAGAAGCGCCGTGGTCTGACCGTCGGGCCGCGCCTGTCCGGCAATATCGCCGACGCTGTCTCCAACCATCATTTCGGCAAGCTGCTTGCTGCTCTGGCCAGCAGTATCGACCGTTCCGACATTACGGCCGCGTCGCAGCACTGTCGCGCGCTCGGTCAAAGCGCGGATTTCCTCCAGCTTGTGCGAGATGAACAGGATCGCCACACCGGCCTCGGAAAAGCGCCGCAAAACATCAAACAGCTGGCCGGTTTCCTGCGGCGTCAGCACCGAGGTCGGCTCGTCCATGATCAGCAGTGACGGGTCCTGCAACAGACAACGCACAATCTCGACACGCTGTTGCTGGCCGACCGACAGATTATGCACCCGCGCATCGGGGTCGACACCGATGCCATATTCGGCCGACATTCTGCGCACCCGATCGGCAAGGTCGGCCAGCGATTCACCGGGCGGCAGGGCGAGCGCGATATTTTCCGCCACCGTCAGCGCCTGGAACAGGGAAAAATGCTGGAACACCATGCCGATTCCCAGCTCGCGCGCATGTTGCGGGCTGCGGATGACAGTTGGCTGGCCACGCCACTCGATTTGCCCCGAATCGGGCTGCAGAAGCCCGTAGACCATTTTCACAAACGTCGATTTGCCAGCGCCATTTTCGCCAAGCAGAGCATGGATCTCGCCTTCGCCAATGCTGAAGGACACATCGTCATTCGCCGTGAAATCCCCGAAATGCTTGCAGATTCCGGAGGCATTCAGCAGCACTGACCTTGACTGGTTGCGGGATGGCCTCGGCGTTGCGATCATGAAAGGCTCGGCAGATTGAAGAAGTCGGCAGACGGCCCCGCCGGGTGGCCGAATAATACGACCAATGCTGTAAAACTGCAAAGAAAGCTTGGATATGAAAGACCCCGGCCGGATGACCGGCCGGGGCATTTACGTTCAGGGTGGATGCTCACCTTCACCGGTCAGGTTCAGACCTGACGGGAGAATTCCGGATAGGCTTCCATGCCAAGCTCGGCATTGTCGAGACCAGCAAGCTCTTCCTCTTCGGAGACGCGGATGCCGATTGTCACCTTCAGGATTGACCAGACGATCCAGGAGACGACGAAGGTGAAGACACCGACAGTCACGATACCGAACAGCTGCGTGCCGAAGGAGGCATCGGAGTTTGTCAGGGCGACAGCCAGCGTGCCCCAGATACCGGCGATCAGGTGAACCGGGATCGCGCCGACAACGTCGTCGATCTTCAGCTTGTCGAGCATCGGCACCGCGAAGACCACGATCACACCACCGATACCGCCAATCAGCGTGGCAGCGCCGAGCGTCGGGGTGAGCGGCTCGGCCGTGATCGACACAAGGCCAGCCAGCGCGCCGTTCAGCACCATCGTCAGATCGACCTTCTTGTAGAAGATCTGGGTCAGGATCAGCGCGGCGATCGCGCCACCGGCAGCTGCCGCATTGGTGTTGGCGAAGATACGCGATACATCGGCGACATCACTGACGGTACCCATGGCAAGCTGCGAGCCGCCATTGAAGCCGAACCAGCCAAGCCACAGGATGAAAGTACCGAGCGTTGCCAGCGGCAGGTTCGCACCAGGCATTGGAACGACGCGGCCATCCCTGTATTTCCCGGTCCGTGCACCGAGAACCAGGGCACCGGCCAGCGCCGCCCAACCTCCAACGGAGTGGACGACAGTCGACCCCGCAAAATCAAGAAAGCCCATCTCGTCGAGGAAACCGCCGCCCCACTTCCAGCTTGCCTGGAACGGGTAGATCAGCGCTGTCAGAATGAGCGTGAAGAGAAGGAACGGCCACAGCTTGATCCGCTCGGCAAGCGTGCCCGATACAATCGAGGCCGTCGCCGCACAGAACATCAGCTGGAAGAAATAGTCCGATGCTGTCGAGGCATAGGCCAGATCGTCAGCCGCATCAGGCGCGACACCGACAGCCTCCATCGCCGCGACGCCGATGACGCCGGACAGGATGCCTTCCACCGACCATGAGCCGAGCGGATACATGAGATTATAGCCGATCACATAATAACCGATCGCGGCAATCGAGAAGAGCGCCACATTCTTGGTTAACTGCATGGTGGTGTTCTTGGCGCGGACAAGCCCGACTTCGAGCATGCAGAAGCCGCAAGCCATGAACATGACCAGCACACCGCCAACAAGAAACAGCAATGAGTTCAGGATGAAGACACCATGCTCGGGCACTTCCTGCGCCAGGGCCGGTGTCGCCAGCATCGCGCCTGCGGCGGCGATTGCCAGAACTGGGGAAACGGATTTCAACATGTTGGGAAACTCCTTGGAATTACAGCGCCGCGACGCCAGCTTCGCCCGTGCGAATGCGCAGGGCTGATTCGAGGTCCAGAACGAAAACCTTGCCGTCGCCGATCTTGCCCGACTCGGCAGCGCCCTTGATGGCGTCACAGGCCTTCTCGGCCATGTCCGCTCCGACAGCGAGCTCGATTTTCACTTTCGGCAGAAAATTCACAGTGTATTCGGTGCCGCGATAGACCTCGGTCTTACCTTTCTGACGCCCATATCCCTGAACTTCCGAGGTGGTCAGCCCTTCAATGCCGATGGCCACCAATGCTTCATGCACGGCGGCAAGGCGACTGGGCTGAATGATTGCCACAATATACTTCATAGTCAGTCCTTCCTTTGCACTGTCGCCACCACGGTGCTGAGCGACAGGTCTTTGATGGCGTGAAACGCGGGAGGATGCGGTCCCCGCCATCTGTGGTGATGTCGTGTTATCAGGAGCGGACGCATTGCAATTCTGCTAATTTTGCAGGCAAGCAGTGCAATTTTTGCATCGCGCTGCTATATGGACTACAAACGGGTCGTTTTGGCCGGTCGTTTCTGGAGAGTTTGATCATGCGGTTCATGACCAGCCTGAAATTCATCGATGTTGTGGCGCGCGAGGGGTCAATCCGCAAGGCGGCTGACAAGCTTGCCATCACCTCGACGGCACTGAACCGGCGAATCCTGCAGATCGAGGACGAACTCGGCCAGCAGCTGTTTGAAAGGCTGCCGGGCGGGGTGCGGCTGAACACTGCCGGCGAGATCTTTGTCCAGCATATCCGTTCGCAATTCGCCGATCTTGCGCGGGTGCAGTCGCAGATCGCCGATCTCAGCGGCATTCGCCGCGGCCATGTGCAAATCGCCAGCGGTGCCGATGCCCTGCGCCGGCTGCTGCCCGAAGCCATCGCGAAATACCGCGCCAAACATCCAGCGGTCAGCTTTGACCTGGCGCGTTGCTACGGCGATGAGGCCGAGGCGCGGCTGTTTTCACTGGATGCCGACATCGCGCTGATCTTCGCGCCGATCCGGGCGGCGCATGTTCATGTCGCCGCCACGCTGCGCCAGCAGATCCATTGCGTGATGCCGGCCGACCACCGGCTTGCCGGGCGCGAACAGATCAAGCTGCGCGATCTCGCCGGTGAAAGCCTGGTCCTGCCGACGGCACAAAGCGGCGTTCGCCAGCTTCTGGATACGGGGCTGCTGCGGCGGCAGGTCGATATGGAGGTGATCCTCGAATCGGACAGTTTCGAATTCATGCAGAACTTCCTGCATTTCGAATCCTCCCTGTTCTTCCAGATCCCCATCGCCATCGGGGCCGGCGGCGGGCGGGAAAATGAATTCGACCCGCTGCTTGTCGCACGGCCAATGGATCCGGCCGATGTGGCCGCCGGGACACTTCATATCTGCCATCTGAAGGGGCGCGTTCTGCCGGTCGCGGCGGCGAAGTTCCTCGATGACATCATCACCACGCTGCGTGACACCTATCCCGACGAGGTGGACCAGTAACGCCGGCATCGACATCCGGGTCGGGATATTGCATTCCATATTGCATCCCATAAGGTGGATTTTGTCGGTGCAGCCTGCTACGTCACGCCGGAAGCGGAAACGCACAGCTTGGGAAGGCACGCGTGATGCGGGCAGGCGAACAAACCCTGCTATGGTCGCCTGAGCCCGGAATTTGCCCGAACCCGGCTTTTAACGTTCACCCGCCTGAAGTAACTGGACATGGTAATGACGATCAAGGAAACAGAGCTTGTCGAAGCCCGCACTGCCTGGGGTGACGGCCTTGTCGCCATCTCGAAGGCCTATGATGACAAGGGCATCGAGGAAGCCCGAAACCTGGCCGGCGACCTTCTGGACAGGCTTTACGGGTTCGAGTTCGGCCCGATCCTGTTCAAGCCGACCCTGAGCGGTGGCGCGCAGACATTCCGTACGGACAGGGACGGCACATTATCTTACTTCATCGGGCACAACCCCGGATTTCCTCAGGACACCGGCTTTGGACTCAAATCCTGGCGTGACGTTCAGTTTGAAACATCGGCCATCTTCGTTGAGGGCGATGTCGCGATGTGGATGGGGTGGGTGACATTCACCGACCGGACTGGCGACGCTGTCAAGGTCGACAAGAGCTTCGGATACAAGCGGGCGGCCGATGGCAGCGTGAAACTCGTGCTACATCATTCCTCGCTTCCCTATTCGACCTAGCCGGCCCGGGCCTGCCCCCTCCATCAGACGGCGTGCGCCGGATGATTTCAGGCTGAAGCGTCATATCCTGTGACCTGCAATCCCGATTGCCCCCTTCCCCAAATCATGTCAAGGTCGCGCTGTGACATTCCGCCACAGGCGTGACTGTCAGAAGGCATGGTTGCGGCTGCAGGGGCGCGGCCGCACGGTGTGACGCAGCACATACGGGGTGACAGCATGGATACGGTACTGGTTGGTGGCGGCGGATTTCTTCTGGCGGCTGGCGCGGTGTTTCTGGCCATCGACAAGGTCGGCAAATCACAGATGGCAGACCGCAAGAAGCGGCTGGTCATCTATGCGCTGCTCGGCGCGCTGATCGCGCTGACCATCGGCATCTTCCACTGGCACCGCGCCGTCTATCTGGCCGCCAATCTGTAGCCGCCGATCTTAACCGCCAAGCTTCACATCGCCATTGCGTTAGCAACTGCAGGCAACTAGGCCACGCTGACATCGGGCACGCCGAAGATCCAGCCTTCCAGCGCGGCGGCGGGCGGCGGCGTCCATGACCCGCCCTGCCCGGCGAACCGGCGCAAGGCGGCGGCCGAAATGATCGCATCCGCCTCGTCGGCATCGGCGCCGCGCGGTGTGAAGTCAGGCCCGACACCGCGGCTGTCATAGGCCGCCAGCGCGGCAGTCATGAAGGCCGGGTCGGCAGCGGCGTTCCGTGCCGGGTTGAAGCCGGCGCGGTGGAAATAATAGCTCGGAAAAATCTCCACCAGCACCATCGACAGCTTGCGCGCCGGCGTTACCTCATCGAACGGCCAGACGGCCAGTCGCGGCCCCAGCGCGCTGCGGAGCGCATGGATCAAACGCATGCCGGCCATCGACCCGGTGGCAACATTGTCGGCCCCGATGGCCTTGAAGGTCGGCGCCGGCGCGCGGGCGGCATCACGCGCAGCGCGTTCGGTAAGGCGGCGGCGGCTGCGATAAAACCGTGCCCGGTGGTTGCGCGGTGAAAGGTAGTAATCGGCAAGCCGCGGCGCCGCGAATATCGCCCCGCCATAAAGATGCGGGTCACCAGCGCATTCCGCCTCGATGCGCGCCCACAGCGCCGCCGGGCCAGATGGCGAGTCATCGAGGCCCGGATAATACGCACCTTCATCAACAAAGGGATGCGCAAAGGCGAAATCAATCCCGACCAGAACCGGCGATCCGGCGGTGGCCTCGCCGGCGGCGGCGAGAAGCCAGTCATGGACGCTCCCACGGCCCCAATATCGCCCATCGGCGGGGAGGAGCGTTTCCGGCGCATCGCACCCGGGGCGGGCCCTTGCGACCTGGATCCCCGGCTGGCGCGGCCCGCGCGCGCCGGACCAGTCGATGCCGATGAAGGCGCTGAACACGGCCTAGCTGTCGCCGGATGCTGCCATCCGCGCCAGCAAATCCACTGCGGTGGCGCTGATTCCATCGGGCGTCGCCGCGCCGGCCAGCACCGCTTCGGCCTGCTTTGCCATCACCTTGCCAAGCTCGACTCCCCACTGGTCAAAGCTGTTGACCCCCCAGACAAAGCCGCTGACCACCGTCACATGCTCATAGAGCGCCAGCAGCCGGCCGACCGCATGGGGCGTGCTGGCGTCCCAGCTGATGATGGTCGACGGCCGGTCGCCGGCGAAATGGCGGTGCGGTTCGGCCTCGTTCGGGCTGCCGATGGCCAGCGCCTCGGCCTGCGCCACCGCATTCGCCACCAGCACCCGGTGGCTGTCGGCCCAGTCGCCGGCAAGATGCAACCCGGTCGGGCGCAGCGGCACCAGGATATCCAACGGCACAACCTCGCTTCCCTGATGCAGCGCCTGAAAGAAACTGTGCTGGCAGCCGGTGCCGGCGCTGCCCCAGATTACCGGCGTCGTCGCATGTTCCAGCGGCGCCCCGTCAACCGAGACCGATTTGCCGTTCGATTCCATCTCCAGCTGCTGCGCCCATGCCGGCAGCAAATGAAGCCGCTGGTCATAGGGCATGATCCCGTGCGTCGCCAGACCCATGAAATTGCGGTTCCAGACACGAAGCAGCCCCATCAGGACCGGCAGGTTCACCGCAAGTGGCGCGGTCTGGAAATGGTCATCCATCGCCGCCGCGCCGGCCAGCATATCGGCAAAGGTCGCCGGCCCCACATCGATCATCACCGGCAGGCCGACAGCCGACCACAGTGAGTAGCGCCCGCCAACCCCCTGGTCGAAATCAAAGATCCGGTCCGGCGCGACGCCCCAGTCCCGCGCCACCTGCGGCGCCGCGGTGACGGCCGCCATGCTGCCGGCATGTGCACCAAGCCAACCCCGCGCCAGCGCCGCATTGCGCATCGTCTCGGCGGTGGTGAAGGTTTTCGAGGTGATGATGACCAGCGTGCGCGCCGGATCGCGGTCCGCCAGCACGTCGTGAAGATGGCTTGGATCGACATTCGACACGTAATGCAGGCGTGGCCCGCTGACATGGCTTGCCAGCGCGGCGCTGACCATCGCCGGGCCGAGGTCCGAGCCACCAATGCCGATATTCACCACATCGGTGACGTCGGCGCGACGAACAGTGTCGGCAAAGGATGACAGGCTGGTGAATTCCGCGCTTTCGCGGCGATCCACGCCACGCTGCGCCATATGAATGACGGCGCGATCCTCGGATTTGTTGACTTTCTCGCCAGCGAACAGGGCGGCGATGCGATCCGCCAGCCCGGTTTCCTTAGCCAGATCGAGAAGCGCCTGCAGGGTGCGCGCCGTCACTTTCTGGCGTGACAGGTCGACCTGCAGGTCATCCAGCCGGTAAACCAGTCCGTGCGAGCGCTGCGCATCTGCCAGCAGATCGCGAAGATGGGTGCCCTGCAATGTGGCAGCTTCGTCTCGGAGCGTGGCGGCGGCGTGTGTTGACAGCATGTCCCCTCATCCCGGCTGGTGAATCGGCGTCACCATACCCATATCCGTGGCAACGCGCCAGCGGGGCAAGGATGTCCGGCGGCAATTCACGGAATATGATCATGTCCTCACGCGAAACTTTCGACCCCCAAATTGTCGACATTGTCATCATCGGCAGCGGCATGGCAGGGCTGGCGGCGGCGCGCTGTGCGCAGGCGGCCGGCCGCTCGGTCTGCATCCTTGACAAGGGGCGGCGCATCGGCGGGCGCGTATCAACTCGCCGTGCCAACGAATTCACCTTCAACCATGGCGCGCAGTTCCTGACCGCGCGACAGCCGGATTTCGTCTCCGCCTGCGAGGCCGCACAGGACGCCGGCGCACTCAGGCCATGGCGGGTCGCCGGCCGCGAAGCCTTTTGCGGTGCGCCAACGATGCGCGATCTCCCGGCCTTTCTTGGCGAGGGGCTGACCATCCGGCAACAGGTCGAAATCACCGCCATCACCCGCGATGACGGGGTGATCACGCTTCATGATGCGACCGGGCCGGTGGCGCGGGGACGGCAGGCCCTGGTGACGGCCCCGGCACCGCAGGCGGCGCGCCTGCTGGAACCGGTCGCCCCGGAACTGGCGGCCACCGCGCGAAGCGCCGCCTATGCCCCCTGCTGGACCGGCATGTACGGCTTTGCGGATCGGGACATGCCGGACATCACCGGCCCGATCAGCGCCGATAGCGGGCCGGTCGGGTGGGGCTGCTGGGAATCCGGCCGGCCGGGTGCTGTCGTGGGCGCGGCGGCGCTGGTTGTTCAGGCCGCCCCGGACTGGAGTAAGGCAGAACTCGAGCGTGATGCCGACCCGATCGCCGCGGCGCTGCTCACGGCCTGGCAGAGTTTGACTGGCATCGTACTGCCGAGACCGACCTATGCCGCAGCGCACAGATGGCGTTACGCCAGAGTCGTTCAGGTGGCGGATGCCGACGCGCCCCGCCAGACAGCCGAAGGGATGATCGCCATCGCCGGTGACTGGATTGTCGGCGCCCGGGTCGAGGATGCCTTCATGGCAGGACAGCGGGCGATGGCATCAATGCTGGAGATATCCGCAGGCGCGTGAGCATGCCGCCATCTGCACGGCGCGGGATATCTGTCATAAAACTGAAATCCCGTAGCAATGTTGATGTCACATTGCCGCCCTAGGCTGCGCCGGATTGGCGTCGCATGGGGTGACAAAATGCTGGACGAACGGAAAGGCATTCAGGACTACCGAACCATATGGATTTCTGACACGCATCTCGGCACGCCCGGCGCGCAGGCAAAGGCGCTGTTGCATTTCCTGAAATACACACGCAGCGAGACGCTTTATCTGGTCGGCGACATCGTCGATGGCTGGCAGCTTAAAAAGCGGTTCTACTGGCCACAGGAACATAATGACGTGATCCAGAAGCTGCTTCGCAAGGCGCGCCACGGCACCCGCGTCATCTATATTCCGGGCAATCATGACGAGGCTGCGCGGCACTATCTCGGATTCAATTTCGGTGACATCGCCATCAAGCAGGACGACATTCACAACACTGCCGACGGCAGGAAATTATGGGTCGTTCATGGCGATCTGTTCGACAATGTGATCCAGCACGCGCGCTGGCTTGCCTATCTCGGGGACCGGGCCTACACGCTGCTGCTTGTCCTCAACCGGCTCCTGAACAAGATCAGAAACTTGCTGAACATGCCCTATTGGTCACTGTCACAATATCTGAAACATCGGGTGAAATCGGCGGTGTCCTTCATTTCCGCCTTCGAAACAGCCATGCTGAAGGAAACACGCCGCCGCGGCTGTGACGGTGTTGTCTGCGGCCACATCCACAAGCCCGAAATGCGCGAGATAGACGGTATCCTTTACGCCAATGATGGTGACTGGGTCGAATCGCTGTCGGCACTTGTCGAACATCATGACGGCCGTCTTGAACTGCTGGACTGGCAGCACGCCGAGGCCACCATCACCTGGCAGGTTCCCGAACAGTTCGCGACACCTGACGAGGCAACCGCCCGGATCGGTGCCAGCACGTGAGAATCGCCATCGTCACCGACGCCTGGTACCCGCAGATCAATGGTGTGGTGCGCACGCTGACAAAAACACGCGAGGGGCTGGAGGCGCTTGGCCATGAGGTGTTGATGGTCACGCCAGAGCATTTCCGCACGTTGCCCTGCCCCACCTATCCGGAAATCAGGCTGTCGGTATTGCCTGGCAGGCTTGTATCGGCGCGGCTTCGCGGCTTTGGGCCTGACCATCTCCATATCGCCACCGAGGGTCCGCTTGGCCTTGCCGCACGTGCCTATGCCAGGCGCAACCAGCTTGCCTTCACCACTGCCTATCACACGCGCTTTCCCGAATATGTACAATCGCGCATTCGCCTGCCGATCAGCTGGATCTATGCCTTCATGCGCTGGTTCCACAAGCCGGGCCATGTGGTGATGGCGCCGACAAACGCGGTTCTGAAGGATCTGCAGACCTGGCGCGTCGGCAAACCGGTGATCTGGCCGCGCGGTGTCGATCTCGACCTGTTCAAGCCTGACCCGGACGCCCGCAAGAAGCCGGATCCGGAAAATCCTGTCTTCATCAATGTTGGGCGGGTTGCGGTAGAAAAGAACCTCACCGCCTTTCTCGATCTCGATCTTCCCGGCGAGAAATGGATTGTCGGCGGTGGGCCAGCCCTCGACAGTCTGAAACAGCGTTATCCAGAGGCCCGTTTCTTTGGACCGAAGGACATGACCGAGCTGCCGGAGATATACAATCAGGCAGATGTGTTCGTTTTTCCCAGCCGGACTGACACGTTCGGCCTTGTGCTTCTCGAGGCGATGGCCTGCGGGCTTCCGGTGGCGGCCTATCCGGTCACCGGCCCGATTGATGTTGTCGGCTCATCGCAGGCGGGCATGCTTGACGAGGACCTTGGCAAGGCCTGCCATGCCGCGCTGAAACTCAACCGCGCCGATGCCCGCGCACATGCCGAGACATTCTCCTGGGATGCCGCCACCGAGATCTTTGCCGGTCATCTTGTATGTTCGCGCGACCCGCAGGATGACTACCATATCGCCGACAACCCCTATAAGGACAATCACGGTGTCACCCGTGCCATTTCAGCCGCCCGCAACAGCTGGGCCGGCCTTGTCTTCGCGATCCGCGAGGAAAGCGCCTTCCGGCAGGAATTGATCCTTGCCGCGATCCTGGGACCGCTGGCATTCTGGATGCCGGCCACGGCCATGGAAACCGGGATGATGCTGGGAACGCTGTTTCTGGTATTGATCGTCGAATTGCTGAATTCCAGCGTCGAGGCCGCCGTGGACCGCATTTCCTACTCGAAGCACGGCCTGTCGAAGCGCGCCAAGGATTATGGCAGCGCGGCGGTGATGCTGGCCCTGATCCTGTGCGGGGTGACCTACGCGCTGGTCGCCGCCAAATATTTTCTATAATCCGGACAGCATGACGCGCGCCCGACCAGAGGCGCCGCACCAACCGTACCGTCAAACCCGCCGTCCGTCGTCCTCAACCTGACCATTCCCTTTTTCGCCCTGATCTTCCTCGGGATGTTCTGTCGTGCGGTGGGCTTCTTCGACCAGCGCGACGCCAGGATGATGGCGAAATACGCCTTCTTCATCGCGAAGCCGACAATGGTGTTCGTCAAGATCGGTGCGGGAGGCAGCGCGCTTGGCGAGCTGGCCACCATCAGCGTGGCGCGGCTGATCATCCATCCGGTGCTGGTGGCGGCATTGTTCCTGCTGATTCCCGGTGTCGATCCACTCTGGATCAAGGCGGCGCTGCTGTCGGCCTGCCTGCCGGTGGCGGCGAATGTGTTCGTGCTGTCGGACCATTATGGTGGCTATAGCGGGCGCAGCGCCTCGGCCATTCTGATGACCACCATTCTGGCCAGCATCACCGTACCGGTCGTGCTCTACATCATCATGCAGGTGTCGTAGGCGTCACCTGATTACGAATGCTACTTTTGTATATCTTTTCAAGGAACTGAATTTCTGTAATCTTACAGTTTCGAACTCCTGCAAGATTGGAGTTCGGGTGAGGCCACGATTTCGTTTTGCGTTACGGCGTCTCTTCAAGATTTCCCTTTCCGTCTTTAATGCCGTTGTCGTTCTGGCTTCGTCTCCTGTTAAACAGGCGAGGTACGACACATGACATATGACTTACAATTTGACCTATATAACCTGCCAAAAGTGAAAGAAGAGTTCGATTTCGGATCCGATATTGGTGATGTACACCGCAGCATTTTCGACACTGACGACAAGGACAAAATTGAACGTGAGCTCCGGAAATGGGTATCTAAGAAGCAACCATGCGTATTCGGGAAATTAGCGGGCGCAAAACGCGCCATGTTGGATTTTCACCTAACGATAGTTACAGAAAGACAACTACATGGAAACGCGTTTGAATTATTTGATTATCTACAAAGTGAGCGCATTTGCTTCAAAGAGTCAGCAGCAAACGGATTGCGCAGTGCACACCTCATTTTCTTTGTAAGTCGTGCGCTTGCGTTTGCTGCTCCATCCAAAAAATTTGCGATACTGCAGGCCAAATTATGTGAGTTACAGTTTCCCGAATGTAGACCTGTTTTGAATGATCGGATTTATACCGAAGCAGTTCCGCTCAAGCGCGAGACTGGCTTTGAAATATTTAAGGCTGGCATCAACATTTTTTATTCAACCGCGCACCTTAAAAGGAATCATGACAGGAGGGTCCCTGGCGGCCTGCTAATTTCTGTAAATGCTCCAGGGCATTACCTTGCTCTAGGACTTGATAAGGGCAAATTTGATGACTTAGACATTGGATTGAGCCAAATCAAAAACCTGACCTTGAAGTCAGTAGGCGTAGGCGGAATTTCTCACCCTCAGGAGATATCGACAACATGGCATTCTCGGCAGACTGTGGATCGCGAAGGACGTCTTTGTGATAAATCACAGAGCGCATATTACTCTGGCTTCTATCACACTGATGTTTTGATACCGTCCGTAGCGACACACGACGCTAGGTGGATAAATTCCGTAGTGGATGACGACCCATGCATATTTAATTGGAACGTTCTTTTTTACGTAACTCTCGAGGAATTTTCACCAGGGCATCCTTACTTTGGTGAATTTATTGGAATTCCAGTAGAGCCAGAAGCTATCTACTTTAATCCCTTCCCTCCACGCCTACCAAAAACTGGACCAATTACATGACTCGCTTATGGG
The DNA here is from genome assembly GCA_009920665.1 of Alphaproteobacteria bacterium. Taxonomy (GTDB): domain Bacteria; phylum Pseudomonadota; class Alphaproteobacteria; order Puniceispirillales; family Puniceispirillaceae; genus UBA8309. Next base: position 10,345 of record RFZL01000011.1, on the reverse strand, counting down.
CTGGACTGGCATTGGCGATGCTTGCAGCGTTCATGTGGGCCGTCGCCATCATTCTGAGCAAAATCACGCTTGAAACGACCCCTTCAAACACGGTGTTCGTCGTGCAGCTTGTCGCGGCGACCACGGTAGCCGGAACCGTCATGATGTGCCGCAGCGAACGTCTGGGATGGTCACGCGCGCATCTTCTGGCCTACAGCACCGGCCTGTTCGAGCCGTTCCTTGCCTACACATTGTCGCTTTATGGCCTGTCACTTGTTTCCGCCAGCATCGTGTCGGTGATCTTTGCGACTGAATCAATCATGATATTGATGCTGTCGCTGTTGCTGCTTGGCACGGTCATCAGAAAGCCCGGCTCTGTCATAACATTGATCCTGATCGCCTTTCTGGGCGTCATCATGGTCATGGCCCCCGATCTGCGGGGCGTGAAATCACCCTCAATGAGCGGCTACATGGCTGTTTTCGCAGGCGTGTTCTTTGCCGCATTATACGTAGTTATTTCCTCGCGGCTGGTGCATAAAATCGTACCCGTAACGTTGCTGACAGGTCAGCTTCTGTTCTGTTGCCTGCTATCAGTTCCGCTGTTGCTTCCAACGGTCGAATTCGCGCTGTTGACGCCCGGGATCATCCTCATGGCGGCCATAGCCGGAATGCTGCAATATTATCTTGCGTTCCACCTCTATCTTGTCTCGATGAAGATGATTCCGGTCCATATCGCCGGGATGATGCTGTATCTTGTTCCTGTTTTCAGCATTATGATGGCCTGGCTGATTCTGGGTGAAAGGCTGTCATCGATCCAGATGTTCGGCTGCCTTGTCATTCTCGGTGCCATTGCCATCCTCAATCAACGGCAGGCGTCCGATAGCGCCGATGAAGAGCCTCTGGATGTCGGCACGTGACGCCTAGTCCCGTGGCAGCGTCGCCTCATAACCGGGCACCGAGTCCGCAAAACCGGCCAGCCAGCCCTGAAGCTGCGGGGCGTGGTCGCGCCAGTTCACCTGCTGCCGGAAATCGAGATAGTCCAGCGCGCAGGCAAGGGTGATCTCGCCAGCATCGGGCATCGCACCATTGCCATAGGCCGGGTTGCCGACCCTCTCCAATACGCGGATAATCTTGTCGCGCTGATACTCGACAAAGCTCTCGACCCGCATGTCGGCTGGCCGGAACCGCCCCTCATAGACCACCAGAATGGCGGCATCGAGAACGCCGACCATCCGCGCCATCCGCGTCAGCACCTCGAAGCGTGCCGGCCCGCTGGCCGGGATGACCTTCCCACCACCAGCCAGCGAGTCAAGATATTCGACAATCACCCGGCTGTCATAGAATGTCTGGGCATCGCCTTCATCCTGCCCGGCAATGACAAGCGCCGGAATCTTGCCAAGCGGATTGACCTCGCGGATCCCGTCATCCGGGTCGCCGGTGTTGGTGGCACGCACCTCAATGCCATCGATCTGGCCAAGGCACTGGGCGGTCAGCTTGACCATGCGGCCAAAGGGCGAGGCCGCGGCGGAATAGAGAATCATGACACGGTCCTTGCGTGAATCTGTGCGGATCATGACGATAGCCGTGATGCCTTCCGGGCTCAACCACCAAGCCGACTTTCCGGGTGCCGGATGCAGACTTGCATGGGCGGCCGAATGGGCGCAGTTTCTCATTGCTGGCAATCTGTCAATCATCATGGGAGCGCAGGGATGACAGCTTCCTCACAGGTCAGGCTCGGGATCATTTGCGCCATCACCGCCGCCTTCGCCTTTTCGGTCAATGATGTCAGCATCAAATTCATCAGCACCGACTATCCGCTGCACGAGATTGTGTTCTTTCGGGCCGTCATCTCGCTGATTTTCAGTCTGGCGGTGCTGGTCCCGCTTGATGGCGGCTTTCGTCAATTGAAGACATCAAGGCTGGGGCTGCATCTGCTTCGTGGTCTCCTTGTCGTTTTTGCCAATTCCTTCTTTTTCCTCGGGCTGGCGGTGATGCCGCTCTCCGAGGCCACAGCGCTGTTCTTCGTCGCGCCTGTGGTCATCACCATGTTCTCGGTCATCTTTCTTGGTGAGACAGTCGGCAAATTCCGATGGTCGGCCACCGCGATCGGTCTTGTCGGCGCCATCATCATGCTGCGCCCAACCTCGGCCGGGTTCCAACCGCTGGCCATCCTGCCCTTGATGGCGGCGGTGTGCTATGCCGGCATCCACATGCTGGCGCGGCATATGGGTGGTACCGAGCGGGCCAGCACCCTGTCCGTCTATATCCAGTGCGTGTTCCTTGTCGTCTGTCTCGGCATGGGGTTGCTGTTTGGTGACGGCAGCCACGCGCCCGGTGATGGCGGGGCGCTGGACTTTCTGCTGCGCGCCTGGGTGCTGCCGCCGCGTGAGGACATCCCGCTTTTGCTGTTGATCGGCCTCAGCAGCGCCGTCGGCGGTTTCTGTGTCAGCCAGGCCTACCGTGTCAGTGAGGCGGCGGTGATCGCGCCCTTTGAGTATGTCGCCCTGGTTATGTCGATCATCTGGGGTGTCACGATCTTTGGCAGCTGGCCGGACATGGTCGCCTGGACAGGAATCGGCTTGATCCTGGCAAGTGGCCTGATTGTCTTCTGGCGCGAGGCCATGTTGAACCGACGCCACACATCCAACGCCTATCGCCAGCGCTAGCGCCGCCCCTTCGGATTGACGCCCCCTTCGGATTGACGCCCCGGCAAAGCCGGTCTCTAATGTTCATCCGGCCTGCAGGGACAGGCCACCTGTTTCCAGAGTATCCGCACAGCAGGAGATGAAGATGAGCAAGGGTTACTGGCTGGCCGTCTACAAGGCCATTCACGATGCAGATCAACTCGCGGCCTATGCCGCCAAGGCGTCGGTGGCGATCGCCGCCGGTGGCGGGACCTTCCTGTCGCGCGGCATGCCGGTGGCGATGCTTGAGGGTGACGAGGCGACGCGCACGGTGCTCATCGAATTCCCCAGCGCGCAGGCCGCCATCGACGCCTATAACAGCAAGGCCTATAGCGACGCGCTGGCCACACTTGGCGATGCGGCGGACCGTGATATCAGGGTTCTGGACGCCCTCTAGGCGCCAGCCAGCTCGGCCTTGTGGGCCTCGACCATCGCCGCCATGCTGGTGAACCGGAAATCACAGGTTGGCATGTCCCCGGGGTGCATGGTGGCACCGAAACCCTCATCCTCGTGGCGGCGGTAAATCCAGCAATTGGCCAGCCCGTGGCGGTTCGCCGGCGCATGGTCGTGAAACATGCTTTCCGCCGTATGCAGGATGTCCTGCTTGCCAAAGCCAAGAGTTTCGAGTTGCGTCAGCATATAGATGAAATTCGCATCGTCGGGCTTGTAGCTGCCGACATCCTCGGCCGTGTAGATGGCATCAAAAGCCAAACCCAGCCTGGCATTGCTGTGGGCAAAGCTGGCATTGTCCACATTCGACAGAATGACCAGCCTGAAATGCTGTTTCAGATAGGCGAGCGCCGCCGCCGAATCGGCAAAGGCAGGCCAATTTTCAACCGACCTGCCATAAGCCATCGCCTCGTCCCAACCGACGGAAAGGCCCCATTCCTCGGCAAGCCGCCGATAGACGCCGGCCAGCAGATCGCTGTAGCGCTTCGCCGGGGTCTGGCGCTGATGCGTTGATTCCTGTCTGGCATGTGCCTCGAGGATCATGTTGCGGTCCGGCTGCCGGCCATCGCGCGCCGCGATGCGGTCGGTCAATGGCTTCAGGCCGGCAATCATGCCTGACTCCCAATCGATCAGGGTGCCGTAGCAATCAAAGGTCAGGACCGAGAAATCGGACAGTTTCATAATCATGTTCCTTGCATTGTCTATATAGCGACCGGTCTATATGGCGACGGCCGGTTGCGTATCATCGTCACTCGACAAAGGCGCGAAGGCCGGCGGCGTGTCGGCACGCCCGTGGAGATCATCAACCAGCGCCGGCAGCGTTGCGAACCGCACAATCATCTCACGCGCGCTTGCTCTGGCCGCAGTTGGCGACAGGTCGGCCTCATGCCGGGCTGAAACCGGCATTTCTATCACCATCACAAGGCTGCCCGCTGATGCCTGCATGGCAATGCGTGCTGGCGCCCCACGCCGCGTCGCCAAGGGGCTGGCAAGATGTTCCTGAATCCGCAGCATTGTCTCGACCAAGCTATCGGTGAACAGGCCTTCCGCCATGTCGAGTTCGCTTGTAACAATCGTGAAGATGCCGTCGAGCTGGTCATTCCTGACATGCCAGGGACGCAGCGCCGGGTCAGCCTTCATGCGCGACTCCAACCGGTCGGCGCGGCTGTCCGCATAAACCTCACCGCTTTGGGCGATTGGCAGGCTGACACGAAAAACCAGAAGTTCGACCCGGTTATGTCGGTGACCGCTGGCCAGCCCGGCAGCCGCCTCGATCATCCGCACGCGGCAATCTCCATAGGTGCCGGCATAGTTGGCGGTCAGCCTGTATTCGCGGTCCAGCAAAACCCCATCGGTGACGAGGTCCTGCAACACAACCTCGCCAAAGGCCGTGTTGTCATCAGCTGAAAACAGGTTGGCGAAATGCAATTCAACGGCCCGCCGCACCGCCTCGGCAAAGGCTGCCGGTACCGGCAACAGCGCCATCCAGACGCAGATCACCGCCAGTCCCGCCAACGCCAGCACGAGTGCCCGGTTCATCGGCTGATCCAGAAAGCCGGCGCTGTCGATCTGCGTGTGCAGAGCCAGAACAACGATGGCGAGGCCAGCCGCGATACCGGTGATCAGACTGGCGCACAGGATACGTCGCCGGCGTTTGGCGGCATATCGCTCGATCAGCGGTGCGACCTGCAGGTCCCAGCAGGCGGCGAAACCCTGTTCGGCCAGTGTTTTCTCGACAAAGGACAGCATGTCTCTGTGGTAGCGCAGATGCTACGGTCAAGACAAGTCCGGCAAAAAAACCGGATATATTTCACTTTTAATTGGTGTAATCACCTATTTCGTCACATTAAATGTTGCTAATAAAGGTAAATATGAAGAAAGCTGCGAATGTGCGGGATTGGCAGAAATGTCTGCTCACCTGTTTCGCGCGCTCTGATGTGAAAAAGAAAGGAATTGATTGGCATTTCGATCACGGAACGACGGAAATCCTTATTCCCTGCAGAATGATCGAAACTGATCTGCTTTGCTTATGATGTCTCACGCCAGACTTGCCTTGCTTTTGGCTTTCGCCCTGTTACCCGGCGTCGCCGGACTGACCTCCACTCCCGCATTGGCGGATATGCAGGCTGTGCGCTTCCAGTGTAACGGTGAAATACGGTCACACCTTCTGGCCTTTGTTGCCGGCGACATTCGAACCGAGGCACTACGCGACGCCGAACGTCAGATCAAGATCGAGATTCGCAACGGAAAACGTGCATCGGTTCTCGACATGCCCTCGGGCGAGGTGTTGTTCGCCCCGTCACAATGTCGGATCTCGGCCCTGCGTCTGGCCTGCGAAACCAGCGAGGAGGGGCACCACCATCAGATGTTCATTTCGCGCACAAGCGGCGATGCTGTCTTCGAGGGATACACCCAGACATCGAACGAGAAATCGGCGCTGGTGGTCGAAAGATACCGCTGCGTCAAGGAAGACCGCGAACGTCTGTTCTGAGATGAGGTGCGGTGCCCTGCCGGCGAACGCGAACAACAAGCCATCATCTGTATTGAAGGCCAGTATTCTGTCCGGACAGGCCATTTCTATTCGTGCGCGGTGATCGAGGACATCTTCCTGTTTCGGGGAAATCCCTCAAAGACAGTCTGATCCGGCACACGCCGGCGGCGTACCTTTACACCATTCAGATTATACATTAAATTACCTATGGTATTTTATTAATTTACCATTGGTAAGAAAGTGTTGAGAATGGCGACAGCGCGGGCCAGATCAGACAACGCAAAGGCGGCGCGACGCCGCGACATCATCAAGGCGACGGCAGGTCTTGTCGGCGCGCACGGTCTCAATGCGGTGTCGATGCAGGATATCGCCGCCGCCTGCAAACTCACGAAGCCGGCGCTTTATGGCTATTTCGCCACGCGCGAGGAGATCATCCTTGCGGCCTACCGGACATTGCTGAATGATTGCATGGCGGCCTTCAACCGGTCATTGCTGGCGGCCGGTGCCCCCCTGCCCCGCGCCAGCTTCAACAGAATCTTTGTGTCAAGCTTTGCCGCGCGACCGCTTCTGTGTCATCTCATCAACCATCTGACCGCGACATTGGCGCCGAAGCTGACGGCGGCAACAGCCGAACATCTGCGGACCGGGACTGCCGAGCAGCTTGCCGGGCTGCGGGCGCTGCTGCTGCATTATGGCTATGCCGATGCCAAGAGCGCCGGTGATCTGGCCCGGGCCTATTACAGCATCCTGACCGGCGCTGTACAGATCGCGGCGATGCCGGGCGGGGAATTCCGGACAGACATGATCGACAAAGCGGCTTTTAACGCAAACTGTCTTGCCGCGCTTGGCTGCCTTCGGTGATGCATTTGCCATGCGCGCTGCCGCAAACCCCGATCAGGAGATGCTGATGACACCGCCCATGCCGGCGGCATGATGTTCCATCATGTGGCAGTGAAACAGCCACAGACCGGGGTTGTCGGCGATGAAGACAAGGTCGGCAGTCTCACCGGGGGCCATAAGATAGGTGTCACGCAGGACATCCCGGCCAGCTTCACCGAACTCGCGCGAATTCACCCAGAAATGATGCCCATGCAGATGCATCGCATGTTCCCAGCGCGTGTCGTTGCGGACCCGCAATACCGCCACATCGCCAAGCGCAAGGTCGGCAAGCCTATGGTCATATCCGCCAACGATGCCGTTGAAGGCCCATAATTTTGAATGCTCCCGGGCCAGTTCGCGTAGCGGCATTGTCTCGCCCTCGAAAAGGGCGGATTCCAGATTGCCCATCGCGCCGCCCTGCATATGGATGTCGATGACATGCGCGCCGGCGGTATCGGGGCGATCATACCAGGGTCGGTTCTCGATCGTCCGACCAGCGGCCAGTGTCGTTTGCGACGCGCCAACCAGACGGGCGGCCCCGATGGCATCGCCGGTGCTGATCTCCTCGAGGATGGTGAGGCCTTCATCGAAACTGGCCAGAAGATCGACACGTTGCGCTGGCGCCAGACGCACCGTTTCAACCTCGAAAGCCGCGCAAGGAGAGCCGTCAAGCGCGACAATCCGCATCGGAGCGCCACTGGCGAGCCGGAAGGCAAGTGTCCGCGCATTTGCCGCATTGATCAGGCGCAGCCGCACCGGTCCGCTGGCCACCGGGATTTCGGGATCTGTAGCGCCATTCACCGTCAGCCAGTTGCCAAGCCGCCCCTGATGCGACCAGTCCATAAGCGAGCCGAAACTGTCCTCGTGAAGCTGGTAATCCTCATCAAGGCGCCAGTCATCGGCGACAAGCGTGATATCCTGAAGGCCGGAGGCCTCATCAGGCTCGCGAACGATCAGGGCCCCGTACAGCCCCCGCGCCAGCTGTTCCCACCCCTTGTTATGCGCGTGGTACCAGAAACTCCCCGCATCCTTGAGCGGAAACCGGTAGGTGAAGCGCGCTCCCGGCTCGATAGCGGCCTGTGTCAGATCGGGAACGCCATCCATCGCGTTCAGGTTCCGGATGCCGTGCCAGTGCATTGTCGTCGGCACATCGAGATTGTTCAGGAACTCCACCTCAAGTTCCTCACCGCGCCACGCCTCGATCAGCGGCCCGGGCGAGGTACCGCCATAAAGCCACAGGCTGGTTGCCGGCCGGTCCGGCGGACCAAGATGCTGCGCTGCCGGCGCGGCGGTGATGGCATAGCGCCTGACCCCGGCCGCCAGTGTTGGCAGCGGCAGCGCCGAGATCATGGCCGTCATCGCGCCTGCATGAATGCCGGCGCTGATAAAGCTTCGTCGTTTCATCCCATACTCCGCATCGGCAGGGTGAGTGAGCTTGTCAGCAGGCTGCTCATCACCAGAACGGCGATGGCGACAAGAATTTCCCGGTCGATCATCCGGCGAAGCCGCAGCGCCGCCGACAGATCGCCCGCCTGAAGTGCCGGCACGATCCGGAACCTGTTCCGCGCCGCCAGCCACAGCAGGCCGGCGACAAGCCCGATCTTGACCAGCAGCGCCAGCCCATAGCCGCTTGTCAGCATCGCCGCCACCGACCCGGTGAGGATCGCGGCATAGACGCCCCCGGCGACAATCAGCACCGGAACCACCCGCTGTGCAATCCGGCCAAATCTGTCAGCGACATCGGCAAGCATCGCCGCCGATGTCACATCGCCGGCACCGCCGCATAATTGCCGCAGCGGCAGCAAGGCCCCAAGCCAGAAGGCAACCCCGCCAAGATGCAGCGCCAGCAACACACCGGTGATGGCACCAAGCATGGTGGCGTGCCCGGCAACCGTCAGCGACAGCAGCACCGTTGCCGCGGCGACGATGCGCGCCGCCTGCTCGCCACGCGCCTTGACCCGCCCGATCACGGTGATCATCGCAAAGCCGATCCCGGCGATCATGCTCGACAGCCCCAGCGGCGATTGCATCACCAAGCCGACAAGCACCGGATCACGCATGCTTGCCAGATCGCCGCCAAGGCTTCCCGCCGCCACCGCAAGCCGCACCCCGACAAGGACAAGCCCGGCCCAGGCGGCAACAGCGATCAGACGGCTGACATGGATGGCTGTTGCCTCCGGCACGCGGTGGCGGAACAGCACCTCGAAGATCAGCCCGCCAGCGGCACCGAGCATGGCCAGATACAGGCCGAACTTGGTCAGCGGCCGCAGAATGTCCCAGATTTCGAACATCAACCGGTCACTCCGGCACGATGGTGAAGGAAAAGCGTCCCCTGATCACATGGCCATCCTCGCCCATGGCGCGCCAGCTGGCCATGTAGTCACCGGCGGCAAGCGCCGGCAGGGCGATGCTGTGATCAACCGCCTCAACCATCAGATGCGTATCGTCAAGTCCGACTTCCGCCCCGTCCGCCGTGCTGACAAGGGCAAACCTGACCAGCCGCGAGCTGCCGCTGAACCGCATCTCGATGCTGTCCGGCGCGGTGGTGAGCCGCGCCCCGTCCGCCGGCGTGAGCGCGGTCAGCGGCGAATGCGCCATCACCGCCGTTGACAGCAGCATGATGATGGCAAGTACAGCATAATGGATATGACGGCATGGCATGGCGTATTTCACCCCAGTGGCAGGCATCTAGTGGCAGGCCTTGCCAAGCGCCTTCAGACGCCAGTAATTATAGGGAAGCGGGGCGAGGAAGCCGGCCAGCAGCATGATCGGCACCACCCACCAGGTCAGCATCGCGCCGCCGGTCAGCAGGACATCGGTGATATTCATCGCCACCTCCATGCCGATCATCGAGATCAGCGACATCCCGAGCGCCGTCTTCAGCGCCGGGCGAAGCGGCATCTGGCGTGCCAGGATTGCCGTTTCCAGCGCGATCGAGGTCAGCAGGCCGTTCATGATGGCAAGCGTCATGATCGCCCAGACCGGCCAGGGAATGCCTGTCACCTGAAAGAACAGGATGGTGCCGAGATCGCCGATGGCGCAGCCAAGAAGACACCATGAGGTGTTGTAGGACGCCCGCCGCCAGGTATGGCGGCAGCGCCAGCTGATGCCCAATGATGATGTGATTGCCGTCATCTTGACCTCCATCTGACCTCTATGTAAGGCTTCCCCCGAGGGGAAGGTAAAGGGCCATCACCCGGAAATTTGCAGATGAACCGGAGAAAGAGAATGCAGATTGGCGAGGCGGCGCGGCGCGCCGGGCTGACGGTGAAGACGGTGCGCTATTACGCGAATATCGGCATGGTGACGCCGCGCCAGGACGCGGTGACCGGTTATCGCGACTATGGCGAGGGTGATGTGGCGAAACTGCAATTCGTCGGCAAGGCCCGCAAGTTCGATTTCTCGGTCGAGGAATGCCGCGAGTTGCTGGGGCTGTATGAGGACCGCAACCGGCCGAGCCGCGAGGTCAAGGCGATGACGCTGAAGAAGATCGACGAGATAGATGCGCGGCTTGCCGAACTGCAGTCACTGAAGGATGAATTGACCGGCCTCGCCTCGGCCTGCGACGGCGACCACCGCCCCGACTGCCCGATCCTGAACGCGCTGAGCGGGAAGTAAATCCCCTCTCCGCCCCTCCCCGGCCTTTTTGCCACTATTTCCTGCGGATGGTCTCGTCCCAGAAATCATAGGCCGCCATCGACATCACGGTGATGGCGATGATCCAGAAGGGCAGCCCGCCCCGAAAACCGGCGAAACCGGTCGAGATGCTGTGCGCGAGGCCGAAGACGAAGGCCATCACAAGCGCCGTACCGATGGCCGCTGTCAGCAGCCGTGCCCCTCTTGAAAGCATGTCTCTGTTCCC